>JAFXTB010000114.1 GCA_017525225.1 Kiritimatiellia bacterium
GGCATCGACGTGACGCTGCCGGATGCGGACGCGAAGGGCGCTCCGCTCGATCCGCTGGCCGTGCTGTTCGCCGAGGAACCCGGCGCGGTGCTGCAGGTGGCGGACGAAAACCTGAAGGCCGTGCTGGCGATTCTCGCCCGCGCCGGACTCAAGGCCGATACGCATGTGATCGGCCGGCCGGCGGAGGGACGCGCGTTCGTTCTCCGGGTGGGCTGCCGCCGCGCGCTCGCGACGGACATCACGGCGATCCGCCGCGCCTGGAGCGAGACGACGTACCGGATGCAGGCCTTGCGCGACAATCCGGTGACGGCCAAGGAGGAATACGACAACGGCCTCGACGAGACCGACCCGGGGTTGACGTTCAAGCTGACCTACGACCCTGACGACAGGGTAGGGCGCGCTCGCCGAGCGCGCCGTTCCCAGAAGCCACGTGTGGCCATCCTCCGCGAACAGGGCGTGAACGGCCACATCGAGATGGCGGCGGCGTTTGCGCTGGCGGGCTTCGAGAGCGTGGACGTGCACATGACGGACCTTCTCGCGGGACGAGTGGACCTGGCGGACTTCCAGGGGCTTGTCGCCTGCGGCGGATTCAGCTACGGCGACGTGCTGGGCGCGGGCAGCGGCTGGGCGCGGTCGATTCTCTTCAACCGGAAGCTCAAGGCGATGTTCAAGAAGTTCTTCCATCGCAAGGACACCTTCTCGCTGGGCGTGTGCAACGGCTGCCAGATGCTGTCGCAGCTCAAGGAAATCATTCCGGGCGCACAGGACTGGCCGGCGTTCAAGCGCAACCTGTCCGAACAGTTCGAGGCGCGGTATGCGACGGTGGAAATCCTCGAGTCGCCGTCGATCTTCTTCAAGGGCATGGCGGGCAGCCGCGTGCCGATCGCCGTGGCGCATGGCGAGGGCCGCGTGGAGTTTGAGGACCTCAATGGCGTCAAGGACCTTAAGGGCCTTAGACCGGCGGCGCGGTATGTCGATGGGCGCGGACAGCCCACCGAGCGCTATCCCTGGAACCCGAACGGATCTGCGGGCGGCCTTACGGCCTTCACTTCCCGCGACGGACGTGCGACGATCATGATGCCGCATCCCGAGCGCGGATTCCGCGCCGTGCAGCTCAGCTACAACCCGGGCATCTTCAAGAAGGATGGTCCCTGGATGCGGATGTTCCGCAACGCCTACGCCTTCGCCACGAAGTCAAAGGCCGGAAAGGCCGGAAAGTCGAAAGGAAGACGCGCATGAGCGAGAAGAAGCAGAAGTTCGAGGATGCCCTGGCGCGCCTGGAGAGGATCGTCGCCGAGATGGAGGGTGGCGATCTGCCGCTTGACGACATGCTCAAGAAGTTCGAGGAAGGGCGAAGCCTCGTGCAGTCATGCACAGCCGAGCTTGAGTCGATCCGCCAGCGCATCGAGAAGGTGACATCCACCCAGCCGCCCCAGGTCGCCCCCCTTGACATCATGAAGTCAACCTAGTTCACCCTCACAACCCTCTCCACCCTCACAACCCTCTCCACCCTCACAACCTTCACAACCCTCACAACCTATGACAAGAGACATCTACGTACAGGCACGCGCCGACCATGTAGCCTCGCTCGCGAGTGCGACTCCGCTTTCGGCGATCGAGGAGCTGGTGTGGAACGCGCTTGACGCGGATGCGCGCGAGGTCAAGGTTGATCTCGTTCAGAATCCACTGGGCGGCATCGATGCCGTGCGCGTGGCGGACGACGGCAGCGGCATCGACATACTCAGGGCCGAGGACACCTTCGGTTCGCTCGGCGGCAGCTGGAAGAAGGACGGTTCATCGCTCACGGTGGCGTATGGCCGCCGCCTGCACGGCCGCCACGGCCGAGGGAGGTTCAAGGCGTTCGCCCTTGGCTCGCGCGTGGAATGGCGCACCACGATGAAGGCAGGCGAAGGGCTGCTGTCCTACACGCTTTCCGGCGATGCCGCAGAACCCGGTCTCTTCCACATCGAACAGGCAGCTTCGCCCGGTCCGGCCACGGGTACGGAGGTCTACATAACAGGCGTGCGCGCGACGGTCGACTCGCTCCTCTACCCGGATGTGGTGGTGCAGGCGCTGGCGGCCAGGTTCGCGCTATACCTGAAGGCCTATCCGGACGTCTCGGTGTACTTCTGCGGCATACCCGTTTCGCCGGTCATAGTGCAGAAGCATGTGGACGACTACACGGTGCGCCTTGAAAACGGCCAGGAGGCCCGGCTTGAGGTGATCGAGTGGCGCAAGAGGTTCTCCGGAAAGGGAAGGATCGTATTCTGCGGCCGTGACGGGTTCGCGCTCTACGAGCGTCCGTCCGGCGTGCGTTCCGGCCAGACGTTCAGCTACACGGCCTACATGCAGAGCGCGCGCTTCGCGGAGCTTTCCGCCGAGAACGCCCTGGTCATGGACGAGCTCCACCCGGAGGTCCGCGCCTGGCTCGATGCCGCCCGCAGGGTCCTCAAGGAGCACTTCCACCGCCGCGCCGAGGAGGAGGGCGAGGCGCGTCTGGCGAAGTGGATCGCGGAGAAAAGCTACCCGTTCGCGGCGGACGATGCCTCAGACGAGCGGCGGCGCTTCGATGAAGGCGTTGCCGACATGCGCGCGCATCTCGACGGTTTCGACGCCATGCCGCCCTCCGAGCGCGCCTATCTCTTCAACCTGCTCAAGTCCTCACTACTAACCACCAACCACTAACCACCAACCACTAACCACTAACCACTAGCCACTAACCACTAACCACTAGCCATGCTATTCGCACTCACATCCAGCACATGGGACAACCTCTCCGACGGAGCGTCGCTGCTCATAGTGGCGCTGTTCATCATCGCCGGCGTGTTCCTTGGCTATGCGCTGCGCGGACTGGTGGGGCGCTGGCAGGCGGAGTCCATCGAACGCAAGATGAAGCTGCGCGAGGATGAGGCCGAGGCGGAGATAAAGGCCCGCATAAAGGAGAGCGACATCCAGGCTCGCGCGGCCGTGGTGAAGGCCCGGGAGGAGTTCGAGGCATCTACCAAGAGCCGTCGCGACGAGCTGCAGGCCGTCGAAGACCGCCAGCTGCGGCGCGAGGCGAATCTAGACAACAAGGCTGCGGCCCTCGATGCCCGCGAGGCTGCGGTGGCTGAGAAGGCCGCTGCGGCGGAGAAAGCCTCGGAACAGGCGCGTGTGGCGGCCGCGGCCGCAGCCGCCGACCAGAGCAGGGCCGACGCCCGGCTTTGCGAGCTTGCGAAGATGACGCACGACCAGGCCCGCAAGGAGGTGATGCGCATCGCCAACGAAGCGTTGCGTTCCGATGCCGAGTCACTCTCGCGTCGCATCCAGGAGGCTGCCCGCGAACAGGGTGAGGGAATCGCCCGCCGGATCATAGTGGATGCCGTTCAGCGATGTGCCGTGAGCCACCTTGGCGAAGTGGTCACCACCACGGTGAAGCTTCCAGGCGCCGAGATGAAAGGGCGCATAATCGGCCGCGACGGCCGCAACGTGCGCGCGTTCGAGGCCGCCACCGGGGTCACACTGCTCCTTGACGATGCCCCGGAGACGGTGGTGCTTTCCTCCTTCGACTCGTTGCGCCGCGAAGTGGCCCGGCTCGCCCTCGAGAAGCTGGTGGTCGACGGACGCATCCATCCGAGCGCCATCGAGGCGGCCGTGGAGGATGCCAGGTCTGCCGTGCAGGAGGCGGAGCTCGAGGCCGGCGAGGCCGCTGCCGCCGAGGCATCCGTGCCGGGCCTGCCCGATGCTGTCCTGCGCAGGATGGGTGCGCTTAAGTTCCGTACGTCCTTCACGCAGAACATGCTGCGCCATTCTGTGGAGGTTTCGATGCTTATGGGCACCATGGCCGCGGAACTGGGGCTGGATGCGTCGCTCGCCCGCCGCATAGGCTTCCTGCATGACATCGGCAAGACCGTCACCGGCGACAAGAAGGGCGCCCATGCCGCGCTTGGCGCGGAATTCCTGAAGGCGAACGGCGAGAGCGATGTAGTATGCCGGGCCGTCGCGGCGCACCATTCCGACGCCAACGTGGACGGCGGGGCGATGGGCGTGCTGTGCGCCGCCGCCGACGCAATCTCCTCGGCGCGTCCGGGTGCGCGCAACGAGAACGTGGGCGACTACATCCAGAGGATGGAGGATCTCGAGAAGCTGGCCAGGGCGCATGAGGGCGTCACGGGCGTGTTCGCCGTGCAGGCCGGCCGCGACCTGCGCGTCATAGTCAATCCGTCTGTCCTCACCGACGATGCCGCAGGCGGCCTTGCGCGTACCATCTGTCGCGAGATATCGGAGCGTATCAAGTTCCCCGGCCAGATCCGCGTGACTGTGGTGCGCGAGCTGAGATGTACGGAGTATGCGAAGTAGGGATGAAGGGGTGCT
Source organism: Kiritimatiellia bacterium (assembly GCA_017525225.1). GTDB lineage: Bacteria > Verrucomicrobiota > Kiritimatiellia > RFP12 > UBA1067 > RGIG6720. The sequence continues at coordinate 4,354 of JAFXTB010000114.1, forward strand.
AGAGAGATGAAGAGAAAGATGGCATTTGCCGCATGTGCGGCGGCGCTGCTGCTGGAGGCGGGCGCCGCGAAGCCTGCCGCGGCGCCCGCGATGGAGCTGGCATCGCTCGTGGAGCTGGCGCCATTCGCCGAGCTGACGGCCAAGGTGCGCGATTTTGGAACCATCATAGGCAACCCCATCGTGCCCACGCTGCTCCTTTCCATGCTGCAGCAGAGCGCGGTGGCCACGTATGGCAACGCACGGTCGGACGCGCCGATGTACATCCTCAACTACACGGATGCCGCCGGCGGGACGGCCGAGGCCGTGGTGTATCCGTCCGTCGACCGCATCGCGCACAAGGCGCTCGCGAACCCCGGCTCCGAGCGCATCGGCAAGGACACGCTCCGCCTTTCCTCGGAATCGGACGCCCACGGCCGCTACGTGGTCTACTCCGCCGATGGCATGTTCGCATCGTTCGCCCCGACCGCCGCGCTGGCGCGCCAGGCGCTCGTGGACTCCGCCCCGGGCACGCAGGGCTCGATGCCGCTGGCGCGCGCCAGGCTGTGGAGCGGCGGGATCAGGACCATCAGCGAGGCCGGGCGGTCGGCCAGCGTCACCAACAACGTCGCCGACATGCTCAAGGCGTTCGCCAGGCTTGAAGTCTCGCTGGATCTCGACGATCAAGGTGCGGTGCTTGCATTCAGCGGGAGGAGCCGCGGTGTGGACAGGCTGCTCAAGGACCATCTGGTGCAGAAGCTCAAGGAGTCCTTCAGCGGTCTCAGCGGCGGCGATGCCGCGCTGGCGCCCGCGATCTCGGTGAAGGTGGCGGACGGCGGGGCGGTGTCCGGCGATGTTCGCCTCTCGCGCGAGCAGCTCAAGGGCATGGGCAGGGATTTCAACTCGTTCGTCGCCGCGCAGATGTCTGGCGCGCTGGCGGACGAGGACGACGGTAAGAACAAGAAGAAGAACTTGAAGGTCAAGGAAAGCGGAAGATGATGGACAAGAGATACGATGCCAAGGCCGCAGAGGCCAAGTGGTATCCGATATGGGAGAAGAACGGGTATTTCCATGACGAGCCCGGCAGGGGCGTTCCGTATTCGGTGGTGATCCCGCCGCCGAACGTCACGGGAATCCTGCACATGGGCCACGCACTCAACCAGACGATCCAGGACGTGCTTGTGAGGTGGCGCAGGATGAGCGGATTCAACACGCTCTGGCTCCCCGGCACGGACCACGCCGGCATCGCCACGCAGAACGTAGTGGAGAAGGCCTTGCGCAAGGAGGGCAAGCGGCGGCAGGATCTCGGCCGCGAGGCGTTCGTCGCGCGGGTGTGGGAATGGAAGAAGCAGTATGGCGGCACGATCGTCCACCAGCAGCGCATGCTGGGCAACTCCACCGACTGGCAGCGCGAGCGCTTCACCTTCGACGAAGGATGTTCGCGCGCCGTGGCGAAGGTGTTCACGCAGCTTTTCGACGAGGGGCTCATCTACAAGGGCAACTACATCGTCAACTGGTGCCCGCGCTGCGGCACGGCCCTGGCCAACGACGAGGTGGAGCACGAGGCCAACCACGGCCATCTCTGGTATGTGCGCTACCCGGTGGTGGGCAGCGCGCTGGGCGTGAAGGGCGAACCGTACAAGGATTACGTGATGGTCGCGACGACGCGTCCGGAGACGCTGCCTGGCGATACGGCCGTGGCCGTCAACCCCAAGGACGAGCGCTACGCGCATCTCGTCGGCAAGACGGTCATCCTGCCGCTCACGGGACGCGAAATCCCCGTCATCTCCGACGACTACGTAGAGAAGGAGTTCGGCACGGGCATCGTGAAGATCACGCCCGCGCACGACCCCAACGACTTCCTCGTGGGCAAGCGCCACGGTCTCGAGGAGATAAACATAATGACCGACGACGGCCGGATGAACGACCTCGCCGGCGCGAAGTATGCTGGCATGGATCGCTTCAAGTGCCGCGAGACCTTGGTGGCGGACCTCGAGGCCGGCGGGTTCCTGGACCACATCGAGGACTACGACAACCAGGTAGGTCACTGCTACCGCTGCCATGAAGTCGTGGAATCGCGCCTCTCGAAGCAGTGGTTCGTGAAGATGAAGCCGCTCGCGGAACCCGCCATCGAGGCCGTGAAGAACGGATCCGTACGCTTCGTGCCGGAGCGCTGGAGCAAGATCTACTTCAACTGGATGAACAACATCCAGGACTGGTGCATCTCGCGTCAGCTCTGGTGGGGGCACCGCATTCCCGCGTATTATATTAAGGGGAACGGGGAATGGGGAACGGGGAACGGGGAACAGGGAACGGGGAACGAGGAACTGTTCTTCGTAGCGGAAACAGCTGAGAAGGCGCTGGAGAAGGCGAAGGCAGCGACGGGCAACGACGCCTTGACGTTGGCCGATCTCGAGCAGGATCCGGATGTGCTGGACACCTGGTTCTCGTCGTGGCTCTGGCCGTTCTCCACGCTCGGCTGGCCGGAGAAGACGGCCGATCTTGATTACTACTATCCGACGACGGACCTCGTGACCGCCCAGGACATCATATTCTTCTGGGTGGCGCGCATGATGATGGCCGGCATCCACTTCATGGGCAAACCGCCTTTCGCGAACATCGTCATCCACGGCATCGTGCGCGACGCTCAGGGCCGCAAGATGTCCAAGTCGCTTGGAAACTCGCTCGACCCGCTGGAGCTGATCGCGGCGTATTCCGCCGACGCGCTCCGCTTCTCCCTCGCGCTCATCACCTCGCTCGAGTGCGATACGAAGGTGGACAAGTCGAAGTTCGAGATCGGCCGCCACTTCGCAACGAAGATA
>JAFXTB010000115.1 GCA_017525225.1 Kiritimatiellia bacterium
CGCGAACGCGACGGCCGCAGCGAGATGGCCGTCGGCGTCGTCGGAACGAACGGAATAGACATGTCGTGGGGGATTGAGACGCCAGCGTTTCCGGTAAAGGCCGGACGCGAATTCGCCGTGCGTCTCGAAATGTCCGGAACCCTGCCGCAGAGCAACTACATCAACCCCGGAGCTAAGCTGCTCTGGCGCGATGCGGCAGGCGCGCAGATGAAAACCGTCGATGCGCTCGGCAATGACGTCTTCCTTTCCACTCCGCTTGCATTTCCGCTGCGCAAGGAAGGGCTGGGCGTGTCGGTAGCGCATACGAAGTCGTTAGTTCCGCAGGGGGCAGCTTCGGCGGTCCTTTCCGTGGTGGTGGACCATCCCGACATCCTTCCCGGCGAGGAGATAGCAGTGCGCGGGATCGAGTACTTCGAGCATGAGAAGGACGAGGCGTGGAGGTTCAGCGACCTGGAGGCGCCGGAGCTGGAGATTCTCACGCCTAGTCCATGCGCAGATCTGCATGCGCCCGTCAGGTTCCGCCTCCGCGATGCGACGGGGACGGATTATTCATCGATGCGCTGTTTCGTGGACGGGCGCGATGTGACGGGAAGCCTTTCGGAGGAAAAGGCGACGGACGGTACGAAGGTGTTCTCCTTCCCGCCTGCGGATGCCTGGCGTCCGGAGAGCGTCGTCTCCGTAGAGGTGCGCTGTTCGGATGTGCGTGGCAACGCGGCGGCCGAATGGGGTTTTGTAGCGTTCACGCAGGCGCCGGCGCGCCATGCGAAATGGACGGTACGCGACGACGGGATGGTGCTGAAGGACGGCGTGCCGTTCTTCCCGCTCGGCATCTGCAGCGTGCACGCCGACGAGCCGAATGGAAACGACCTCGACCGTGCGGTGCGCGAACTGAAGGCTGCCGGTTTCAACCTCGCGCACACGTACATGGTGCGCGGGCGCCGACTCCATGCGCAGAGTGCGCACTACGACGAACTTGTTGAAGCCTGCGCGAAGCATGGCGTATGCATGCTGCCCGAACCGTCCATCCGCTATGGCACGCTTGCGCAGCGCGATGCGCTATTGATGCCGAACGTGCTTTACGGGCGCGGATGCGCGGGCATGTTCGGGTGGGGCGTCGGCGACGACACGTCGCGCTTGCAGTCGCCGCGCGATCTCAAGCGCCTGCACCGCGTCTGCAAGGCGGCGGATTCCGACCTGCTCACCGTGTCCATCGACGCCATCGCCTCGTCTGCGCAGCAGGCGCCGTACATTCCGTTCGCGGACGTCATGATTCTCGAGCAGTATCCGCTGCGCCAGGCGGCACCGCAGGACGACGAGATGGCGAAGATGGCGTCCGGCATGGACAGCGCATGGGAGGCTGTGCGGATCTCCGGCACGGCGAACCGCTCCGTTATGTCGATGCCGCAGACGTTCAAGGGGTTCAACCACTGGGAACGCTTCCCGACGACGGATGAACTCCGGGCCATGACGTTCATTCCGATCGCCTGCAGGGCGCGCGGGATAGTGTACTACACCTATTACAGCAGCAAGGCGAACCCTGCCGCGTTCTCCACGCCGGAATCCAGGGCCACGGTCACAGCGGTATCCCGCGAGGTGGCGGCGATCCTTCCGGATCTCGTGGCACGGGACGCTGCGCGGCAGCCGACGGTGGAGGTGATCGCCGGATCCAAGGTCAACGCGCTGGGCGGCGCTTCCGTGCGGTACCTGCTGAAGAGTGGCGGGCTGCTCGTGGCGGCGAACACTTCGCATCTGCCTGTGACGGCCGTCATCCGTCTTCCAGACGGAGCTTCCATCCGCCATGAATTTGCGCGCAACGGTGTGCTTGTAGAGAAGGTTTCGGGCGCGAACAGGAAAGTTCCAGTTGACTAGACGAAGGGGATTAGGTAAAATATCCATTCGTTTGACAACCCGAATCTGGAAGGAAAGCACGGTGAATGTTGTACAACCGTTGATTGATCTGCAGGAAGTCGATGGTCGGATCCGCGAGCTTGAGCGCGAGGCCAAGGACATCCCTCGCCGCAAGGCCCTTGAGACAGCCCGTCTCGCCGGTGTGAACGCCGCCCTCGAGATAGCGAAGAACCACGTAGAGGCGCTCCAGAAGCGCGTGAAGGAGGATGAGGACGAGGCGGAGCGCATACGCGAGAAGGTGCGGACGCTGAAGATGTCCCAGCCGGGCATAAAGTCCAACAAGGAGCTGCAGCAGGTCCTCATCCAGATAGAGAGCCTCGAGCACGAGGCGGAGGCCGCCGAGAACCGGGCGCTCGCGCTGGAGGAGGATGAGCGGCCGACGCTGGAGGGGCGCGTCAAGGATGCGCAGGCGCGCGTGGACGCCGAGCAAGGCGGCGTGGACGGTCTGGTGTCCGAGCTGGACCAGAGGCTTGCCGAGGTGAAGGCCGAGCTGGATTCGCTCGCGGCCGAGCGCCAGGCGGCGGCGGCGAAGGTGGAGCCTCGCATGCTTCTCTACTACGAGCGCATCCGCACGAAGCGCTGGCCAGCCGTGGTGCTTCTCTCCGAAGACGGCGTATGCGACGGCTGCCATCTCGTGCAGCCGCCGAGCGTGGCGCAGCTCGTGAAGCGCAACCAGGTGCTGGTGCCCTGCACGATGTGCGGCCGCGTGCTGTACCGCGATCTTTGATTTCTTTCCGTGGCGTGTGCGCGTGACCGGTCGCGCCCGAAAGGGTGAGGAAAGTCCGGACTCCGCAGGGCAGAGGACCCGGCCGTCAAGGCCGGGAGGGCGGTGGTGATCGCCGCCGATGGAAAGTGCCGCAGAGAACAGACCGCCGCCTTCGGGCGGCAAGGGTGAAAGGGTGGTGCAAGAGACCACCGGGGTGGAGGCGAAAGCCCGCCCGCAGGGCAAACCCTCCTCGGAGCAAGATCAAATAGGGAGCTGAACGGGCGGCCCGTCCGGTTCGTCCCCGCGAGGGGATGGTGAAGTTCCGGGTTGATCGCGCAGATGAATGATCGGAGTCTTCCCGCGAGGGAGGATGAACAGAATCCGGCTTATTCGCCGCATGCGCCGCGGAAGGTCTTTTTGAAAGGGAGTTGTCGATGGCGAGAGTTATAGCGATAGACGGGCCTTCCGGCGCCGGCAAGAGTTCGGTGTCGAGGCTGGTGGGCGGGCGGCTTGGGTTCCTGCATGTGGATTCTGGCGCGCTCTACCGCATCATGACCTGGCAGTGCCTGGAGCATGGCGTGGATACGTCGAGCGAGCAGGCCGTTGCCGCATGCGCCCGCGGCGTGGAGGTGGAGTGCCGTCCAGAGGACGGACACATCGCGTACTACGTTGGCGGCGAACCGCCCGGCAACCGCATCCGCACGCCCGAGATAAACGCCCACGCCTCGCCGGTGGCGACGGTCAAGGAGGTGCGTGACATCGTCACCGCGCTCCTGCGTTCGATGACGCGCTTCGGCGACCTGGTGGTGGAGGGGCGCGACATCACCACGGCCGTCTTCCCCGATTCGCCGGCGCGCTTCTACCTCACCGCGTCCGCCGAGGCCCGTGCCATGCGCCGCCAGAAGGAGGAGGTCGAGAAGGGCATCGCCAACCAGAGCGCGGAGGCGGTAAAGGCCTCGCTGCTCGCGCGCGACGCGATCGATTCCACGAGGCGCCATGCGCCGCTGAGGAAGGCCGATGGTGCGCTGGAGATAGACTCGTCCGACATGACCCTCGACCAGGTGGTGGAGACGGTTCTCGCCTCGCTGCCGAAGGAGTGGCTGTGACGCCGCTCGGCTGGGCAACGCTGGGCGTGTCGTGGACGTTCGTGATCGGCACGGTCGCGTACCTCGTGTGGAAGTCCACGCGGTGAAAGCGCCGGGGAGATTCCTCTTTCCGCCGGTTTTTGGTATAATGTCGGCAACAGGTAAACAGAATGATCGCCTATCTCAAAGGTACGCTTGATTCAAAGACGCCCGCGCTCGTGGTGGTGGAGTGCGGGGGCGTCGGCTACGAATGCCTCATCCCTCTTTCAACCTACGACCGCCTGCCCGCGACAGGGCGCGATGTGAAGCTGCTCACGTGCCATGTGGTGCGAGAGGACGCGCAGACGCTCTACGGCTTCGCAAGCGAGGACGAGCGCAAGACGTTTGAGCTCATGATGTCGGTGTCCGGCGTGGGGCCGAAGCTCGCGCTTGCCGTGCTTTCGGGCCTTACCGCCGGCGAGCTGCAGCTGGCCATCGCCGAGGGCAACGCCAAGCGTCTCGCGATGGTGAAGGGCATCGGCAGGAAGACGGCCGAACGCATAGTCGTGGAGCTGAAGGACAAGGTGAACCCCATCGAGGCGCTGGCGGGCGGCAAGGCCGCCGCGGGCGATGCCGCGCGGGGGGCGGTGCTGCGCGACGCGATGCTCGCCCTGACCGCGCTGGGCTTCTCCGAGGACACCGCGCGCCAGCAGGTGCAGCGTGTCCTGGAGGCCGATCCATCAATCGCCGACACGGAGACGCTGATAAGGCGGGCCCTGGCCGGCAAGTAGAGTCTTATCTTCAACCGGGAGGAACAATGAATCGCAAGGAGTTCATAAGGATCATGGCGGCCGGCGCGGCGGCGCCGCTCGCAGGGTGCTACACCTCGACCCGCCGCATGCCGCAGGCGCGCAACGCGCATCTCAGCGTCGGCAAGGTGTTCGCGGGCGCAAGGGCGCCGAAGAGCATCACCATCGCCGCCACCGACTGCGAGTTCGAGCGCGAGCCGATGGTCCGGCCGTTCGGCTTCAAGGGCGGATATCTCACGGAGGAATGGATCGTCTCGGCGTTCATCAGATCCACCTCCGGCAAGCACGGCATAGGGCTGGGCGCGCAGAGCAGCCTCTGGTCGGATGCGAAGGTGTTCGCGGCGAACTCCGAGGCGGGCGGCAACGCGATCATGTTCGCGATGACGCAGCACGCGCTGAAGCTCCTCGTCGGCAGGTCCTTCACCTCGCCCGTGGAGCTAAACGACTGGCTCTGGCCGCAGGTGTGGGAGTACGGCAAGAAGGTGTCGGCGAACCCCGATCTGCGCGCCACGTACGCGCTAAACTCGCTGGTCGCCGTGGACAACGCGGTGTGGGTGCTCTTCGCGCACGAGAACGGCCTCAAGTCGTTCGACGACATGATCCCCGCCGCCTATCGCCCGGCACTCTCGGCGCATCACGCGAAGTGCGCGTCGATCCCGCTCTTCTCCTACAAGGTGCCGGTGTCCGAGATCAAGGAGGCCGTCGATTCCGGCTACTTCTTCATGAAGATCAAGATCGGCCAGCCTGGCACGCAGGAGGAGATGCTCGCCAAGGACATGGCCCGCGTCTCGGAGATACATGCCGTCCTGAAGGACTGCCGCACGCCGTACACGAAGGACGGACGGCTCCCGTACTACTTCGACGCCAACGGCCGCTACGAGAAGAAGGAGACCTTCCTCCGGTTCGTGGACCATCTTGAGAAGATCGGCGCGCTCGGGCAGGTGGCGATCGTGGAGGAGCCTTTCGACGAATATGCCGACATCGATGTGAAGGACATCCCGCTCAGGCTTGCGGCGGACGAGTCGGCGCATACGGTGAAGGACGCCCTGGACCGCATCGGCATGGGCTATCGCGCGATGGCCCTCAAGCCGATCGCGAAGACGATGTCCATGTCGATGAAGATCGCCCAGGCCGCGCATGAGAAGGACATCCCCTGCTTCTGCGCCGACCTTACCGTGTGTCCTGCGCTGGTGGAGTGGAACAAGGCCGTTGCTGCGCGGCTCGCGGCGTTCCCCGGCATCGGCGACCTGGGCCTCGTGGAGACCAACGGCCACATGAACTTCCGCAACTGGGAGACAATGCGCAAGGACCTGGCCTATCCCGACGCCCACTGGACGCGTACGGAGAAGGGCGTGTTCGAGTGCGATGCCGACTACTATGCCAAGTCCGGCGGCATCCTCGAGCCGATGCAGCGCTACGAGAAGATGTTCGCGCACCAGACGAAGAACTGATTCAAGAAAGGGAATGTTCAGATGAAGTCCATCATTTCAATCATCGCCGCCGCATGTTCGGCCGCGGCGTTCGCCGCCGGCGAGCTTGACGACGCGCAGCTCATCGGCACTACCGACAAGGAGCGCGCGATCGACTACGAAGCCGGCGAGACCATGACGTTCACGCTCGCGCTCAAGAGGGCGAATCCCTTCCCCGCCGGAACGTATTTCATCAAGTGGACGCGCACGGGGGACGACGGGCTCAAGGACGAGGGCAAGGTCGAACTCTCGGCCGAGAAGCCGCTCGTGGTGAAGACGTCCATCGCCAAGCCCGGATTCGTGCGCCTGCTGGCAGTTGTAGTGGATGCCGCAGGCAAGCCCTACCGCAAGCAGCTGCATGTGGACCCAAACACGCCAGAGGGGAAGCGCGCGCTGAATCGTTGGGAACGGGCCGACAAGCGCGTCTTCTTCGACGGCGGCGCCGCAGTGCATCCCGAGACGCTCCAGAGCGTGCCGGAGCCCGCTGATTTCGACGAGTTCTGGGCCAGGCGCCGCGCCCGTCTCGCCAAGGTGCCGCTAAAGGCGGACGTGCTCGAGCTGAAGGGCCGCAAGAGCGGATTCAGGACGTGCGCGGTGTCCATCATGTGCGCAGGGCCTCGCCCCTCCACCGGATACCTCTCCATTCCCGAAGGCAAAGGCCGGCTTCCGATACGTGTCTTCTTCCACGGCTACGGCCACACCTATCCGAACAAGGGCCATGTGGTGGCGCCAGTGTACAACAACGACGCCATCTGCTTCAACTTTTCGCCGCATGGCTACGAGCTTGAGCGCGAGCCGGAATACTACGACGAGTTCTTCCGTTCGATATGCTCCGGCGGCCGTACCTTCGGCTTCGACGACAAGCAGAACGAAGATCCCGAGAACTCCTACTTCAGCGGCTACACGTACCGCATCATGCGCGCCCTAGAGTGGCTCAAGACGCTGCCTGAATGGGACGGACGCAACCTCTGCGTATCCGGCGGCTCGATGGGCGGCCTGCAGTCGACATGGGCGGCCGGGCTGGACAAGGACGTCACCGAGGCGCGCCCGTCCATCCCGTGGTGCTGCGACATTGGCGGCCGTGACACGCTCAAGCGGATCATCGACCCCTGGTACATCCATGAGAAACCGGCCCTACGCTACTACGATCCAGTGAACCTGGCGAAGCGGGTCTCGCGGAACTGCAAATTCACCATAGTCCGCGCCGGGCTGGGTGACTACTGCTGCCCGCCGAGCGGCGTGGCGATTCTCTTCAACAACCTGAAGTGCGACAAGACCGTCAACTGGGTGCAGGGCTCCACGCACGGGCACGTGCCGCCGGAAGGGCTCGGCAACCAGCGCTTCACGCTGCATGAGGATGCTCTCCGCTAGCGTTTGCGGGCGCAATATGGTATAATGTTGCCGTTTCAGGAAACCACCAAGGCGTGTTCAAGATGGCAGACGAAGAAAAGACCGAGACAGACGCGGAAGAGACAGCCCCGGCCACCGGCGGCATTCTCGAGGATGTGGACATCGAAGTGGAGATGTCGCGCGACTACATCGACTATTCGATGTCCGTGATCATTGGGCGCGCCCTCCCCGATGTCCGCGACGGCCTCAAGCCGGTGCATCGTCGGTGCCTGTACTCGATGTACATGCTGGACAACGTCTGGAACAAGAAGTATCTCAAGTCCGCCCGCATCGTCGGCGACGTGATCGGCAAGTACCACCCCCACGGCGACACCGCCGTGTACGACACGATCGTGCGCATGGCGCAGGACTTCTCCCTGCGAGTGCCGCTCGTGGACGGGCACGGCAACTTCGGCTCCGTCGATGGCGACGGCGCCGCCGCCATGCGCTACACCGAGGTGCGCATGCAGCGCATCACCGACGAGATGCTCGCCGATCTCGAGAAGGACACCGTGGACATGGTGCCAAACTTCGACGAGACCCTCACCGAGCCGTCGGTGCTGCCCGCGAAGCTCCCCAACCTGCTGCTGAACGGCTCCTCCGGCATTGCGGTGGGAATGGCCACCAACATACCGCCCCACAACCTCGGCGAGCTGTGCGACGGCATAAGCTACTACGTCGACCACCGCGACTGCACGATCGACGACCTGATGATGTTCGTGAAGGGTCCGGACTTCCCGACCGGCGCCACCATCTGCGGGCACAACGGAATCAACGCGATGTACAAGCTGGGCCGCGGCCAGCTTCGCGTGAGGGGCAAGGTCGAGATAGAGGATTGGAAGGGCGACCGCCAGCGCATCATCATCACCGAGATCCCATACGCGGTCAACAAGACCGAGATGATCAAGCACATGGCCGACCTCGTCAAGGACAAGACGATCGAAGGCATCTCCGACATCCGCGACGAATCGAAGGACGACGTGCGCGTGGTGGTGGAGCTGAAGCGCGATGCCGTGGGGCAGGTGGTGTTGAACAACCTCTACAGGCATACCGAGCTGCAGACCACCTTCGGCGCGATCATGCTCGCGATCGACCAGGGCCGCCCGAGGGTGCTGAACCTCAAGGACTTTTTCAAGTGCTACGTCAACCACCGCTTCGAGGTGATCACCCGCCGGACGAGGTTCGATCTGAAGAAGGCGGAGGCGCGCAAGCACATCCTGGACGGCCTGATGATCGCCATCGCGAACCTCGACGACGTGGTGCGGATCATACGCTCGTCGAAGAACCGCGACGAGGCCAAGGTGCGCCTCGTGGAGGCCTACTCCTTCTCCGAGCCGCAGGTCAACGCCATACTCGATATGCGCCTGTACCAGCTCACGGGGCTTGAGCGCGAGAAGCTCGAGGCCGAGCTGGCCGCGATCCTCGCCACCATCGCCGAGCTGCAGTCCATCCTGGCGGACGCCGGCAAGGTGTACGCCATAATAAAGGACGATCTCGCCAGCATCAAGGAGCGCTTCGCCTCCAAGCCGGATTCCGCCAGGCGCACCGCGATCGTGGCCGACGAGAACGAGGTGTCCCTCAAGGATCTGATCGCGGACGAACCGTGCGTCATCACGCTCTCGAACCGCGGCTACGTGAAGCGCGTGCCGCTCACGGAATACAAGGAGCAGAACCGCGGCGGACGTGGCGTGAAGGGCGCCCAGCTCAAGGAGGAGGACTTCCTGAGGCTCGTGTTCGTCGCCGATACGCACGACTCGCTCATGTTCTTCACGAACACGGGCCGCCTCTTCCTCAAGGACGCCTACGAGATACCCGAGGCGCCGCGCACGAGCTTCGGCAAGCCGCTCGTGAACTTCCTCAATCTCCAGCCAGGAGAGCAAGTACTGCGCCTTCTGCCGATCAGGTCGTTCGAGGGCGATGTGGACGTGATGTTCGCCACGCAGAAGGGCACCGTGAAGAAGACTCTCCTGGGCGACTTCAAGAACGTCAACCGCAACGGCATCCGCGCCATCAACATCGAGGAGGGCGATGCGCTCGTTGAGGTGCGCCTGGTGAAGCCGGGCGACGACGTGGTGATGATCACCACCAACGGCATAGGCACGCGCTTCAACTCCTCCGAGGTGCGCCGCATGGGCCGTGCGGCCGGCGGCGTTCGCGGCATCTCGCTCCGTCCAGGCGACAGCGTGTGCTCGCTCGACGTGGTGGATCTTTCGAAGACCCTGCTCGTCGCCACCGAGAACGGCTTCGGCAAGCGCACCGAGTTCAGCGCGTACGAGAGGAAGCACCGCGGCGGCATGGGCGTGACGGCCATCAAGGGAGCAGACCGCAACGGGCGCGTCGTCTCCGCGCACGCCGTGCGCGACGACGAGTCCATCATCTCCATCACCTCCGACGGCCTCATGGTGCGCCAGCGCGTAGTTGACATCACCGTAGTCGGCAGAGGAGCGCAGGGCGTGAGGCTGGTGCGTCTCACGGAAGGCGCCACGCTGGTGTCCGTGTCGGTTGTGGCGGCGGAAGAGGTTGAAGAGTCCACGGCCGCAACTTCGGACGGCGCCGAGGGATGACCCGGAATGGCTGGGGAAGAGATGGCGCAGGCGGATGTTAGGCCCAAGTGGCCGCCGAAGCCCGAGAAGACCGCCGAGGATCTGGCGGCGATAGCGTTTCTCGACGAGCTGCGCGAGGCGAAGGGTGAACAGGTGCCGGAGGACCTTCCGCTCGCATGCATCGTGAAGGTGACCGAGTACACGGAGGTTCCCAAGGCGAACGAGGCGTACGCGATGGTGCGCGTCGTCGGACGTGACGGCTGTTCGTGGCGGATGTGCGTGCGCCGCGGCTCGGTGAAGACGGGGAAGAACGTGCTCTTTGTATCGTCAGGGGCCGCGCTGCCGGTGGAGGACCGTTATCGCAACGCGGCGGTATGCACGGTGAAGGAGAAGGTCTACAAGTATGGTCCTGGCGTGAAGGCAAGGCGTCTGCTGCCGCACGTCAAGCGCAACATCTATCGCATCAATCCGGGCGTGCTGTATCCGCTTGCGGATTTCCCGGAGTTGAAGGGGAAGCGCGTCGGCATGGTCGTGGCCGTGCGGCTGGGCATCGACGACGCAGAGGAGATGAAGATCCGCCAGTCGCTGCCGCGTAGCCAGCTGCCGAGCCCACAGGATGCCGCCATGGCTCAGGCAAAGAAGATGCTCAAGCGACTGCGTGAACTTGCGAGACTGGGTGTGAAGCCCAATTTTCAGGATTGCAACTGACGTCCGATTCCTGTATAATATTGCAATCGTTTCCGTCCCCGGACTGTAGCTCAGTTGGTAGAGCACGACACTTTTAATGTTGGGGTCGCGGGTCCGATCCCCGCCAGTCCGACCATTCCAAAATGCTTTTCGCCTCGAGTTCATGCGTCTCAAGAGAACGCAGGAGAACGGTACGGAGAAACGAATAAAGCGTTCCACCGCATGAAATCAAGGCGAAACGCTTTTCCAGATGGAGCCAGGTAAGGGATTCGAACCCCCGACCTGCTCATTACGAATGAGCCGCACTACCAACTGTGCTAACCTGGCTTAGTTGAAACGCGAAATAGTATACAATATTGGCGTGGTACCTTCAAGGGGGAAAATGAAGTTTTTTCATTTTTGCGGTTCACAATCCGCTCCGAATGCGGTAAAATATATGTCCAATTGTTTTGCACCAATAGGAGTTAACTACAATGGCGAACATCAAAGGCGGCCGTGCCGCCCGTAAACGCGACCGTCAGAACGCGAAGGCCAACAAGCGCAACGTGGCCGTCAAGACCGGTCTGCACAATGCGCACAAGAAGCTCTTCAAGGCGGCGGATGCCGGCAAGAAGGAAGTTGCCGAGAAGGAGTTCAAGGCCTTTGTGAGCGGTCTTGACAAGGCCGCAAAGAAGGGCATCATCTCGCGCAACACGGCTGCCCGCAAGAAATCGCGCGCCCAGCTGAAGATGAACAAGATGGCCGCAGCCGCAGCCGCCAAGGAGTAGAAGCCATGGCCAAGAAGACTCTCCGCGATGTCGATCTCGCGGGCAAGCGCGTGGTGATGCGCGTGGATTTCAACGTGCCGATGGCCAAGGATGGTTCCGGCAAGATTACGGACGATACGCGCGTCCAGGCAGCCCTCCCCTCCATCAAGTATGTTCTGGAGCAGGGGGCGTCGCTGGTCCTCATGTCCCATCTGGGCCGTCCGAAGGGCAAGGGCTACGAGGCCGAGTTCTCGCTCAAGCCCGTGGCGGATCACCTTGCGGAATGCCTCGGCAAACCGGTGGCATTCGCGCCCGACTGCATGGCGGCGGACGAGATCGTCCAGGCGCTCAAGCCCGGCGAGGTGTGCCTTCTCGAGAATACCCGCTTCTACAAGGCCGAGGACGGCAAGGTGAAGAAGGACGACGAGAAGAAGGGCATCCATCTCACGGAGGAGGAGTACCAGGCCAAGAAGGCCGAGCTCAAGGCCAGCCGCCAGGAAATGGCGAAGAAGCTTGCGTCCTATGGCGACATCTATGCCAACGATGCATTTGGCACAGCCCATCGCGCCCACGCCTCTACGGCGGTCATAGCGGACTATCTGCAGCCTGCGGTGTCCGGCTTCCTGCTGGAGAAGGAGATCAAGTTCCTCGGTGATGCTGTCGAGAACCCGGTGCGTCCGTTCGTGGCGATCCTCGGCGGAGCGAAGGTGTCCGACAAGCTGGCGGTCGTGAAGAACCTTCTCAACAAGGTCGACACGCTCATCGTCGGTGGCGGCATGGCCTATACGTTCCTCAAGGCAAGGGGAATGGCCGTCGGCAAGTCGCTTTGCGAGGACGAGCAGCTCGGCTATGCGAAGGAGATGCTGGCGGCAGCCGAGGCGAAGGGCGTCAAGTTCCTGTTGCCCGTGGATTCCGTGGTGGCGGACAAGTTCCCTGCGGAGAAGGACGCCTCCGACATCCAGACGAAGGTCGTGGAGGGCGACATCCCCGAAGGGTGGATGGGGCTTGACATCGGGCCGAAGTCGATCGCGCTTTTCAGCGATGCCGTGAAGTCTGCGAAGACGGTGGTGTGGAACGGCCCGATGGGCTGCTTCGAGTTCGCGCCGCTCGCAAAGGGCACGTTCGGCGTGTGCGACGCGGTCGCGTGCGTCAAGGCCAATGGCGGCGTATCGATCATCGGCGGCGGCGATTCCGTCAGCGCGGTGAAGAAGAGCGGCAAGGCGGCGGAGATGACGCACATCTCCACCGGCGGCGGCGCTTCTCTCGAGTTCCTCGAGGGCAAGGTGCTTCCTGGCGTGGCTGCGCTTTCCGACAAATAGTCCGGTGCCATTGGCATCGGAAGATCCAGGCCCGGACAGCCGCGTAAAGGCGTGCTATCCGGGCCGGTTGCATCTACGGACATTTTGTTCACCCTCGGGCGCATCTGCGTAATTCACCCGAGCCCAACCGCTCCGATCATGCGGCAGGGCGGTAAAGGTACTTGATTTCATTGTTCGTGTACCAGACATATGCTTCAAGGAACGACGCGAATCC
>JAFXTB010000116.1 GCA_017525225.1 Kiritimatiellia bacterium
ATCGCCGATGGCGACATCGACGCGTGTGCCGTCCTTGCGCACGATCACCCCGTACAGCGCGAGCGGCAGCACGAGCCACTGGTACTTCTTGATGCCGCCGTACATGTGCGTGTCGAAATACACTACCCCGCCCTTCTCGTACACGGGACGGGGCTTGAGGTCGAGCCTCGGCGCATCCGTATGGCCGCCCACCACGCGGATGCCCTTGGCGGACGGCGTCTTGCCGATGACGCAGGCCATGAGCGTCTTGCCGTGATATCCGCGCCACACCTTGTCGCCTGCCTTGAGCCTGCCGGCCTTCGACATCTCGCGGAACCCGGCCTTCTCCAGCAGCCGTACGGCCTCGGCGTAGGCGCGGCGCTCCGTCTTGGCCTTCGCCAGAAAGTCCATGTATTCGCCACAGTAGTGCTCTGTTGCCTTTGCATCCATCTTCATCATCTCATTCTCCTTTTTCATTCTGTGAAGTCTCGTCCTGCGATGCCTCGACCGGCGATGCCTCGCTCGGCGCCGTCCCGTCGGTTGAGACCTCTCCGAGCGTCTTCGTGCCGGAGAGGAGCGCCAGCACCTCCTGCTGCACAGACGCCAGGTTCTCTAGACGCAGACGCGGATCCAGCACGATGAACGACTCGCCCGTCTTGCGGTGCTCGTAGACGCGGATGATCGTGTGGTCGGGCTGCTCCTTGGCGTCCCGCTCGACGAGCAGCTTCGAGCGCTCGAGCATCACAGCGAGCACGTACACCACGTTCTTCATCGCAGGATCGTCCAGCGAGATGAGGTGCCGCAGCAGATCGTCGGCTGTCTCCTTCTTCAGAGGCTCCTTACGGGCGTCTGGCGGCGGCGGCGCGGTGTACGTGCCCTCCCACGAGCTGAACGGCTGCCAGTCGCGCTCGAGCGTGTTCCAGCATTCGGGGTGGCAGTCCATGCGCAGGTATCCGCCCTCCTCCTCGCGCAGTACCGATATGACCGGTGCGCGGTCGACGAGCGGCCTGCCGCATATCGAGCAGACGTGTCCGCGCGACCTTATGTTCCATTCCTGTGACATGGCTTGCGGACCTGCCCGTTCACGAGACCTCGCGGGTCTCGGAATTGTCGGCGGAGGTGTCGGAGTTCTCGGCCACCAGCACGCGCGTGCCGGGCTTCACGATTATGTGGTGCCAGGTCGCGGCCTTGACGTTGTAGATCTTCAGCGGCTCCATCGGCACGCGCTCGGCGTTTTCGCCTATGACGAGCGTCGCCTCGCCGGACAGCAGCACAAACGTCTCGTCCGTCAGCATGTGGCGCTGCATCGTCTTGAAGTTCGCCTCATCGAAACGCGGGGCGTAGTTCAGCGCGGCCACGGTCCATTTCGGGCCGTCCACGATCCGGTGGTATCCAGGGCCGTCGTATTCCAGTATGTCCAGTCCTTCCATTGCATCTTTCCTTTCATTTACCTTTTTTCACGCCATGCAGCTTCGCCGCATCGCCGAAAAGCACCTTTACGAGCCACAGCGAGTTGTCGGATCCGTATCTCTGGCAGCCGCGCGGCTGCATCCACTCCGCGGTCACGAGCCAGGCCTGGTTCTCGGCATGCGCCACGCAGAAGTTCCCGAGGCGGGCGCCAAGCTCCGGCACGAGCGGACGCTCCGTCTCGCGGACGATCCCCTTGCGTTCGGGGTCGAAGCGCGCGATGAAAATTGGTGCGCGGTTGCGGAACACATGGTCGTTTGCGGCGCCCGAGCGCGTATACGTCAGAAAGAGCCCCTGTTTGCACCCCACCCAGTGCTGCTGCGTGTTCTTGTTGCCGATCAAACTGCCGTCCGTCCATGTCCAGGGGATGGGACTTGTGAACGCCAGGCCGTCGTCGCTTTCCGCCCACATGCCCATTTCATCGCTGCGGATGGTCATGTACACCTTGCCGCCCAGACGGGCGAGGGAAGGCTCGCCGACGCCGCGCGCCAGATCGTCGCGCACTACCGGCACACCCGCGGCGACAACCTTCAACGCATCGCCGTCGAACGCATAGCGCACCGTCACGCAGTGGCTTTTATGGCCGCCGCCCGGAGGCACGAAGTAGAACGGCACGATCAGATCGCCGTTGTCGCACTCCAGAAGCTGTCCGAACGGCATAGCCATCTCGTACGGGAACGGGAAGTCGAGCGTACGATAGCCGGTATATATCCCCTTGACGGGATCGACCGACACATGGAGGGGCAAGCCGTACGGACGCCCGTCCACGAACTTCTGGAACGGCACCTTGTCCCCAAGGTAGAGCTGCGCGAGCCCGAGGGCGAACCATTTCGAGTTCCTGGCGCTGTAGTGGACGGTCGCGTATCGCGCCACCCTGAAGCCGTTCTCATGCGTATCGGCGAGCGCGGAAAGCTCCACGGGGTCGCTCCAGGTGCATCCGCCATCGGTGCTGCGCGCCATGAACTGTCCGTAGAACACGTCGCTTCCCGTGAGAAGCAGCCTCTGGTATGCAAGCAGCGCCGTGCCCTTCCCGTCGGTGGCGATGGTCGGCTGCACCTTGCACAGTCTGCCATCAAACCCCGAGAAAAGGCGCTGGCGCGTGAAGTCGAATGGTATCTGTCCAGGCGTCGGCGCCTCCGCGCCGCCAGAGGCAATCGCCATGCCTGCGACGATCATCGAAACATAGAACCGCATTCCTTCCATTGCATGCACTCCTTTGCCCACTGCCATCTGTCAACCGACGCCGTCCGCGGACGATCCGCCCGCCGAGGGCGCCTCCGTATCGATGTCCTCGAAGCTCCATGCCTCGCGGTCGCCCTTGCCGAGCCACCGCCAGGCGAAGAAGGCGGCCGTGCCGACCGCACCGGCGAGAGCTATCAGAAGAAGTCCCGTGGACCATCCGCCGCCGGACGCCTTGCCGGGCTCTGCGCTCTTCTCGGCGGCAGTGGCGGCCTCGTCCGCCGCAGGCGCATCGCTGACGGCCTGCGCGGCATCCGCCGCAGGCGGCGCATCGGCGGCGGGCGTCTCCCCGCCCGTCTGCGCCGTGGCAGGCGGAGGCGTGGCGGCGGGCTTTGCCGCGATTGCGTCGAGCGCACGGATCATCAGGCTGCGCGCGTTGGCGTCGCGTTCCTTGGTATTGATCGAGCCCAGCACCACGACTATGGCGCGGTGGCCGTCGCGCGAGCCGGTGAGCGAGATGGAGCTGCCTCCGGCGTCGATGTAGCCGGTCTTGAGCCCGTCCACCTCCGACTCGCCCTTGGCGTTGAGAATCTTCTGCTTGTCCTTTACGAGGATGTTGTTGTGGTTCACCGACCTGAGCGGCTGGCCGGCGCCATCGGTGACGGTGGCGATCTTCGTGGACGTGTATTTGAATATCTGCCTGTGCTTGACCACCTCGCGCGAGAGCTTCAGCACGTCTGCCGCGGTGGAATAGTCGTAGCCCGTGCGCCAGTTCTTGCGACGGCGCTTCGCGTCGTACGGAGGAAGGCCGTTGGGCGAATCGTACTTCGTGCTGGACATCCCCAGCTCAGCCGCGCGGGCGTTCATGCGCGCTATGAACGCCGGCAGGTCTCCGCCGGTGGAGTTCTCCGCCAGCACCACGGCCGCATCGTTCGCGCTGCGCACCATGAGCGCCATCAGCAGATCGTCTATCGTCATGGACTGTCCCGGCTTGAAGCCGACGCCGGACGGCTGCTCGTGCGTGGCGCGCACGCTCGCCGTGGCGCGGTCGGTCAGCTTGTACCTGCCTTTCTCGATGTCCTCCAGCACAAGCAGCGCCGTCATCAGCTTCGTCACCGACGCCGGATACGCCCGACGGTCGGCATTGTCCGAGAAGACCACCCTTCCCGTGTCGGCGTCCGCCGCGATCGCGCCCACGTAGGGCGCCCTGCGGAACTGCGACTGCACAGGCGTGGAGTTCTGGGAGGTTTGCTGCGTGACTGCACGCGGCGAACCCTTGGGAGCCTTCTGGACCTTGCGCTTCACCGCCTGCTTCTTCGCGGGCGCGGCCTTCTGCGTCGATACCTTCCTGGCGCCCTGCCGCAGCGAACCGCGCTCGGTTTCGCCGCATGCCGTCGCGCATACCGCTGCCATCGCCGCCAGGCCAACAAGCCGAATCCACTTCATGTCCATTCCTTTCCTTTACGCATAGCTGTGCATCCCCGTGAACAGCCTTGACAGGTTTATCCACGTGAGGGTAAGCACTATCATCACGGCGCCCGCCGCCAGAAAAACGCGTTCCGCCACGGACGACATGCGCGGACGTACATGGAAGTACGCCGCGTACACGAGCCATGTGGCGAGCGACCACATCTCCTTGGGGTCGAACTGCCACCAGTGGCCCCAGCACACCTTGCCCCAGGCCGCCCCAAGGACGAGACCGAGGGTGAGCAGAAGGAAGCCGGACGGGACGAGCCTGCGCCCGACACCGAACGCCGCCCTCACGAGAACCACATAGCCAAGGACGTATGCGCCCACGTGCGGCACGAAGAACGGGCTCTGCAGAGCCGGCATTAGGTGCTTCACCCTGCCATCCATGAAGAAGGCCACCGGCACGAGCACAAGCGCCTGCAATGCGGCATCCACAAGGAGCGCGTGCCTATCGCCCTGGCGAACGGCGAAAAAGGTCAACAATGGCAGCATCGCCGCCGTGCACATCAGGAACTCGTACATGTTCTGCATCGGCGCATGCCCGGTGGAGAGGCCGCGATGCACCAGCATCGCCACAGCGCCAAGGAACGCAAGCACATAGAGAGAGAGCGCCAATGGCCACCAGGGCTTCAGGGCGACTGGCGGATCCGGGGCATCTGAGGGCTCCAGGGGCTTCAAGGACTCCAAAGGATTCAAGGGCCCTTGAGATCTTAAAGGCAGGGCGAAAAGGATGGCACCCAGCAGCAGCAGCAGACCACCCGCAAGCACAAACGGCAGACCCACGTCCTTCACGCAAAGAAGAATGGTGAAGAACAGGGGCTTCCCCGTATGCGGATTTGTCATCTCCTGGTATGAGCTTTGATATACCCACCAGCCTGGATCCAGTGGACCGGTACGGTACACGAGCGGATGGTTGACCGATATCCGGCAATCATAGCCCATCTCATCCCCGCCATTCTGGCTTGCGTCGAAAGCGGGCTGCCCTTTGCGGGGGAACTGCTTGACCTTGCTCGTGTACTGCCGCACGGCGCCGGTATCCTGCCAATGGTCGATGGTGAAATCCTGCAATCTGAGGTCGCACACGTCCGCCACGCGGCCTGTCTGCCCTGCCCGCAGCCGCAAATAGCCGTCCTGTGGGCCGCAACAGACGTTGAACGCCCAGCCTCCAAGCACGAGCGCGAAGCCGAGATGCACGGCAAGCGCGGCGGGACGCCGCCACGTCCAGACCGCCGCCAGCGCGCTTGCGAAAGACAACGCACCCACGCATGCGATCGCCGCGTGGTACCTCATCAGGTCAAGGGACCGGTCGGCGCCAAGGCAGGCAAGCACCACCGCGACGGCGGCAGCCGCCGCCAGAATTCCAGCGGCTCCCTTGCGCATCGCAGACACCAGTACCATCCTGGCCATGCGCCCCGAACTATGTCTATCGCCGTCCACGTCTGCCGTCATCCATCGAGCGCGCCCGTAAGTTCGCAAGCTGAAGAAAATCCGTGGCGCGTACAGTATTCGACGATACCACCCAGGACACGCTCCGCCGTGGCGGGATCCGTGAACGTGGCCGTACCGACGGCGATTGCCGTAGCGCCGGCAAGCATCAGCTCGATCGCGTCCGCCGCCTCGTATACGCCCCCCATGCCGAGGATAGGCAGGGTCGTCGCACGGTATGCGTCGTGGACGAGCTTCACCGCGACTGGATGCACAGCGCGGCCGCTGAGGCCGCCCGTACGGTTCGCGAGCACGGGCCTCCGGCGCTCTATGTCGATGACCATCGCGGGAATCGTGTTTATGAGCGCGATCGCATCAGCCCCGCCATCCTCGCACGCACGCACGTACGGCACTATGTCCGGCACGTTCGGCGCAAGTTTCACGATGAGAGGCAGCGCGGTGGCGGCGCGGACGGCCTTGACGACCTGCGCCAGCACGGCAGGGTCGTGCCCGAAGGTATGTCCGCCCGCCTTGACGTTCGGGCAGGACACGTTGACCTCGATAGCGGCCACCGGCGCGCCCGCATCCGACAGACGCGCCGCCACGGCGGCATATTCATCGATGCTGCCGCCCCAGATGTTGACGATCATCGGCAGATCCGAGCCCACTACATCCACGTAGTGCGGCAGATGGTAGGCCAGAAAGTCGTCGATACCCGGCCCTTGCAGACCTATGGCGTTGACGAGCCCGCCAGGCACCTCGGCGTGGCGTGGCATGCCGTTCCCCGGCCAGGGCGACATCCTTATGCCCTTGACCGTCACCGCGCCAAGACAGGAATAGTCGAGCGCGGCCGCGTATTCGGTGCCGTAGCCGAAGGTACCGCTCGCCGTTGTCAACGGCGTGCGCATGGCGAGGCCTCCAAGTTTGACGGATAGATCCATGGTAGTCGAGTGCCGCTATGAGTCCCAGATGATGTCGTTTGCCGCGAACACCGGCCCGTTGACGCAGCATCTGGCGTTGAACGGGCGGCCGTCCGGTCCCTTGACGCGCTGGATGCAGGCGAAGCACGCGCCCACGCCGCAGACCATGTGGCGGTCCATGGATATCCAGCCTGGCATGCCGGTACCCACGGCGCGCTGCGCCACGGCCTTGAGAAGTCCATCGGGGCCGCACGTGAAAAGTTCGAAGGGCATGCCCTTCGAGCGATGTTCAATGAGCGCATCGTCCAGCGGATCCGTCACGAACCCCTTCGAACCGGCGCTGCCGTCGTTGGTGGCAAGGCGCACCTCCACCCCCAGCGCGGCGAAGCGGTCGAGGGCGAGGAGATCGTCCCTGGTGCGCCCGCCCAGAAACAGTATCGGATGCGCCGCCGGGCTGGACTGGACCATGCGCGCCGCGAGGAAATGAAGCGGCGCCACGCCGTATCCGCCGCCCACGAGCAGTGGCGTTCCCCTGCAGGTCTCTGGGAACCCGTGGCCAAGCGGCCCGAGTACGTCCACGGTGTCGCCTTCCGCCGCCGTGGCCAGCGCCGCCGTGCCGCGGCCAACCACCTTGTACAGAAGCTCCACGCGCCCCTCGCCTGCGAAGAACACGCTGAACGGACGCCTGAGCGCGCTTGCCTCAAGCCCCGGCACCCGTACGTGCACGAACTGCCCCGGCGATAGCGCGGCGGACAGTCTCGGGGCTTCCAGGACGAGCGTCCTGTACCCCGGCCCGGCATCGGCATGGCGCACTATGCGCGTATTTTCAAGGAATGCGCCCATGGAATCATTCGTATATGGTCCATTCCGTCGCGAACCATGTGCGTACGATGTTGTCTGGCCGCCAGTCGTTGCCGGCCGACGCATAGTCCACGAACGTGACAGCTGCGGGGTTGACGCCGTCCACATTCTCGCTGTGGCTGCCGAACGGCAGGATGGCCGAGCAGGCCATGAGGACATCTGGATCCTCGACGCGCACCAGGGTGAACTGCGGCTTGTCCGGAACAGGGGCGCGAAGCACCTCGCCGCGGTCGCCGGAACGGGTGTCGCGGGCGAGGGCGACCGGGCCGCGCGTGAAGGCGACGGCATGGTCCAGCCGATGCACGCGCACCGCCATGTCGAAACGGATCTCTACGCGGTCGCCCTCGCGCCAGGTGCGAGAGAGCGCGAGATATTCGCCGGGCTTCGCCTTGATGGGCGCATCCGCGTTGATCTTCACGGTCGTGCCGGCGCCCCAGGCGGGGATACGTAGCTTGAGCGTGAAGTCCTGCGTCTTCTTCGTGCGGTTCCACATCAACACCGTGCCGCTCTTGGGATAGTGCGTATACTGGTCGAACACCACCTTCTCCTCAAGCCCCGGCACCTGCACGCCGGCACGGCCGGAGGCGTAGAAGTTGACGATAGCCGTCTTCTCCGACGCCTGCATGAACGCACGCATGAACGCGATGAAGCCGCGCGGCCCGTTGGCGTTGCAGCAGTCGGTGTGCATGCGGCAGTGGTCGTGACCGAAGAGGCGCGACCCGTTGAGCGGCGTGTATGCAGCGAACGCGCCACCATCCTTGCGCATCGTCGCGAGATAGGCGTTGTAGAAGGTCTTTTCCAGCTCGTCCGCCCACATCCTGTCGCCCGTGAGCGCAAGAAGCTTCTCGCACAGGCGCATCCAGGTGGTGGTGACGCACGTCTCCTGCAGATGCCTGTATGGAAGGTGCTGCTTCACGGCCCCGTGGAACCAATGCTCGTCGGAGGCGGAGCCGCCGACCACGTTCACCTCGTCGCGTGCGATCGACATGGCCGTCTTCACCGCGGCCTCAAGGCAGTCCTTGCGGCCTGTGGCCTCGTAGTACTCCAGCAGGCCCTGGTAGCAGCTCATCATCTCGTATGCCTTGAGGCGGTTCTTCTTGGAGACGTGGCCCGGCATGTTCTTCTCATTGTCATTGAGCGGCCAGCGTTTGTATACAGGAACGTCCGAGAGGGCAAGGTCGATGAGACGCGGACCATGTTCTACCTCGCTCATCTGCGAGACGAGATGGGTAGCGAAGTCGAGGTACTTCCGGGCTGCGGCCTGCCCGCCAAGATCCTCGCGCACGCGCACGCGATCGTAGAGCCAGACCACGGGCTCGAGTATCGTGCAGCTCGGCATGCCGGCAAAGTTCCCTGTTGTCCAGAACGGACGCTTGCCGCCAGGTCCGAGCTCGCTGATGACGAAATCGCAGAGGCGCATCGCCGATTTCAGGGCACGCGTCCCCAGTTCCCCGTTCCCCGTCACCCGCGCTCCGTCGTAGTAGTGCAGAAGACCGAGAAGCGTATACTTCATGCCCCAGACGTCCCATCCCTCGCCGCAGCGGCGATCTGGCGGATAGTTGCCGATGTAGCCTTCCTTCGTCTGCGCCTCGACTACGCGCACCAGGCCTTCGTCCACGTTCTTGCGCAGAAGAGGGCATCCGGTATACACGGCGAACGGCATCGCCGAATGCATGTACTTGCCCCAGAACTCGGTCTGCCACCAGTTCCGTGCCTCGGTGCGGTCGTAGAAGCAGTCGGTTATGTAACGTACGTCCGTCTCCATCACATGGTGACGGATGCAGGATTCAATCCGATCGCCAATCGGCCCCTTGATACGGATGTCGCAGATATCGGCAGGCGTGTTTACATAGCCGGCTCCTGACGCAGCCGCCGCAAAGCCAACGGCGGCAAGGGCGGCAAGGGCGCCCCCCATGGTTCTTGTAGGTGTGTTTTCCATGTCCGCTATTATAGCAAAACGGTATGCCGCCGTACAACACCTTTCACCGCGCGGCCGCGGCGGCGCTCGCGGAAACGGTCGGCCCTAGATGACGCCTTTTATGTAGCGTTCCTTCAGCGCGCGCCACAGCACAACGCAGAACGCCGACAGCGGAATGGCCAGCAGCAGACCGAGCATCGACTTGAACACAACGCCCCAGAAGAAGAACGAGAAGATGACGCCTGCATATCCCAGCCCGGTCTTCTCGCCCTGTATCTTCGGCGTGATCAGATAGCCATCGAGGATCTGGCCCGTCAGCCATACCGTCACCACCCCTACAAGGCGCAGGAGGCTGCCACCATCCCCGAAATACGCTATCGGCAGAGCCATCGGCAGAACCACCACCGTGCCGAACAGCGGCACCAGGTTCAGGAGACCCAGCAGGAAGCCCAGCACGAAGCCGTACGGCAGCCCCACGAGCGTGAAGCCCATGCCGTACAAGGTACCCTCGATGAGGCAGATGACGACCTGCCGCTGGAAGAAGCTCACCACGATGTCGATGAAGAGGTTTATCTGGCTGGCCACGAAATGCTTGGTGTCGGGCTTGAGGAACGGCATCTCGCTTACATAGTCCTCGCCCCGCATGTCAGGACGCGTGACGAAGAACGCGAAGAAGATGAAGGTCACAAGGCCCGTGCCGATGCCCGTGAGGTATTTGAGCACACCTACGCCCGCCTTGACGGCCTGCACTCCATAGGCGGAGGAAAGCTGGCCGAACACCTCGTGCGAGAAGCGCGCGGGGTCGGTGAAGAAGAGCAGATGCTCGTCGGGTACGCCGATGGAGACGAGGAATGGATGCAGCGATGGAAACTGCGCCCCGACCCATCCGCTCAGGCGCGTCAGGACAGTGGGACCGGATGCCAGCAGATGCGACACCTGCTTGAACACGAAAGCGCCGCCGAACCAGCCGAAGATGCCCAGCGGCACAAGCACGGTGGCGAGCATCGCAGCCAGCGCGAGCGTTGGATTCTTCAACCGGGCCAGGAACCAGGCGTAGTAGGGTTTGAAGAGCATCGAGAGGAAGAGCCCCACGACGACCGGGATGATGGCGGCCGAGGCGAAATCCAGAAACCTCAGCACAGTCCACCCGATGAAAAGCGCGAACGACAGCACCACGGCGAACGACAGCACCGATATTCCCGCCGCGACCATCCTGTTCTGAGAAGGTGTGAAATTTATCATGGCGCAGATTTTAGCATAATGATGCGGTTACGGCAACATGTCCTAGG
This sequence comes from Kiritimatiellia bacterium, assembly GCA_017525225.1. Taxonomy (GTDB): domain Bacteria; phylum Verrucomicrobiota; class Kiritimatiellia; order RFP12; family UBA1067; genus RGIG6720. Next base: position 10,509 of record JAFXTB010000116.1, read on the forward strand.
CTCCCAGCCCCAGCTGGAGGCGCTCAAGCGCGGCAATGCGGTCCTCAAGCGATGGATGCGTCGACAGCAGGCTTGCATGCCGGCCCGAGATGCCCATCGCCTTGAGGGAGTCCGGCAGGATGCCTGGCTGAAGGTTCCCGAGCCGGCGCAGGGCGGCGATCATCGGGCCAGGCGACACGAGCAGCTCGGCGCTGCCGCGGTCCGCCGCGTACTCGCGCCTACGCGAGAAGGCGTTCACCACGATCGAGGCACCGATGCCCAGCACGATCTGCATCACGTAGTAGACGAGGTAATACATGCCGCCGCGACGCCGCTCGCGCCCGCCGCTCAAAGCGCCGTCGGCCAGGGCGCCTATGACACGGGCGAGGAAAAGCACGCATGCGTTGAGAACGCCCTGCAGCAGCGTGAGCGTGACCATGTCGCCATTGGCGACATGGCTCAGCTCGTGGCCCAGGACGGCCCGCAGCTCGTCGCGCGTCATCTGCTCGGTGATCTTCGTGGATACCGCCACCAGCGCCGAGTTGCGAAACGCCCCCGTGGCGAAGGCGTTCGCCTCGCCGGGATAGATCGCCACTTCCGGCATCTTCACGCCCGCCCGCTCCGCCAGCTGGCGCACCGTATCCACGAGCCAGCGCTCGGTAGGGCCTTCCGAACCGTCGATCACGGTCGCATGGGTGGCAAGCTTCGCCATGGTCTTCGACATCAGAAGCGATATGATCGCGCCGCCCATGCCGAACACGAGCGCCCACACCGCCAGGACCCCGAAATCGATGCCGTTGTGCGAGAGCTCCGCCAGCGCATCCTGGCCTATGAGCGCGCAAACCACCTGGAAGGCCACGCTCAGCACGAGCATGACCGCCATGTTGGTCACGAGAAAGAGAAACACGCGTTTCATGGCACATATCCTCCCTTCATTGTTCAAGCCTGTCCGCCGGTCGCCCGCAGAGCCTCGACCTCGGCCTTGAGGGCCTTGACTTCGGTCTTGAGCTTCATGATCATCTTGGGCGCAAGGGTGATGGAGGCAAGCTCCTTCATGGACATCGCGGGCGTGCCGATGGCATACTTGAGAGAGCCGTCCAGCGACTGGGGCACGCCCGCCTGCGGGCCCACCTGCACCCCGTCCGCGATCTTGATGTGGCCCGATATCCCCGCCTGCGCCCAGATGAGGCAGCCGGAGCCTATCTGCGACGAGCCCGCCACGCCCGCCTGCGCTATAATGCCGGAGTATCCGGCCACCTTGACGTTATGGCCAATCTGCACAAGATTGTCTATCTTGGTGTGCGGACCGATGTAGGTGCGCCCTATGCGCGCGCGGTCTATCGTGGTGTTGGATCCGATCTCCACGAAGTCCGCTATCTCCACCACGCCCAGCTGCGGGATCTTCTCGATCTTCGGGATACCGCCCTCCATCGTGGTTGTGTAGCCGTAGCCGTCGCCGCCGAGTCTTACGCCGCAATGGAGGATGACGCCCCGTCCGAGACGCGTACCCTCGCGCAGCGTCACCTGCGGGTAGATATGCGCGGACGGCCCGATGACGCAGCTCTCGCCTATGAACACCTGCGCCTCTATAACGGCACCGTCACCGACGACCGTCCCGCGCTCTATCACCGTGTAGGCCCCTATGTGCACGCCTTCGCCAAGCTTGACGGAAGGATCCACCAGCGCCGTCGGATGCACGCCCGGCGCCCGCTCCGGCGAAGGCGGGGCGAACAGCTCCGCCGCCGCCATGCAGGCATGGTCGGGATCGTCCACGCGCACGATCGTGCATGGCGCACCGTGCGTCCAGTCCTTCGGCAGAAGCACCGCCGAGGCCTTCGTGCCGGCGACAAGCTGCACATGCCTATGGTCCTTGCAGAAGCTGAGGTCGCCCGCGCGGGCCTCCTCCAGCCCGGCGCAGGCCACGATCTCCACATCGTCGCCCTCTACGCTACCCCCGAGCCTGGCGGCTAGTTCTGAAACCTTCATTCTACCTGCCTTTCTCCTTGTCGCCGGCAGACGGCGAACCGTCAAGAGCCTTCAGCATGGCCTCGGGGCCACCCTGCACATAGCCGGAGAGGCTCGAGAGCACATTGCCGTCGGCATCCAGCACAAGCGTCGCCGGGAAGCTGTTGATACCATACTTCCGCAGAAGGCCCTCGTTCTGCTTCGCGGCCAGCGGGGAGAGTATACCGCGGTCCTGCGGATAGTCTATCATCACCAGCACATAGCGCTTTGAGGCCTGGTCGATGAATTCAGGCCTGGAGTAGACGTCGCGGTCCATCTTCACGCACCAGCCGCACCAGTCCGAACCCGAGAACGCCATGACGATCTTCTTCTTCTCGCTCACGGCCTGCCGCTTTGCCGCGGCGAAATCCTCGATCCAGCCCTTTGGCACGCTCTTGGACATCTCCACCGCAGCCTTGGCCACCGTACCAGGCGTAGGTTCCGCCTTGGCTGCGGAGGAGGGCTCGTCGCATCCTCCAAGGAGCGTCGATGCCACCACGGCCATCGCAATTGTGATCCTTTTCATCTCGTTTCCTCCCTTCCCGTGCCTTCACGGGAGAAATCAATGTTGGAAGTATACCAAAACTCCGTCCCATCCGTCAAAAGCTAAATGCCGTCGTGCGGCTCTCAGCGGAGCGGGGCGCAGTTGACGCCCTTGGCGATCAGCCGACGACGGTGCGTAATCATGCGGCGCAGAAAGTCGTCGAAGTCCCGGCGCGAAGCCGGCGACCAGAACACCTCGGCCGTGGCGCACGTGCGCGGCCACATCTTCCACTGGAGCTCCGTCTCGTTACAGGTGAATTCCGTCCAGTTGCAGCACTGGCCGCCAAGGATCAGCGCCTGCTGCGCGGCGGGAATGCCGTCCAGAGGGTCGTATGCGTAAGCCTTGGAAAGAGGCAACTGGTGCGTGAACCACGGATATGTGGCAGGATCGTCCTGAAGGCTCTGGGAGTAGTCGAAATAGCAGCTCATGTGCGGACACATCACCGACTGGAGCCCGATGGCGGCGGCGGCCCTGCCACCCTCGGCTCCACGCCAGCTCATGACGATGCATCCCTTCGGCGCCGCACCATCGAGCACGATTTCGTCCCAGCCGAGGACGCGCCTGCCCTTCGTCGCCAGGTGCGCCGCCATCTCGCCCATGAACCATGCCTGTAGGTCGTTTTCGGTCTTGAGCCCATGCGCCTTCATTCGCGCCTGGCATCTTGGACACGCCTTCCAGTTGACCTTGTTCACCTCGTCGCCGCCGATGTGCACGACCTCGTCGGGGAACATCGCCACCACCTCGTCGAGCACATCCTTCAGCATCGCGAGAACCCTGTCGTCGCCGGCGCATACGACATCCTTGACCGCATCCGCCGGCGCCGCCGCGGGATTGCCGCCGAAGCAGCCGAGCTCAGGGTACGCCGCAAGCAGGGCCTGCGAATGCCCCGGCACGTCCACTTCCGGAACGACGCGTATGAACCGCTCCCTGGCGTATGCGACGATCTCCTCGATGTCCTTGCGGGTATACGCGAACGGACCGTACGTACCGTCCTCGAAATGGTCCGCAAGGTCCTTGTGGTTCCTGGACAGCGGACGCGCCGCGCCGACCGTGGTGAGCTTCGGATGCCTGGCCACTGGGAGCCGCCAACCCTCGTTGTCCGTGAGATGCCAGTGCAGCACATTGAGCTTGTGCATGGCCATGAGGTCGAGGATGCGCCTTATCGCGGCCTTTCCAAAGAAGTGTCGAGACTCGTCCACATGCACGCCGCGCCATCCGAAGCGTGGCCAGTCCTCTATCTCGCAGCAGGGGAACGCGATCCTGCCCCAGCTGAACACGGCGATCTGCCTGAGCGTCTCGAGGGCATGGGCGGCGCCAGCATCGTCGGCTATCGTCACGCCTATTCCATCCTCCCCGGTGATTGAGATGCGATAGCCCTCCCTGGGCAGGGATGAATCCACCATCGTCTTGTACAGCGCGTCCGAGACGACAGACGCCTTGGCGCGCCACTGTCCGCCAGTGGTCTTCATGGACACCGGCGCCGGCACCACGGCCGGGTCCGGGAGCGCCGGGGACGGGAATGACAGGGTGGTGACGACTGGGGCGTGGTCCGAGGTGGCGCGATCCTCCACCACGTGCGCATCCACGACCTCGAAGCCGGAGGCGTGCCTCGCATCCACCGCGATGTAGTCTATGCAGTGCGGGGACCTGTCCAGGAGCTCGCCCTTCGGACCGAACTGGGAACGCCCGTGCCAGGTGCGCCCCTTCTGGTCGGAGACGACCGTCAGGAATCCGCCAAGCGCCTTCAGCACATCGGATTCCGGCGTGGCGTTCCAGTCGCCGGTGAAGAACACTGGCTTGCCGTATCTGGCAAGGGCGTCGCGGATGATCGGCACGGACGCCTCGCGCTCCTCCCTGCCGGCCACCGACAGATGAGACGTGGCGACCACGCAATCCTTGAACTCGCAGACCAGCAGGACCCTTGGCTCGCGGCCGGGAAGCGGAAGCTTCACCACGCCGATCGGCTTTTCCCGCGACAGCACCATCACGCCATACTGTCCGCCCCTGTAGAATATCGCCCGCGCGAACGTGGCATGCATGCCAGTGAGGCGTGCAAGCTCGCCCGGCTCGTCCACGCCCGCGACGCGCGCCGTACGCCAGTCGATCTCCTGGAGGCAGGCGAAATCGGGATCCTCCATCCTGATGCGCGCCGCCGTGCGGGCAACGTCGATCCTGCCGTCCATGCCCTCGCAGTGCATCACGTTGTAGCTCATCAGCTTCACCTCGGCGCGCTGGGACGGCCCGTCGGCCGCCGATGCCAACGCCAGCGCCGTCATCGCCATGGCGGCAAAGGTTCGGATGTCTTTTCCGGTTGCCATGATTCCTCCCTTGATGTCGTGTTCCGTATGAAAGTATACTCCTTCCCCGTACCCGTGTCAACGCCGCGGCATCCGCGCTTTGCCGTTGACTGCGAGGGCATGGCGGTGCTATAATCCGCTTCCATGAAGGACAGAATCGGTTTGGCGCTTGGCGGCGGAGGGGCGAGGGGCCTGGCGCACCTCGGCGTATGGCTGAAGCTCAGGGAGCTTGGCGTGCCGGTGCATTGCATCGCAGGTACCTCCATCGGCGCGATCGCAGGGGCGATCATCGCGGCGGACAGGGTGGACGAAGCTCTCAGATGGTGTGCCGAACCAGATTGGAAGAAGCTTCCAAGGCTCATGCTGGAGACGCAGTTCACCGCGAAGGCCATAACCAAGGGAAGGCGCGTCGAGGAGCTTCTCGCGGAACTCATCGGCGTAGAGACCTTCGACGGGCTGTCCATGCCTTACGCAGCCGTGGCGACGGATCTCAATACGGGCGAGGAAGTTGTCATGAGGGACGGCGACCTCCTTTCGGCGGTGCGTGCATCGATGTCCATACCAGGGGTGTTCCGTCCAGTGGAGCGCCAGGGCCGCATACTGATCGACGGGCAGCTCGTGGATCCCATCCCCGTGGCGGCATGCCGGACGATGGGTGCGGACAAGGTCATCGCGGTCGACATCAACCCTCCAGGCAACGTGGCCGAAGCGAAGCCGTTCGCAAGAATGAACATCGTCGACGTCCTGATCGGTACCATCACCATATTCAACTGCGAGATCACCAGGCACGTCCTCGCCACGGACAGGCCCGAACTGGTGATCCGGCCCAGGGTGGGGAGCATCCGCGCACTCGACTTCCGCAACGCCTCGCGCATCGTGGAAATCGGCCGCGAGGCCGTGGACGCCGATGCCCTGACCGCCCTCGGCCTGTAAAAAATCCCAACATGGGGCATTGACAGCCCTGCGAATATTTGATAAAGTAATCGCGTGTTTACGAAAACCAGGAGGATGAAGGCATGAAGGCAAGAGCGCCGAGATCGGACGGAGTGGCGACGCGCGAGGCGATCCTCGCCGCCGCCGAGGCCGAATTCGCCGACAAGGGGTACGAGCTCGCGTCGGCGCGGGAGATATGCCGCCGCGCGGACGCCAACCCCGCCCTTCTCAGCCGCTACTTCGGCTCGAAGGAGGCGCTGTACCGCATCGTCGCGAAGCGGCTGTTTGGCGATCTGGGGGCTCCGCTGGCGACGCTCGCCGAAAATGTGACGGATGCCGTATCCTGGCGTGCTGCGGTACAGACATGGGTAGACGACATGCTGTTCATGACACTTCCCACGAAACATGCGCAGAAGCTCTGCGCCGCCCTCTTCCGCCACGAGGTGACACGGCCCACGAAGTTCCACTCCGAGTTCAAGAAGGACTTCGGCAAGCCGGTTTACGACGCGCTGCGCGACCTTCTGGCGATGGCGGTTTCAGATCCCGTGCAGCTTGAACTTTGGGCCTCTACCGTGTGGGCGCAGGTGAGCGTCTACGCCCTCGCAGACGCCAAGTGGCACGTGTCCTTCCGCCCGGCCGGCGTCTCCACGCGCGCATGGGCGGACAAGGTGCGCGATCACATCTGCTCGCAGATATTCAATTCGCTATCGTTCAGATCAAGCCATAAATCTGAAGTCCAAGACTAGACATGGCGCATTATCAATTCTGTCAAGGTGAAACCATGAGAAAGAAGGTATTGTTTAGAGGCATTATCGTTTCCGCCGTGCGGACCATTGCTGTCGTAATCGCGGTGTCGCTGGCGATTGGAATTTTCGGCATCAACTTGCTGATGTTCCATCCTGTTAAGGGAGGATATGGCGAGAACACAAAGGGATTCGTCGACATTGGGACTAATGGCGTGAGAATAGCCGCCATGGTGCTGGGGCCCGAACATGGGAAAAAGGCCATAATACGTTGCCATGGGAATGCCGAGGATATTGTGGGGACATTGTGGAAGCTCTTCGAACTTGCGGACAAGGGCTACACGGTCGCGGCTGTCGATTATCCGGGGTACGGGCTCTCCGACGGATCGCCTGACGAAGCAGGCTGCTACAGGAATGTACATCGACTCTACGATTGGCTCATGGAGAAACGTGGCTTCGCACCGGAAGATATCATTATCAACGGCTTTTCGATCGGCACGGGGCCAGCAACGGAACTTGCGGCAACGCGCCCTTGCGGGGGACTCGTACTTGAAGCGCCATTTCTATCCGCGCCACGTGTAGTTACACGATTCAGAATCCTGCCACTCGATCCATTCCCCAACCTGAAAAGAATTGCCAATGTAAAATGTCCTGTGTTGATAATACACGGAACAGAAGACCAAATCATCCCCTATGCCCATGGGCAAGCGCTTTTCAAGCTCGCCAACGAACCCAAACGTTTTGTGTCCGTCGAGGAAGGAGAGCACAATTCGCTTCCAGACGACATGGGCGGCGACCGTTACCTGAAGCTCGTAAAAGACTTTGTGGACGGCACAACGAAAGGTGCAAAATGAATCTAGCCTGTACCTATGGTTTTTTCGCCATTGCGGCGACTTTGAACTGCATGTGCCTGGAACGTGTCATGTATGTCCCCGGATGGCATAGGTGCCATCGCGGCGCAGACGAGGCGTTTCGCGCCGTACAGACGGCTTTCCTCGGAACTGTCGTTTCAACCTACGACTGGGATGGGAATTGCCGCTGGAAGAATGCAAGGACGAATGCCGATGCGGCAGCGGCGAAACTTGCGGATGAACTTAGGTCGATGCCCGAGGAGAAGCTGGGCCAACTGACGCTTGTCGGACATTCGCTGGGTGCGCGCATCGTGATTCGCGCGCTCGCGAAGATCGCCAAGGATGGAAAGCGCGTCAAGCGCGCCGTCGTCCTTGCCGCCGCAATTCCGGATAACGATCCGGACATCGCGGCCTTCACGGCCGCCTCGCGCGAGGAAGCTGCGATCGTATGCAATCCAAAGGACGTGATGCTCAAATTGGGCTATAATCTATTCGGAGGCGAGAAGGCGAAGGCGCTCGGTCTCAAGGGCCCTGTGGCCAAGCCTGCGAATTGCCGCGTGATAGCGGTCCTGCCAGAGACCACCCGCCAGACGCCGCTTACCGCCTTATGGGCCAGGATCAATCTTTTCAGAACCATCGCCGCCCACTACGCGCCATTCTATCTTGAACAACTGAAAAGGAGCAAGCAATGAAAAAGCCAACTCTCGCCACATTCCGCCTGGCGGTCCTATTCGTCCTGCCTATGGCGATCGTCGCCGGCTGCAAGATGAAGGAGTTTTCATCGACCCCGTTCTACAGCGGCGACGAAGTGAAGTTCAAGGGCAATGTCGAAGACCGCGTGAACCTCTGGCCGCTTGCCTACTGGCGCGAGCCCGTGGGATCCGTCGCATGGCCGCTCGTTTCGTTCGGCAACGACCACTTCGCCCTGCGCCCCATCTATTCGCAATACAAGGCCTACGGCAAATCCGACTACAACGAATTCAACTTCCTCTGGCCGATCGGACAGTTCGACACCCACAACCGCGACTATCGCATCTTCCCGCTCTTCTGGGGATGGGACGCCAAGGATCGTGGCTATCAGGTGCTCTTCCCCATCTATTGGAATGGGCCCAGCTACAACTCACTCTTCCCATTGTGGATATACAGGAATTCGCAGGGCGAGAAACATCTTTCGATTCTGTCCGGAACGGCCGGCTATTCGTCGAAGACGAATGGCTTCGAAGCCAACTGGTGCTTCCCACTATGGTACTGGAACAATCGAAAGACTTTCGTGACGACGATGTACGGCCAATGGGACAACGGATGGGTTATCCCTCCTTTGTTCTCATGGGGCGAGTCGGAAACCAATGGCGACTACCGCGCGCGCTACCTGCTGGGGCTAGGTGGCGTGACAAAAGGCAAAGACGATGTGAATCATTGGGTGTTTCCGCTTTACAACAGGTCCGAACTGCTGTGCTGCGACTCGAATCGCCTTTGTCGAATGCGCTTTCTCTTGGATTTCATGGGCTGGGAAAGCAAGAACGACAAGTTGCTTTCGTCATACGTATTTCCATTGTACTCTTGGCATCCGGACGAGAGTTTCCTGTCGCCGCTGTTTTATTGGAATCGTGATGGTTCGCTGCTCACGCCGATTGGCGGAAGAACGATCAACGAAGGCACGACAAACATCTATGTTACGCCGCTCACCGGATGGCGCTACGGCAAGAAGAACGGACATTGGCTTTTCCCTCTCTGGGACCGCGAAAAACACAAAGGTTTCGATGAATACGCGACTATGCAAGACGGTTGCGAACTGTCGGGCAAGATTAAGCTGTGGACCAAACCCATAACAAACATGAGCTGGAATGCCGACAAGACTGCGAAGGACGTACCCGTAGTGTCATCGTCAAGGAGGGGCAGCTATTTCTCAAAGAGCGACTATATGCACCTGCTTGTTGCCTTGAGGTTCTCAGATGAGACAAGTGGCTACATGGACTATGCGTTATCTCCCACCAACAACTACGTGATCACGCGTCGCAAAAAACGCGGCAACCCATTCGTGTTCAACTACAGTTGCCGGCACAGCACGGAATTCAATTTTGAGACCCGACAGAAGGCATCCGACAAGGAGACGGCGGAGACGGCACTCTTGCTCCTCCTGTACAACCATGAGCGCAAGACGAATCTCATGACCAAGGACGAATACGTTCTCCATTCCGTCCTCTGGCGCTTCTGGCACTGGGAGAAGGAGAACGGCGACGTCGCGCTCGATGTGTTCCCAGGCTTCACCTACGATTCCAAGACGAACGGCTATTCAAAGACCTCGTTCCTCTGGCGTCTCTTCCGCTATGAGAACGACCCCGAAAAGGGAACATCCGCAGATTTCCTATTCATTCCAATTATGCGACCCTAGGCGAATTGATCAAAGGAGATTGCAGTGGCAAATGAAAGTAATGCGGGCCAGGAGGCCCGCCAGCCCAACACCGAGGCCCACCAGCCCAGCACAATGGCCCGCCACCCCGACCTGGTAATGAATGCGGAGGCCTGCCAGCGCGAAAAGAAGTATCGTCCGATGTTGCGCAACGCGAACATCGACTATTCGCACGGCACCTTTTTCGTAACGATCCAGGCTGCGTTCAACAAGACAATCTTTGGGGCCATTGTGGGCGAGAAGAGTGTATTGAATGAACTTGGTAAGGTCATTCAAGAATCACTACAGTCGCTGGGCGAGCGATATCTGGGGACGGAAGTAATCGAATTCATCGTGATGCCGAATCATGTCCATATCCTCTTGCGGCTAGCGCGCCGACGCGACAACCATAAGCATCAACTTGGCTATGTGATCGGCCGTTTCAAAAGCTGGATTGCAAAGATTTATCGCGACATGCTTGTCCAAGGACAGGTAGTGGACGTTGGGAAAACGCCCTGGCAACGCGACTATTGGGACAAGCTTGTGACGACGGAGGAGCAACTTGAAGCCTACCGCCGCTACATTCGCCAGAATCCTGCAAAATGGACGCGCGATCGCTTTGGCGCGGTGACGGCTTATTCATTTGGCGAAATAGGATTGCTCAATGCACGACTCATTGGCTTTATTGCCTCTCAAGGCGCATGGGCAGAAGAGTTGAAACCCCGATTGCTTTGGCGGAAAGCGGGTACAGAGGCCCGCCACCCCGACCTGACAATGAATGCTGAGGCCCACCAGCCCAGCACAGTGGCCCACCAGCCCGATCTGGCAATGAATGCAGAGGCTTGCCAATATGATCCCATAATCTCCACATTCACAAGTGCACAGGAGCGAGCTGTCTTAAGCAAACTGCTGGCAAAAGGCCACAGATTCGTGAGAATCTATCCTGGCGGCATACCGCCATCTGAAATGCTGGAACCTGAAGTGGCCGAAGCCTGCAAGGCGGGAAAAGCGCTCTTGATTTCGCCTGTCCCAACTGGAACAGGAATCAACAAGCAACGTGCCGTATGGTGCAATGAATATGTGCTGAAAAATGCGGCCGAAGTATGGGCAGGCGCGATCACGCCAGGTCATACGCTAGAATCTCTTGTGAAGGCACTACGGCCGAGATGTACGGGCACTGAGGCCCGCCAGCCCGGCCCGGAGGCCCGCCAGCCCAGCACAATGGCCCGCCAGTGCTAAAGGTCGGGGTGGCGGGCTTTAAAGCCCGCCACAAGGAGGCAGCAGAAATGAAACCACGATCTTTCTTCCCACTTTTCGCCACGAACTTCTTTGGCGTGGCGAACGACAATTTCCTCAAGACACTCGCGAGCTTCACCGTGATCGGTTGGCTTGCGGACGAGCGGGCGCAATCGGTCTTCATGGGACTTACCGCCGGCGCGCTCGTACTTCCCTATATCCTGTTCTCGCCTTTGGCCGACCGCCTTACCGCCGTGTTCCCGAAAAAGAAGATACTGCGCCTTGCGAAATGGGCGGAGCTGCCAATCATGGCCGTGGCGATAGCCGGATTCGCGCTCCATTCGCCCGCGCTCGTAGTGGCTTCAGTCCTTTTGATGGGCCTGCAAAGTTCGCTCTACTCGCCGGCCAAATACGCGCTTGTGCGTGACATCGGCGGCGTTGAACGCATTTCAACGGGCATGGGCGGCATGGAGGGCGTTGCGTTTCTGGCCGTGCTTGGTGGCACGATCGCGGCATCCCTGGCAATGGACTTTGCAGCACCTGCCGTCCGCTACGCCGCGCTCGCCGTGTTCGCCTTACTGGGACTCGCATTCAGCCATACGATCCGCGCCGACGAGGAACTGAATCGCGCGCTTCATTCCGTGAATCCCATTCGCTACATGAAGCGTGCGTATCGCATTGCGCGCGGGTATCCTGGCCTCAACGCCATCATATTCACGCTGTCCGTCTTCTGGTGGGCGGCGGCCATGCTTCAGATGGGATTGCTTGTCTATGGGAAACAGGTGCTGCACCTTGACGCCACGCATACCGGCATCATCCTGGCGGGAGCGGCCGTGGGCATTGTCGCCGGACAGATCGCGGCCGGATTCATCGACAGGCGGCATTTCCTTCTTGGCGCGGTGTTGCCGACAGGCTGGATCGCCGCCGCGCTTCTTTTCATCCTCTATTTCGCGCCGCTTCCGCCAGTCGCGTTCGGCGTGGCGGTTGCGCTTCTGGCCTTCGACTTCGGCTTCTTCAAGCTCCCGCTTGATGCCGAGATACAGAAGACTGCCAAGGGACCCAGGCTCAACACCATGCTCGCCTACTTCAACCAGGTGTCGTTCATCTTCATGCTGGCCGCCTCGGGCACATACGCGCTCGCGAGCTGGGCGTTCGGACCGCGGGCGTTCCTTCTGCTTATTGCCGCCGTCATGGCGATCGCGCCCGTGCTGTTCATGTTCACCAATCGCAAGGTGCTGTGCTTCACGGGGCGCTGGATATTCAGGCGGCGGTACGACATATCGGTGGACGGGCTCGAGAACCTCGTGCCAGGCAAGACCTACCTCGTCCTCCCAAACCATCCGGCGATGGTGGATCCGATGCTCGTGGCGGCGGAACTATGGCGCACACCCCTGAGGCCGCTTTGCGACGAATCGTTCTTCCATGCCGGGATCGTCGCGCCTGTCGTGCTGAAGACACTTGGCGCTGTGGCAGTCCCGGATCTCCGTAAGCACCGCTCGAAGGCCGGCGCCACCATAGCGCGCGGACTGAACGATATCGTTCTCGGAACGCTCTCGCGCTGCGGCAGCGTGATCTTCTATCCGGCAGGGCACATACACACCGAACCCGACCGCGAGGAAATCGGGACGCGCCAGCTTGCATACAACACATGCCGGGAATTGCCGCCCGGCGTGGAGGTGATCGGCGTACGCACACGCGGGCTCTGGGGCAGCATCTGGAGCCGAGCGGGGCGTACCGATTCCCCTTCTTTCATTCCCACGCTCATCAAAAGCGTGCTTCTCTGGTTCTTCGTCTCGCCCTTCATACGCCGACGCGAAGTGTCGATGCATGTGGAGAACATCACCGCGAAGGCAAGGGAGTGGATGGCGGAAGGCTCGCGAATCGCCTTCAACCGCCACCTCGAAGACTGGTACAATGAATCCTAGTCGAGGCTAGATGTCGCGAAGGCCTGGATATGCCGGGCCGCCGCCAGCCACATAGCCACGCGATTCGCCACGCGCCGACGGCGACACCCAGAAAGAATAGAGTGTGCCGCAATGCAGGCGGAAGCGTATGCGCACGGTCCTCCCGGCGAGCGAGGAGAGATCCTTGCCGGCGAACCTGATCTCAGTCTTGGTGGAGTCAGCCAGGCGCAGCGCCGTGGAGTCGTCGGCCGAGAATCCGGGGATCGTCTTTCCATCCTCGCCAAGAATCTCCGCCTTCAACGATCCGAACCTGCATTCGGCATTAACGAAGAGATGGCTGCCCGAGAACTCAAGAGGCCTGGTGACGATCTCGCCCTGCCCATCCGCGACCATGCCGGCGAAACCGTCGCGCCGCAGCGTCGCCACGCCGATGGAGCCATTGGAGTACATTCCGTTGCGGTGCCAGCCGGCCTTGAGCCTGACCCTCCTGCCGTCGCCGCGCAGCCCGGAGTAGAAAAACCAGAGCCGTTCGTCCTTGATGACGCATATCCCGCCTAGCGCGGAAAGGTAACCGGTGTCCCACCTGCCGCTGCCCCAGCCTTCCGGAGCGATGTCTGCGTCCTTCCTTGGCTCGAACGTCTTGCCGTCGCGCGAGAAGCAGAAATGCAGGCCCGTCTGCTTTGGCAGCCCCACCTTCATGCAATCGCCGTTGTCGCCAGGCGTGTTGTAGAGTATCTCCATCACGCCCAGCATGACGCTCTCGTACGCCACGGCGTCAAAGCTGTAGAGCGACCGTCCGGGGCCGTTCGTGGCCACGAGCCATTCCTCAGGCTCGGGACATCCCTTGAACGTCTCCTTGTCCTTGTCCTTGGGCCAGCTCCAGCGGCAGCCTTCACCACCGAAGGAACGCGAGGCGAAGTAGCGGCGGGCTCGGCCGAAACCCTTGCGGCCTTCGCGGAGCGAGAACACCCACACACCCCTGAAAGGATCGTAGTAGGCCGTGGAGCGGTCGCCGGAACGTCCGGCGAGACCAAGCGGGTTGAAATGGAATCCGTCCCTGGATTCCCACAGCCTGTCGTCCGAAGGACCACCAGGCGCCGATATGAACAGCTTCCAGTCGGCGTATGGGTTCGCAGCCGCGTAGTTGGGGATGACGCACCAGCTGTCGAGCACGTCATGCTCGAATATGCGGCTCGTGCCGGGAACGATGCCGAGGTCAGGGTATTCCCACGCCACGCCGTCGGCTGATTCCGCGTAGCAGATGTCGCCGAGCCAGTCGGCCTGGTACCAGAGGCGGAACTTCCGGCGTGTCGGATCCCACCACAGTCCGCCATCGGTCGCACAGGTCAGGTTGACGGGCTCGGTCTTCGAGGCGGTGCCGTCTGTCACCTTGGGGGCTGCTCCCGCGCCTGGCCACACCAGGGGGGCGTCCATCTTCACAGGACTGTTCCAATGCCGCACGATTCCGCTGGTCGATTCGACGAGTGCATCGTCCACGAACAGCTGCCGTCCGGTAGATATGTCTACCGCCAGCCCGACCGCCGGAAACGTCGCCAGTACCGCCATTAATCCAGCCATGATCTGATTTTGCTTCATCATTGTTCTCCTTGCCTTGTCCTACCGTTGACTGGGCGGCATCCCTTCCCTTCGGCCGAAGGCACGGCAGACGCTACGCATGGCGCCTTCTGCATCGGCTTCCAGATGTCTTCGCCGTGGAGGTCCAGCCACATTATTGCGTCAAGCCAGCGCGTCAGGTCCTTAGGCGCCGGATTGAAGTTGTTTGTACCGAATGAGAACTTCGCGCCCATCGCCTTCGCCATGCGCAGGAACCTTGGCGAAGGGAACGGAGATTCGGCCTGTATCTCGATGGCGATCCCCCTGGCAACGGCCTTGGATATGACCGCCTTCATCCTGGCATCCGTCCAGAGCCTGTCGTAAAGATGGTACAACGGCTTGGGGAGGTATGTGGGATTGGCGAGTATGGATATCGGCTCGTCGAGTATGCGCAGGTTGTGCGCCATGTACATCTCCATCCATTCCTCGGGGTCGCCAATATCGGAGATGTCCTTTATGAGCCAAAGCCGCCGGTCTCGGCCGTCGGGAAGCCTGCCCATTATCATGGTATCGGCCAGGATGTAGTCGAAGCGGGCCCTTGTGGCCGCATCTATCTGGCGGAACCAGTCGCGGTCGTTCACCTGTATGCCCACGGGCATGCGAGGGTTGGCCTTGCGTGCGGCGTCCGCAAAGGCCACCAGCCGGGCGTTGTCGAAGATATCCCATTCGCGGCCGTGGTTCTCCATCGCACTGGAGAGAATGCCGCTGGCCTTTTCGCGGGTGACGGCCATCTCGGGGGTCATGCCGCCCCGGATGTGGAGATGCCAGTCGGTGATGGTGATGCCGCGGTTGGCGCATTCGGCGAGCAGGAAGTCGATGGTCCTGCTCTTCGGGTAGAGATGCCCCGCCTCCGCGCAAGGCGCGGCGCAGGCGGCCATGCCGAGGTTGAGCGCGACCAACGCGATGAATCCCGTCCTGCAATGCATGTCATTTCTCCAGTGAAGCCGCCAGCTCGCGGATTCTGCGGGATGTCCTCACCGCGCAGAACTGCTTGCCGCACATAGAGCAGTGGTCATCGCCATGGACCTCATCGGAACAGGCGCGCGTCCTCATCCAGCGCGCTCGCGCGCGTTCCGGATCGAGGCACAGGGAGAACTGGCGGTCCCAGTCGAAGGCGGCACGGGCGTCAGACATGGCGTCATCGCGGTCGCGCGCGCCGGCGAGCCCGCGGGCGACATCGCCCGCATGGGCGGCGATCCTGTATGCGATGCAGCCCTGGTGCACCTCTTCGCCGTCCGGCAGGCCGAGGTGCTCGGCTGGCGTAACGTAGCATAGTAGGGACGCCCCGTACGTGGCGGCGGCCGTGGCACCGATGGCCGATGCGATGTGGTCGTAGCCGGGGGCGATGTCGGTGACGACCGGCCCCAGCACGTAGAACGGGGCCCTGTGGCAGACTTCCTGCTGACGCTCCATGTTCATGCGTATCTGGTCGAACGGCACGTGCCCTGGCCCTTCCACCATCACCTGCACCCCCCGCGCGCGGCAGCGGTCCACGAGTTCGCCCAGCACGTCAAGTTCACCGAACTGCGCCGCGTCGGAGGCGTCGGCGAGGCATCCCGGCCTCAGACCATCGCCAAGCGACACTGTCACATCGTGTTCGACGAGGATGTCCATGACCTCGTCCCAATGCACGTACAGCGGGTTCTCGGCGCGGTTCTCCATCATCCACTCCGCCATGATCGCGCCTCCGCGCGAGACGATGCCCATCTTCCGGCGCATCGCGGCTGGGATGTGGCGCAGCATTAGGCCGGCGTGCAGGGTCATGAAGTCCACTCCTTGTTCGGCCTGGGCGCGGATGACGTCCAGGAGGAAGGATGGATCCATCTTCGGGATATCGCCCGAGAGCCGCGAGACCGTCTCGTATACGGGCACCGTGCCGAGCGGACGGGGGCTTGCATCCAGCATCCCCTGGCGAATGGCCTTGAGGTCGTCCTGCCCGACCGAGAGATCCATCACGAAATCCGCGCCGGCAGCAAGGGCTATCCTAAGCTTGTCCAGCTCGTCACCCCTTCCGGAATGCGTGACACTGCGACCGAGGTTGGCGTTGATCTTGGTGGTGAACATGCGCCCTACGCCCACGGGGCGCGCGTTTGCATGGTGGATGTTGAGGGGTATCACGGCCTCGCCGCATTCTATCGCGGCGCGGACTGTCTCGGCGGAGACCTTCTCTTCGACGGCCACCGCCTCCATCGCCGCCGTCACCACGCCCTTGCGGGCTGCTTGCAACTGTGTCATTTCACGTTCCCTTCGTCGGCGCCGGCCGCGAGATGCCGAATGCTGGCGGAGAGGGAGGGATTCGAACCCCCGGACCCTTTCGGGTCAACGGTTTTCAAGACCGCCGCGATCGACCACTCCGCCACCTCTCCGGAAAACGACGCCATTATACCATACTTTCGGCCTGGTACGTAGCAGAATCTGCCCACGAATGCCGGATCACTGCACTATGGTGTACGTGCCAGAGACGTATTCCTTCGCGGGCTTGCCCGGCACCTTCACGGTTGCAGTGGTGTTGGCCGGGATGGAGAAGGTCCACGTCCACTTGTCGCGGCCATACCGCCAGCAGCTCGTGATCCTGCCGTATGCCGAATCGTACGATGCATCCACGTGGCCGATGCGCCTGTCCGGGATCGGTGCGAGTATGATGTGCTTGAACCCCGGCGCCTTCAGGTCCTCGCGGATGCCGGCCATCGTGCCGTACATCCACGACAGCACCGCGCCGTAGGCATAGTGGTTGAAACTGTTCATACCCACGGGACCGAAGCCTGTCGCCTTCACGTAGCTGTTCCAGCGCTCCCAGATCGTGGTGGCGCCCTGGTCCACCGAATACAGCCAGCTGGGGTTCTTGTGCTGCAGCAGAAGCGAGTATGCCGCCTCCGGCGCGCCGACATCGTACGTGAGCGTATCCATGAGTATGGAGGCTCCGATGAAGCCCGTGGTGAGGCAGCCGTCATGGTCGGCGATGTTCTTGAGGAGCGCGGCCTTCGTGGCCGCCACGGCCCTCTCGCCTTCCAGCAGACCGAGCTTCAGCAGGAACAGCGATGGCGTCTGGTTGGCGCGGAACGGCTTGAGGATGAGACCGTCCGACTTGTCGAGGAACTTCCCGCGCATGTACGCCCTGGCATCATCGACCATCTTCGAATACTTCGCCACCGCCTCGGAACGTCCCGTGGCCTCGGCCATGTCGCGCATCATCATGGAATCCCACATCCAGTAGCATCCGCCGAGGAAGTGCCAGTATACGATCGTCTCGGGACGCGGCTTGCGCTTGCCGTCCGGCCCCCGTGTGAACGCGGTTATGCGGCTCTTGTCGCGTCCGCCGCCGGCGGACTCGTAGTCCTCGAAGGAGAGCCAGTCCGCCCACTGGTACTCGTTGGCGACGGGGGAGTCGAACTTCGTCTTCGAGATGAGGGCGAGGTATCTCTCCATCGCGTCCCAGTTGTCGTCGATTATCGATGTGTCGCCGAACATCCTCCACATGGTGTGCGGCACTATCACGCCGGCGTCGGCCCAGCCGATCCGCTCTCCGGCCTCGCTGCCGTACTGCGCCTGCGGTGCCACGCCCGTGAACGAACCGTCGTCGTGCTGCGTATCGCGGACGTCGTGCATCCACTTCGAGAGGAAGCTGTAGACATCCGCGTTGCGGGCGGCGGCCGCGCTGAACACCTGGGTATCCGCCGCCCATCCAAGCCTCTCGTTGCGCTGGGGGCAGTCGGTGGGGACCGAAAGATAGTTGGAATACTGTCCCCAGAGGATGTTGGATATGAGCTTGTTCACATCCTTCTCGCCGGTGGAGAGACGTCCCAGCTCGATGCACTTGGAGATGGATGTCACGGGGATGGAGCGGAGGCTCTTTATCGTCACCTTGCCTGTGGCGGACAGCGAGGCGTAGCGGTAACCGAAGAACGTGAACTCCGGCCGGTACGTCTCGTCGCCCTCGCCCGCGAACGTGTACTCCACGATCGCGCCGTCATGCCAGAGCTTGCGCAGGTTCTGGCGGTAGACGCTGCCCTCTGGACCATCGTTGCCGCGGCTCTTGAGGCCGTCGCCGTCGTTGAGCATCTCGCCAGGGAGGATCGTCAGGACCGTCCCCGTCTCCGCCGTGGCGGTGAACTCCGGCACTGCGGCGGCATTCTGCGCGAAGTCCACCACAAGCGTCTCGCCGGGCGCGAGCGTCAACGTCTCGCCAGGCTTGCAGACGCGTATCTTGCGCACCGTGCCGAACTTCTCCTTGGTCTCGCCGCTCACGCCCTTCCACACGTACGCTTCCACCGGCTTGAGCGCGAGATCCTCGCGGTGGCGGATGGTCGCGCCCTCCATCGGCTGTATCGCGCCTTTGAACTCCGTGTCGGCGACTGCCGGGGCGAATCCGTCACATGGACCACCCTTCATCCAGCAGGTCTTGGCGCGCGCATCGTAGAATTCGCCGTCGAAGATCGCCGCCCGCTTCACGGGTCCGGCCACGGCCGCCAGCCACGACGTATCGGTGGGTACGCGCCGCTCGGAGCCGTCCGCATAGCGCAGGATCAGCACGGCGCGGAACGAGGAGAACTTCCCCGCATAGTTCACGATCTTGTCGCGCCACCAGCCGGCCGACACCATCGCGGAGAACACGTTGGATCCCCCTTCCGCGGTGTCCATGAGATGCGTCACGTCGTAGGTGAAGGAGTGGCGCGTCTTGAACGCATGGGTGAAGCCGGGCTTGAGCATGTCGCGCATGGTGCGGCAGCCACCCTTGCGGCAGCACGTCCCCGGACATCTGCGCGATACCGGCACGCCGTTGATGTACGCCTCGAAGACGCCGTTGCCCGTCACCGTCCAGAACGCCTCCCGCACGGCCTTGGCGTTCTTCACCTCCTTCACAAAGCACGAGGTACCTGGGGCGGAGGTCTGCGTGCCTTCCTTCTCGGCCTTCGTGGCCTCGCGCGCACCTGTGGCCCTTATCCACTGCGACCCCTTCCATTCCGACGACGCAAAACCAGTATCGAACATCCCCCGGGCAGGCTCGAGCCACTCGCCACGCTCGTTACGCACCGCCACCTCCCACGAATGGTGCATGCAAGGGCGCAGCTCCGGACCGGTATAGCGGATACCCGTGGAGATGCCGGAAAGCACAACCTTGGAATCCCACAGGAGCGTACGGCTCTTCGGGCAGCCCCCCTCGTAGACCTTGATGCGATAGGCGCTCTGCGCGGCCCCGCTGCGCGCCGATTCCATCTTCCACGCGAACACAGGACGCACCACGTTGGCTGGCGAAACGAGCCGGCATACGGTAAGACCGGTCGTCCTGGCCTCCGCATCCACGCCGCTGCGACACTCCCCAAAGCCCTGTAGCGCTGCCACCACTGCCAATATCGCGATCTTCTTCATCTCATTCTCCTTTCATTGTTGCTTCGCACCTGCCGCCAGCCTGGAGCTGGCATCCCGATGGAAAGATGGATGTGATTATACCAGAAAAAGCCGTACCGCGAAAGTACTAAATGTACTTTGACAGATGGCGTGGCTTATGCTATATTATCGGCGTGGCTTGGGGTTCATCACCATGACCGCGAAGAAACTCCAGATTCTTCTACTTCTGGCCGCCGGGACGTCCGTGCTGCTTCCGGCAGCGCCCGTGTCGCCATCGGCGGCGGTACAGAGGGTCGAGGGCTGGCTTGCACGCCAGCCCCGACGGAGTGTCGTATGCGATCGGCGGGCCAGATCGTCGCCGCGGCTTTCCAGGCGTCCATCCGGCCACGTACGCACCTGTTCTGCCGACGGTACGAACCTCTTCCACCTCGTGATGCTTGAAGGCGGTGGTTTCGTGGCGATGTCGGCGGACGATGCGACCACGGCCGTCATGGGCTTCTCCGAGAGCGGCGAGGTACCCACCGCAGAAGGCGGCAACCCCATCTGGGCCTTTCTCGGCGCAGATGCCGCAAGATCAAGGCGGATGCCGCATCCGAGGCGGCTGCGCAACATCAGGACGTCCGACGAGACCATCGCAACATCCGCGGCGGTGACATCCGCCAAGTCCGCCACGCGCGCATACGCAACCTCGCAGAACCCCATAACCGCCGCGACCGCGCTGGACGATGTGCGCGTGCCGCCGCTCGTCAAGTCCAAGTGGAACCAACAGGGCATCGGCAAGAAGACCCTCTACAACTACTACACTCCGAACGGCTGGTACTGCGGCTGCGTGGCCACGTCCCTGGCGCAGCTGATGCGCTTCTATGGCTATCCTACCAACTCCATCGCCCAGCACACCTTCACCTGCTACACGTACGACAGATACGGCAACATGAGCGACGGGTTCCCCCTCACAATGAAAGGCGGCGTCTACAACTGGGCAGGCATGCCGCTAGTGCCTACGACCTCCATCACCGATACCGAGCGCGAATCCATCGGTCGCATCTGCTACGATATAGGCGTCGCGATGCGCATGGCATACGGCGAGAACGGGTCGGGATCCTTCGCCGCATATTCGTTCGAACCGCTGAAGGAGGTGTTCGGATTCGTGAACGCCCAGAGCTACCTCCTCGATGATGCGTATGGATCGGATTGGCAGAGTTCCACCGTAAACGACTGGAACGAGCTGGACAAGGTGGTCCGCGACGGCATCCTCGCCAACCTCGACGCCGGCCACCCTGTCATGCTCGGCATAATGTCCGGCAGCTACGAGGGTCACGCGATCCTTGCCGACGGCTACGGCTACGCCAACGGTACGCTCTACTGCCACCTCAACATGGGTTGGAGCGGCAGCTCCGACTTCTGGTACGCGCTGCCGGACATCCCCATCCGACCTCTACACCTTCTCCTCGGTGACTGACATCTCCTACAACATGTTCCCCGACCGTACGGGCGAACTCGTAACAGGACGTGTACTGGACCCCGACGGTGTGCCGGTGGACGGTGCGGCCGTCGTCGCAAGTATCGCCTACAAGCGTACCATCCGCACGCAAAGCGCCACAGGCAGGTGGATCACGCTCGAACAGGATGTCACGGAGTCCGCTACAGCCATTACGGACGCCTACGGCATCTACGCCATCTACACACCCACGGGTGCCACTTGTACCGTAACGCTCGTTGCGGCATACGGCTCCATGAGCTCGTCCACGATAACTGCGACCACCACGCCCAGCATGTCGCCAACCGACATCGACTTCGAGACCGGCCACTACACGGTTCCCTCGGCCGGCATCTCCATCGGCAATAGCTGGGGCAACGACCTCGTGCTTGCAACGTCGACCTCCACGCAGACACGGTTCGCCAAGGACGATGTGTCCGTTACCGCCTACCAGGGTGAATACGACGGCTTTGCGCACGGGGTCGAAGTGACTTCCAGAATACCGGGGTTCACGGTCAAATACCGCGTCCCAACCGGCACCACATGCTCGACCGAGTCGCCTACGATCACGGATGCGGGCACCATGACCGTCATCTTCGAGATCTCCGCGCCAAGGTATGTCACCGAGACCAGGACCGCCACCGTCACCATCACGAAGGCCGCGAACGCCTGGATCCACGAACCGTCGATCCAGGGCTGGACGTACGGCCAGGCGGCAAACGAGCCGTATATGGGCGAAGCCCGGTTCGGTGCGGCAACGGTCGCATATTCGGATGTGCCGCGGGAAGTCGGGACGTATACGGCAACCTTCATCGTCGGGGGAAACTCGAACTACGAGGGGCTCTCCATGACTGTGCCGTTCACCATCACCAGGGCCACATACGACCCGTACGGACCGACCACCGGCTTGACGACCATCAAGGCGGGCGAGTATTTCAAGAAGACGCTCGCCGAGCTGGGATACGACGTGCCAGTGGACGGCACGCCCTACTCCGTCGCGGCGAAAGGCCTCCCCGCCGGCCTGGAGCTGAAGTCAAACGCAGCGGTGAAGGACAGGAAAGGAAGGATCGTCACGCCGGCGAAGATCGAATGGTGGATCGAGGGCGTGCCGACAGCGGCGCTTGACTATGCGACGACCCCCGCGTATCTCGTAATCACCGCGAACGGCAAGACCGAGACGCAGCCGCTTCCCATCAATGTGCTGGTGCAGGAGGTGGTGGAGCTCGAGGACCTTGCGCTTTGGCAGCCGATGAACGAGCAGGGCTATCTGCCTGGCGTGGGGGCAGGTTGGTCGGTGTCCGGCCTGCCGACTGGGTTGAAGTACACGGCAAAGCTGCTGACCACGAAGAAGAAGATCGGAAAGAAGACGATCGTCACGACGAATGCGCTTCCGTATTCGGTATACGGCAAGACGACAAAGGCGGGGCTTTTCACGGTGACTGCAAAGAAGAAGGTGAGCGCATATTACGAGACCATGAAGTACAGGGTATTGGTCACGCCGAAGGCGGTGGATACGGCGGTGTTTGGCGAGGAATTGACGAACATCGTGACGATGGCCTACGTGCCCGTTGATTGGGATCTGACGGGCGATGGTAGGGCCCGCTCGCCGAGCGGGCCGCAATCGGGAACCGATGGCGAGCAATCCAACGTTGATGGCGGCCGCCTCGGCGAGGCGGCCCTACCAAGCGTGGCCGCGGTTGGCGGCAACGTCGTGAGAGTGACGGGGTTGCCGGCGGGCGTGACGTTCGCGGCGAAGGATACGTATGCCTACAAGAACGCGAAGAAGAAGACCGGCAAGTACCTGAAGCAGACCGCACAGACGATCATGGGCACGCCTACGAAACCGGGGACTTACACGGTCACCTTCACGAAGAACGTGAAGATCGGCAGGAAGACCGTCGCAAAGACGGCGCAGATACTCTGGAGGGTGGTGGCAAACGACATGAAACCCACTCTCGACCTCAACTCTGAAGGAGGTGTGGTTGCAGTCGGCACGGTGGGGGTCAAGTATGGCGACCTGCTGACGTTCCATACCACGGAAGGTGCCACGGTGAAGGCTTCCGGTCTCCCGGCTGGCATCACGCTCGCCAACCTTGGTGACGGAAGGATGGGGTTCACGGGCTTCACCGCGAAGGCAGGCACATACCTCGTCACCGTCACCGCGACGTTGAACGGCAATTCCGTCACCCAACGCATCGCCCTCAGGGTGGACGGCCTTCCAGCCTGGGCCAAGGGAACGTACAATGGCATCGTTGGCGGAACGGGTGGATGGTTCTATGAAAGTGGCGAATTGCCTGCCAAAGGGCTTGCGACCGTGACGGTGGGTGCGACAGGCAAGATCAGCGGGAAATTCCAGGAGAACGGCACGAACTGGACAATCAGCGCGGCGTGCTACACAGGTGTGGTGCGGTACGATGGAACCAGCTCGCCATGCCAGGTGGACGCAGCGGACACGCAGGACACCTGTCCCTACCAGACGTTCACCTGCTCGAATGTGCAGGCGAAGCATTCGTACAAGGCGACGGAGATCGTGAAGGGCAAGAAGAAGACGGTGACGAAGACGCTGACGCGCGAGTTCACGTTCTCGGTCTCGGCCGTCCCTGTCTCTCCGGATTTCCCGGACACCTCGATCCGCGGCGTGGTCGAACTGAAGGAACTAGGTGGCAGTGAAGCGACCACACTGACGTACGCAGGCGCCAATCTGACAGACACGGTCGCTGAAATCAAGGTCTGGCAGAATCTCTGGGGGTCGACCTACAAGACGGTCGGCAATCGGCTTTTCTACACGAGCAAGAAGGTACCGTACAGGACGTTCACCTTCAAGGGAACCACCGACGAAGGCTCGGCGATGCGGCTCACCGAGGCCATGACGCTTTCAATCAAGGTCACGCCCGTAGGCGCGGTTACGGCCACAATGTCGTTCGACACGGGTAGGACCAAGAAGGACCCCAAGACGAAGAAAACCGTGAAGGTCTTCTACACGGCCACCTGCTCCACCGTGGTGATACCCGCCTCCACCGCGGATGCAACCGCTTTCAGCGGCTGCGCGTACCTGCATTTCGAGCCATCGCCCGCCAACGGCTTCCCCGGCTACAGCCATCGCATCGAAGACTGGTGGTAGGAGGCGCGAACCGGCTAGAACCGGTATCCCAGGCCAAGGCCGTAGATGGATTGGTCTGTGTGGTGGAGGATCTTGCTGCTTTTATGCGCCAGTGAACGCGCCACGGGGTTGATGGTCAGGAACTGACGGAAACGCAGCCAGAGATACCATCCTCCGTAGAAGCGCCATTCACCCGTCATGCCCACCATGGCCGTCATGTAGGCGCCATTTAGGAATTCGTAGGATGGGCTTGCCCCGTAGATGCGCCTATAGCGCGACGCATCGCCCCACACCGCCTCCGCGAACGGCGTTATCTTCACCAGCCTTGCAACAGAGAACGAATGCTCCACGCCCGTGCGTATGCGTACATACCGGTTGTCGTCGAACCTGTGCAGCAGGTTCCAGTACGGGGTGAGAACTGGATTGCGAAGACGCTGTATCGCCAGAATCGCGAGCGGCGTGCCGGGATGCGATTCATATCCGCCGAGCCAGTCCCAGAGCAGACCTGCGTTGGTATCTAGCTGCATCTTCCAGGGGAGGTCCAGCGCATAGCCGTAACGCGCTGTACCTTCGTAGCAGTAGAATGCGCGACGATGTACATGGTCGGTCTGGCCGTTCAACGCGCTGCACAGCCATCCATCGGTCGTCAGATAGCCGAAGTCGCCCAGCCCCACGTCCAGCCATGCGGTCTGCTCCGCCACGGGCTTCGTGTAGCTCAGCGTGCCAGACGACGACATGTATGCCGATTCGAAATACGCCCTTGCCCCGCCTGAGATCGTCACACGGTTGGTTTCCGCCAGCATCTCCGGAGCGGCAATGTCGTCCTCGCCCTCATCGCCAAGGACTGGTACAATCAGTGCGAGGGTTGCCATCAGGAGGATGTACGCATGCGGTTTCATCATTTCAGGCAGATGGCGGTTCGCGGAGATCTATGGATTCGCCGTCCACGGCGGCGCACGCAACTGGATGCTGGCGAGCGACCATCTTTTCGAGGGACGGCAGGCAAGGGTTCACTCCCCGCCAGAACGGTACAGGCCCGAGCCGGCGTAGAAGCGCCCGGGCTTCGACATCACCGAGGCCATGCCCCGATGCGATGTCACCCGGCATCCCCTGCCCGGCGGCATCGCAGACGGCCGCATCCTCTGGCGGGAAAATGTCGTCGGGATCCAGCCCTCGCAACGCCAGGAGCGTGATTGGACGACGCGCGATCTCCTCCCCAAGCAGGAAGAGGACCGCCGCCAAGTGCTTGCATGGTTTTGCCCAGTCCGGACAGCTGCACGCCATCTTCACGTCATAAGGCGGCTTGGCCGATGCAACGGGGAAAAGCGGACACCCCGCCTCGGAGAAGAGCGCCTCCACCTGCGTAGGCAGATCGTCCGTGATCATCCTGGCTAGCAGCGGAGGCTGCGCCCGAAGCCTTTCCGCGAGCTGTGCCAGCGTCTCTGCGGACGGGGTTGTGAAATCCAGCGACACAGTATATGGACGGGGACGCGACCCCTGCACGGTCGCCGTGACGTGCGGCCCGGCGAAACGCAGGTCGGTGACCTGCCCGGAGACCGCATATTGCCGCCCCCTTCCCAGTCTCGCCCCCAGCCTCAGCGATTCGATGGCGGCGATCCAACGGCGCGCCCACCAGGCCTTCCTGGCAAGAGTACGCAGCTCCTGCGCCCTGATGCCGAGCGCCGTGCGGGCCACGCGCACGGGATACGTCTTGCGGCTCATGACAGCGCCACCATCCTTTCGAACTCCCTCTCGGAGAGCCGCGCCAGAAACGATTCGCCCGACGCCACCACATCGCCCGCCAGACGGCGTTTCTCCTCCAGTAGCGCATCGATGCGGTCCTCCAGCGTGCCTGCGCAGATGAACAGATGCACGAACACCGTGCGCGTCTGCCCGATGCGGTGCGCGCGGTCCGTCGCCTGGTTCTCCACGGCCGGATTCCACCAGCGGTCGAAGTGGATCACGTGCGTCGCGCGCGTGAGGTTGAGGCCGAATCCCCCGGCACGCAGCGACACGAGGAAGGCGGATGGTTCGGCATCGGAGTTGAAATCGGCGATCTCCGCGTCGCGTTCCGCCGGTGAAAGGCCGCCATGCAGGAACGGATAGCGCCTTCCGAACGTCTCGGCGAGGTGTTCGCGGATGTATCTGGCCACGCGCACGTACTGCGTGAATATGAGCGCCGACTCGCCGGCGGCGAAGATGTCCTCCAGCAGCCCGTCCAGCCGCTCCATCTTGCCGTCGCCGTCGCATATCTGCTTAAGTTCGGTGATGAGGGCGAGCATCCGGCCGCGACGCCTGCCCTCGCTGTCGATGGAAGAGGAATCCTCCTGGAACCGCCGCAGCGCATCCTCGTAGTCGCGCCGCTGGTCAGGCGAGAGCGCGCAGTATTCGCGCACTTCGCGCTTGTCGCCAAGTTCGGCGGCGATCCCTGGATCGCCCTTGAGCCGGCGCAGCATGAACGGCTCCAGGGCATGGCGCAGCTTCGCGGCGGCTGCCGCGGCCACCGGCGCAGGGCTCCCCGTCGCCAGATCGCGCCCGTAAGTCTCCATGAAGTCGCGCCTCTCCCCGAGAAGGCCGGGGTTGAGGAAATCCTCCAGGCTCCACAGGTCGCGCGCGGAATTCTCGAGAGGCGTGCCGGTGAGCGCGATGCGAAGCGGCACGTCGAGCGAACGGGCCGCGCGCGACACGCGCGTGTCGGGATTCTTGACTGTCTGTGCCTCGTCCAGCACGAGCGCCGAAAAGCGTGCGCCCTGCAGGTCGCGCAGGTCCCTCACCAGCAGGGAATAGCCGGTCACGACCACGTCCACCCTCCGGCAGCGGGCGGCGAGGAAGCCTCCGCGATCGCGATCTTCGCCCTGGTGCAGCAGCACCTTCACGCCGGGCGCGAAACGTTTGAATTCACGTACCCAGTTCAATGTCACACTTACCGGAGCAACGATCAGCACAGGGCCGCCGGTCCTAGCGGTGGCATCCTTCGCCCCTTCATCGCGCGCCATCGTGCCAAGCACCCAGGCGATCGTCTGGACCGTCTTCCCCAGCCCCATGTCGTCTGCGAGGCATGGACCAAACCCGAGCCGGCACAGGAAGTCCATCCATGAGTAGCCGCGCAGCTGATAGGCGCGAAGCTCACCCTTCAAGCCGGCCGGCGGCGGACGCAGGCGGAATCCTTCGCCGCACTTCAGTTCGTTCACAAGACCGCGCAACCATCCATGCGCATGCGCCTTGGCTATCTTCAGCGCATGCGTGCGGCGGGTTCCAAGCAGCATGGAAAGCGACTCGCGTGCGGATATACGCCTGCCGCACGCGTCCCTGAGGGCGCGAAGCGCCTCCTTGAGGATGCTCCGGTCAACCTCTATCCAACGGTTGCGGAAGAACACCATCGGCGAGTTCTGCTCAAGCAGAAACTCTATCTCGGCCTCGTCCACCTTCTCGCCGTCCACGCGCACCGTTATACGCGCAGCGACGTTGCGGGCATCGAGAGACTTCCTGTCCATACCCTGGACATCCCTCGCGGACGCATCGTCCCCGACCGGCACGAGGTCCGCCTCGGCCACCACATGCTCGCCGCGCATTCCATCGGGGATCTCCACCCCGAAGCCTGCGGCGGACAGCATTGCCGCGCCCGTACGCAGAAACGCCTCAGCGTCCGCATGGCGGAACGTCACGCTCCCAAGCGGAGGGAAGAGCCTGATGGCCTGGCCAAGCGCCACAAGGCCGAGCCTGGTTGTCGGCGGTGAGTACTTCACACACCATCCGCCCTCTGCCGTGGCCGGTGGTACAAGCACGAATCTGAGCGCCGCGCGTTCCTCCGGCGATATCGCGAGCGGTGCTCGCCAGCCGCGAAGCCGTTCGGAAAGCTCCCGCACGTCGTCCGGGCGATCGAAGGATACGTGCGGATCGTCCGCTCGCAACGCTGCGAGCCATGCATCCTCCGCCGTCTCGTGGCGCCCGCCGGTCTCAAGCAGGGTGCGTCCGGCCCGGCGGGCCAGCTCGTCCGCGCAGCGCATGAAGAACGGCGCTCCACGCTCCATGGGCCGCCACACGGCGATAAACCCGTGCGCATCCTCTTCGATGCACGGCAGGCAATGCCCGGCGGCCACCGACCTGGCCGCGGCCCGGAACTCGTCCACGCGCGCCAGCACATCGTCGGCCAGGAAAACACCCCTCTTGAACCTGCGACCTCTAACGTCCGAGAGGAACATCAACAAGTTCGGCCATGTGGGCCACACGCGATCGGGGCAGGCAGGATCGAGGGGAAGGAACCCATCGGGATACCAGACGACCTCGCGTACGGTGGAAAGCAGCTCATCGCCGGTCAAGGGGACACCTGCGCCATCTTCAGCATGGCGCGACTCGGCGCGGAAGAACAATCTCCCTTCACCGTCTGTCTCCGTATGCAGCAGCCACATCGCTCCAGGAATCCGACCTTTGAACAAAAAAAATGGAGCGGGCGATGGGAATCGAACCCACGTAAGAAGCTTGGGAAGCTCCTATTCTGCCATTGAATTACGCCCGCTTTGGCGGAGAGGGAGGGATTCGAACCCCCGATACCTTGCGGTATGCATGATTTCGAGTCATGTGCATTCAACCGGGCTCTGCCACCTCTCCGTCGAAAACGGGTGACAGTATACCATTTCCTTCCCCCACCGTCAACCCCAACCTGCCGTCCATGCGTTTTTTGTTGGACACCACTGCAAAACAGGCCGGTCGACGGACTTCGACCTTGCGGCAGAAGTCGTGCTAGACCAGGTTGAGGATGTCGGAGAAGCCCGTGATGTCGAGCACCTCCTTGACGGTAGGCTGGATGTTCGCGATCTGGAGCTCGCCGCCATTCCCGAGCATCGTCTTGTGGGATGTAAGCAGCAGCCTGAGCCCGGCCGAACTCATGTACGGGACGTTCGCGAGGTCAAGCACGACGCACTTTGCATCGCCGAACTTGAGCCCCGCCTCCAGTTCGGGGGCTGTCACCGTATCGACACGCCCGCTGACGGCGATCATAAGCCTATCGCCCTCTGATTTTGTCTTAATCTCCATAGTCTTTCCCCATTGAGAGTACGTTCTTGCCGTTCCGACGCCTGTATGTGACAGGCGACATTGTTTTCTTCACGATAAGAATGCCAAGGCCTCCGACCTCGCGATCTTC
Organism: Kiritimatiellia bacterium; assembly: GCA_017525225.1. Lineage (GTDB taxonomy): Bacteria > Verrucomicrobiota > Kiritimatiellia > RFP12 > UBA1067 > RGIG6720. The sequence continues at coordinate 40,069 of JAFXTB010000116.1, forward strand.
CGCGCAAAGCGTCGTATCGGGGTCGCGATGGATGAGCGGATCGAACGCCTTGCCGTCGTCGGTGATGACCAGGCGCACGCCGTCGGGGTGGTGCATCCTCTCCACTCCCAGAGACCAGCTCGTCGCACCGGAATAGCGTACGATGTTGGCGAATATCTCGTCTGCCGCGATGAGCAGCTTGTTCCTGACCTTCTCCGGTACAGGGGCAAGCGCGGCAGCGATGTCCGAGGTGGCCCTGGCCAGATCCTCCATCGTCGGCGCATATTCGTGGAATGCGACATCCGGTTCTCCGCGGTAACGGATCATGAGCTGCGTGCAATCATCGGCCTGCTCCGCGCCCGCCGCATGCCGACGCACGTCCGCAAGCACCGCAACAAGGGCGGCATCCCGCCTGCAACCGCTGTCGGCGAGCGTCTCCAGCAGCCTCGCCTCCCCATACAACTCACCGGATGCGTTCGGCTGCTCTACGATGCCGTCCGTATAGAGGTAGATCGCGTCACCCGGCGCCAATTGCAGCTCCTCCACGCGATAGCGTACACCCGCCATCGCGCCAAGGACTAGCGAAGGACGGGTCTTCAGGCATTCAGCCTTGCCGCCACGCCACACAACCGGTGGATTGTGCCCCGCGTTCACATAGGTGACATGACCTGTGCGCGTATTCATCTCGCCGGCCCACACCGTGACGAAGGTATTGGACGAATTGCCGTCGCAGAGCGCATCGTTCGCCTCCTCGAACACCTGCGCCAGCGGCTTGCCGGTCTGCGCGATGCTCTTGATCAGCGTCTTCGCCCTCATCATGAACATCGCCGCAGGAACACCCTTGCCGCTGACGTCGGCAACAAGGAACAGCACTCGGTCCTGCCCCGTGAAGTAGAAGTCGTAGAAGTCCCCGCCCACCTCTTTGGCCGTCTCCATCGACGCCCAGATGTCGAAGCGCGTCTCTCCGGGGAACGGAGGGAATACGTTCGGCAGCGCCGCGAGCTGGATGTCCTTCGCCATATTCAGCTCCTTTGCGGCCTGCGTGCGCAACTGCTGGCGCACGAAGGCCGAGATCACTATCCCCACCAGAAGCGCCACGAACACGAGCGCCACGCCGTTCAGGGTGGCGGTCGCGCCGACAAGGACGTCGCGCTGCACCGCCGCGGACCCTTTCGGGAGCATCACGTACACGGGGAAGCTCTCGATCTCCCTGCGCTTCCAGTAGAACGTGCCGTCCGGCTCCTCGAACTGCGTACCCTCGCGGTTCGGCTCGTCGTAGTCGGAAATGACAAGCCCCGAGCCGGTGGTGACGACTATGCCACCCGTGCCGCCAATGTGCCAGTTGCGGAAGAGATCTACACAGGTGGAGCGCGCGAGCGACTGCAGGGCCTTGGCGTCCAGCCCGATTTCGAAGAATCCGCCGTTGTGCCGCCAGACGCCGATGAACTTGCGCCAGTTGCTGTAACCGTCGTTGCGGCGGTACGGCTGGCAATACTCGGTGTAACGTCCATCAATCAGGCCCATCATGTTGGCGGCCTCGCCGCCGGCCTTGGAGAAGTTGAAGGCCTTCTTCCCGGGGCCGGCCAGATAGTTAGTCACCGACGAGCGGATGATGTCGCCCTTGTCGTCCGCGATGCTGACCTCGGTGACGCGCAGTTCGTGCGCCAGTTTCTGCAGCGATACCGGATCGTCGGGATATCCGTCCTCAAGCTGCTCGCGCGCCGCCATGCACACGAGGATGAGCCGCTCGTCGATGCAGTCTGTGAGTTCATCCTGCACGTTTTCGAACGTGCGGTCTATGAGCGCGTATGCATCGTGCTCGGAGAGCCTGTCGTGCAGGAACCACGAGAAGGCCAGCGACAGCAGAAACGCCGCCAGCACGCTGAATATGAGCTTGAGGTTCAGGCTGCGGCGGGCCGTCATTTCGCACCCCCTTCCGCGATCACGGCGTTGGCGGCGGCAAGTACGTCCGGACGCCGCTTGTCAACGGCCACGCCGTATCCGTCCCGGGTCACGAGCGAAGTGAGGGAGAAACGTCCCTGCGATTCCCCGGCGATCTTCTTAAGCGGCGATTCATCGCAGATCACGGCGTCGATGTCTTTGTTTTCGAGCGCGGCCACGGCCTCTCCAAGATGATTGAACCGCTTGGGGTCGCCGCCGTGGAAACAGAGATAGAGATCCTCGATCGTGTCGGCCTCGACCCCGACGAGGAGCCTGGCGATCTGCGACATGCGCGGCTTCGGATCGCCGGTTCTGTACAGGAAGCACGCCCCGCCGAAGGCGTATGGCGCCGAGAAATCGACGTCGCGGTGCCGCGCCTCGGTGATGGAAATGGTGGCGATGCCGAAATCCGCCGTGCCCGCCCGGAGCCGAGGCAGTATCTCGGAGAACGTGACAGGTTCCACGACGAGCTCGCGCCCCATCTTCGCCGCAATCCGTCGCGCAAGATCGACGTCCGTACCGGCGAACTTCCCGACTTCGTTCGTGTAGGAGCAAGGCGGCTCCGTCGGGTGTGTGAGGAACACAAGCGGACGCGACGGGTCCGAAATGCGCGGATCGGCTGCCTGCCGCCCGGAGCGGTCCGAGCAGCCTGCAAGGGCGGCAAGCGCCAGCAAGATGGAAAGCCTCATAGCCTGAACACGTTTCTGTTGAATCCGGTTGTCGTAAGGTTTCGGCGGCTGGGGATCGCCGTCATCAGGTTGGAGACGAGATAGCTGCGGAGCGAGGAGACTCGCGCGTCCGTGTCCGTGATGTCGAAGATCACGCCGTCGTCGCGAAGGACGAGCGTCAGCCCGTCGTTCAGGTCGACCGTCACCTCTGCCTTGATGCGTTTGCCGACATTGCGGTCGCGCACGACCATCAGCGCCTCTTCGACAAGGAGCGCCGCCTTTGAGGCGCGCAGCTCCTCCACCCCGTTCCGCCTTAGATGCGCCCCGACATCCGCCGAAGTACTGCAGACGGCATCCGGCTCGAGCTCGAGGTCGAATACGCGGATGGCCGCATCCCGGTCGCCCGGCAGAAGGTAGGGGAAGCTCCGGCGGCCACCGCGCACCAGCAGATACAGGGCTACTAGCCCGAGCGCCACGGCAGGCGCCACGCCGCACGCAAGCCATACGCCACGCGCACCCCATATCGAACCGCAGACGGGGAAGAGCGCGAGCGGAGCCACGAACACGGCCAGCATCGTCAGCGTCGTGGACAGACCCTCCCTGCCTATGAAGACGTAGTAGGAGTTGAACAGCAGCGTGAGCGCCAGCCCCGGCAGGGAGAAGGATGCCAGGCGCACCGCAAGCGAGGCTTCCGGGACCACTGCGGGATCCCCGATCCCCGCCAGAAGGAGCATGAGCTTCGGGAAGGCGAGCAGCAGCAGCATCACGCCGCCCCCCTCGAGCAGCGATGTCATCAGAGCCACGCGCATCACGCGCTTCGTCAGGAACGTGTTGCGCTCGCCTACATATACGCTCGCGAGCGGCTGGGCCGCGTTTGCGACGCCGTTGAACACCTCCGATATCCCGATCGTCATCACCACGACCGCAAGCAACGGCAGCGCCTCCGAACCGAAATGCGCGATCACGTATGCGTTGAGGGCGAACATCAGCATGGCCTTGCCGATGTTCTTGCTGGCGTCGCCAAGCGACATGCGCGAGATCCGCACGATGTCGAAGACGCGGAAGTGCCGCGAAAGGCCCAGCATGCATTCCTTCCTGCGGAAATGGAACATCAGCACGATGATCGCGAGGAACGAGCCGAGCCCCGACCCCAGGGCGCATCCTGCCGCACCGAACGCCATCGTCAGCGGGATGGACATCATGCAGTTGCCGCCAAGCTGCGCCATGTATGAGTAGAACGACAGCCGCGCATCGCCGTCGGTATAGCACATCGTGCCGAGGAAGAAGGCGATGGGCTCCAACGTCGCCGCCGGCAGGAACCACAGCCAGTATGAAGAGGCCAGGGCCGACACCTCCGGCGAGGCGCCGAAGGACGCGATGACCGGCACGCGCACGGCAGCGAGCGTAGCCATGACCAGCAGACCGAACACGACGGACGCTACGAGGCCGAGCGTGAAATAGCCACGCGCCCGGCGAACATGCAATGCGCCGAGCTCCGTGGCGAACAGGACACTCGTCCCGACCGCCGCCATCATCCCTACGAACGTCACTATCTCGAACACGCCCTGCATCAGGTTGACGGCCGAAAGCCCGTTCTCGCCGAGGATGTGTCCGCAGATGACCAGATCCGACAGCCCCATGAGGAACTCGGCTGCCATCGCAAAGGTGGCGGCAGGCAGGAAGGCCCTGAATTTTGTCGTTGCAAAAGTCATTTTTGATGGATATTATACCCCCTTACCCCCGCCCGATGCAACCATGTTCTTCAAGAGTTTGCGAGGAACGAGAGTATCGCCCGCCTGTAGGCGCTTTCCTGCGAGGCGGCGGCGCGGCTCCTGAACGTCTCCGACGGCGTATCACGCTCGGTGAGGAACATGTTGCTCGTCCTGCTGACGGGCAGGTATTCCGTCCAGTGGACCGCGACATCGTGCAAGTTGCCGTCTCCGCCACGAACCTCTTCGTAGTCTACCCGATCTTCGCCCCTGTAGCCGTATGCGGTGACGGCGACGGTGCTCTCGCCGTCCACCTGGCTTACGACGTGTGTCTTCAGGATGTTCCGGGTGATGCAGCTGGGATGCGCGAATTTTGCCTCGCCATGGTAGTTGGCGACGGCCTCATGCTCCCAGAAAGACGATGCCCGGTACCCAAGGACGTCCTTCCAGATGTCCTCGTGCGTCCGCATCTGCTGGTAGAGGGGGATGGACAGGAGCGGGGCGAGCGCGAAATAGGCGTCCTTGAAGTAGCGCTCGTTGAACGAGATGAAGAACTCGGCGGCGGCATCGTAGTCCCAGTTGCGGAATCTCGATGGATCCGTGTCGATCGTCGCCTTTCCGAGATGCTCCGAGAAGAGAATGTTGATCTTCTTCTGCTTGATGAAGGTGAAGTCGTCGCCGTAGCCGATCTTCGCATCCTTCATCAGATTCAGCATCTGGGTCTGCGCCACGGGTGTGAACAGCAGGCGGAACTCTACCTCGTTGTCGCGGTCCTTGGCGTGGAACCACGTTTCGAACTCATGGTTACTCATCAGCGTAAAGTTGGAGTCGTCATCGAGGTTGCGCGAATAGGCCTTCAGCTCGCCAAGGCGCCTCTTCTTGCGGATGGAGTTCCAGAATCCACCTTCATTACCGGTCAGGCCGGATGGTTCCCGCGAGAATGAAAGGTTCGGCGCGGCATCGTTACCGTATACGAGGAGCTTCTGGTCACTGTAGACCGGTATCGGCTTCGTCACGTACGCATGAAGCGTCTCATGCCTGTGCACGGGGTGCATCTTGCCCTCCGAATCCTCTTCCCATTCCGTCCAGGAGATTTCCTTCGTGCCCTCGTAGGTCTTCTCGCCCCACTCCATGTAGCGGTAGTGCCCGAAGACGAACGGGTTCCCGTTTATCACGCCGGACTGCGCGAAGATGATGGACTTGCCATCGTTGAACGAGTCGTCCCAGCCGAACTGTCTGTGCAGCGCCGCCAGCCTGTCCGCGGTGAAATACGGGTCGAACTCCAGCCTCGGCACGGTCGCCTCGATCAGCTTGACCGTCACATCCCACGTGTAGAGCCGGTTGAGCGGCTCCATCTGCCGCCATGCGTTTTCTTTCTTAGCGGCAATCTGGGATTTGAGACTGGTGAGCAGTCTCGCCGCCGCGTTGAATGGAGGAATCATGGCGATTCCTAGGACCAGCCCCGCAACAATGCCGATAAAGCATAGCCCCTGCGTCTCGGAGTCCACGTCGCTCGTGGCTATCGCGCCTATGATCGCAGCCGCCGCGCAGACGAAACCGACGGCCATCAGGCATCCGCAGCATGTCTTCCTGGTACTTGCCGAATCGGCCTCGCCCTGCAATTTCTTGATCTTGGCCACGAGCCTGCGGTTCGCCCCGACATCAATGCCGGAACGATCCGTAAGCTCCTTGAACTTCTCGCGCGTCAATGCGGCGAACTTCTCGCGGAACTCGTCGCGGTAGCGCGCAAGGGGCTCATAGACGTCCTCGGTCAAAAGAAGGTTCCCCTCGCCTGTGCCTTGGTCTCAGCGGACGCCGTGAACGGGATGCGCGTCGTGTAGCCGGCGCGCGCGGCGACGATCTGCTTGGTCGGCCAGTCGAAGAGATCCGCGTTCCACTGCATCACGGAATCGTTGTAGAGCTGGCGAGCGGCCGTGATCTCCTTCTGGAGATAGCTGTTCTGCTGGATGGCGTCGGCGATGGCGGCGTGCGCCTTGAGGTCGGGATACGCCTCCACCTGCGGGAAGAGCCTGCCGAAACAGCCGTCGATCTGGTTCGCGACGGCGTTGCGCTCAGAATCGGGGAGGTGTCCGCCCCGGAACGCCGCCACGGCCTTCATCACGTCCTTGTCGAGATCGATCGCCTTTTCAACTAGCTTCGCCAGGTTCTTGAGGATCTGCACCCTCTGCTCCAGGTAGTTGTCGATTGTCGAGGCGTCCGCCTGGATCTTCTGCTGGAGCTTCTGGAAGTAGTTCTTCGCGCCGATCTTCATGAACAGGAAGATCAGCCCTGGAACTATGAAGAGGCACCACAGCACGATCTCGAACAGCGTCGAGCCGAATCCCACCCGGACCGGAAGCTGCTTCTCGATCACGTTTATGTCGCGTCCCGCGCCATTTACGGGACCTGTCACTTCATCCAGTTCATTAGCCATTGTCGTTTTCCTTTCTGGGAATGTACGGACAAGCCTCCTTGTCCACGGCACATTATACCATATTTCCGTTCACACTTGACGGGTCGTTCCAACCGCACGCGCGTTTTTATCCAACATGCCACTTGCAAGTGACTGCGATAAACATTATAATATTGGAACTTTTTGAAAAGGAGACGTATGTCCAGAAACACAAGAATCTCGTTTGCCCTCGTGATCCTCGTCGCGCTGGGGCTGGCTGGTGGTGTGGCCTGGTGCTGGAAGATCCGCCAAACGCCTGAAACGCGAAAGGCTGCGCGCAAGGAGGTCGTGAAGGAGATGCGCGAGGCAAAGGGTGACGCTGTGGCCGCCTGCCTGCAGAAGCTCGCATCAGAGCGCTTCTTCCACACGTGGTTCGACAACACGATGCCATACATGCATGTCGCATGGGAGACGCGCGTTCCCGCCGACTTCATCGCGCAGCTGGCCGAGGAGGCGTTCCTGCGCTTCGCCGGAAACGGCGAGAAGGATTCCGAGGACATCCCGCACCTGCGGCAGATAATGGCCTTCGCCGAGGGTTTCCTGCCCAACTGCACCTCCGAAATGGCGGCTAACGCGCTGCGCGACCGCCTGCTGGACGGGC
>JAFXTB010000004.1 GCA_017525225.1 Kiritimatiellia bacterium
ATAGGCATGAGGACCGGGGTGATAGGTGCAGGGACGTGGGCTATAGGCGCAGAAATGTGGGCGACAGGTACGGAGACGTGGGTGATTGGGGAATGGAGAACATGCGGAGGCGAATGAGGCGGCGGAAAGAACGCTTGAGGAGTTTGCTTGACGGATGCGCGAACACATTCAAAGACGTGCTCGCTAGGATAGATGTCGAACTGGACAGGATGTGTTCAGGATAGAGGGCCGTGAATGTACAGCCGTTCTGACAGCAGAAAACCGCCGTGCCCACAACGGGCGCGGCGGTTTCAGGATTTGGCCTTGTTCCGCAGCTGCGGGCGATTCGCCGCTATTTCGCGTCAAACACCAGCGGAATCCGCTGCCAATCCTTCATCCCCGCCCAGCTCTTCGCTTTCGCCGGTACATGGATCGACTTGAGGTTGCTGCAACCGTCGAATACATTTTTCGATGCTTCAAGGCGCTCGCCAAGCGTCATCACGGACTTTAGTCCTCTACAATCCTTAAAAATCATTCCCTGAATACTCTTCACGCTAGACGGAATGGTCACAGATGCCAGTCCGCCACAATCTTGAAATGCGCCGTGTCCAATGAACGTCACCCCCTCTGGGATGATCACAGACTTCAGATCGTTGCAACCCGTAAACGCCCAAGCCCCAATGGCCGTCACGCCCTTCGGTATCGTAACCGACGTCAGAGCTTTGGGGCTCGACAGCAATGTGGACCGATCCTTCGTGTACAGCACGCCGCCAATTGAAGTGAACGACTGATTCCCCGAATCGACTGTGATTTGCTTCAATGAACTGCAATACGAAAATGCGGCAGCGCCAATACTTGCCACTTGCGCCGGAATCGTCACCGACTTCAATTCCCGACAATTCTCAAAAGAAGCGGCGCCGATGTTCTCGACTTTAGGCGGAATCGTCACCGACCGCAGCGCATAGCACCTCTCGAACGCCCATTCTTCGATGTTCCTGACGCTGGGTGGAATCTTCACGGCTCTAAGTTCACAGCAGATGCTAAACGCGCCCGTGCCGATGCTCGTCACACCCTCGGGAATCGTCACCGACGTAAGTCCACGGCACTCGCGGAAAGCATGCTTTCCGATACTTGTCACCTTTACGCCGCCCAAGATAGAGGGAATGGAAACATTTCCTTTGGGACTTGGAGAAACGGCGCAAAGCTCATTAGTGGCCGCAATCATCGCTCCTCCGTCAATTACGCGATACGACCACGTGTAGCCCCCTGCTGTCGCCTGCCGTTGCACCGCCTCATCCCCGGCCGAGCCCTTTTTCCCAAGGTTCCCCGACCGAACATGCGCCGCCAACCGCAATCCGACGCCGCGTGGGTTATGACTCCAATTCCCTATTTTGTACATCCAAGAAATGCCAGGCGTATTGCCCGCCGAGCCGCCACGCGTGTATGGAACCCCTTCCGCGTCAATCTTAGATGTCCATTCCCAGACATTGCCCGCCATATCATAAAAACCAAACGCATTGGCGGCTTTTGTGGCAACGGGATGTAAATGCCCCCCGCTGTTTTCCGAGCACCACCCCATGTCAAGAACATCGGCGTAAACGCCAGGTTTGATCCAAGGATTCCCCAGCGCCCCTGTCCTTGCCGCACAATCCCATTCCTCATCCGAGGGGAGCCTAAACTCAAACCGTGAGGCCCGAACCTCCTCTGTCTGATTCAACTTCTCAAGAAACACGTCGCAATCGTTACGACTCACCATCTCGACCGGCATATCCGCCCCCTTGACTCTGGAAATGTTGTAGCCCATGACGGACTCCCACTGCCCTTGCGTGAGTTCCGTCGCCGACAGCCAGCAATCACGTCCGGGGAGCTTGATCATGCTTTTCAGGATGCTCGCCACAGAACTGCGCTCTTTCACGCTTGCGGCAATTGCTTTCGACTCAACATGCGAAGGAAGATTGATGTGCGAAGGAAGATCAGCCTTGGTTTCAGCCTTGGTTTCGCCGAGCAGTTTGTAGAGACGCGCGGCCTCCTTGTTATTTGGGGTCTCGCGAAGCGCCGTATTGATTATGTTCTTGACGCTTTGCGGCGGCATGTCGGGAATCGCCGTCTGCATGGTCTGGAGTGTTTCGATCGCCTTGTCGAATTCGCCCGCGCGGACGTAGAGGTTGAACGCGCCCTTCATCAGAAGTAGCTTTGCCGCCTCCGATTCCGCCTTGTCGGCAAGCTTCATCGCCGATTCGGCCACCTCGGCGCGCGTCTTCTTGCCACTCTTGAGTGCGTCCTGATCCGCGCGCATGAGATCCATGACCAAGGGTTCGACCTTCTTGGTCTCTTCCTGGGTCGGCATGGCGTTCGCCGTAGCGGCGAAGGCCACCAACCCGCTCAACATGATTTTCGTGCATTTCATAGTCTTATTCTCCTTGTTTTCCCCGGCGGAACTCCCGCCGACACATGTAGAATCGCATCGGCGGCAGACTTTTGACACCTGAAATCGAAATTATTTTTCATCGGCGAATTCATCTTCGACGATTGCAACCATTTGCTCTACGCGGGACTTGATCTTATAGACAACAGCCTTAGTGACGCCAAACTTTGCAGCGACCTCGTCCAGCGGCATTTCGTCCTCAACGTAGGCGCGGTAAACGGCGCGTGACTGCGCGGATATCGCCGTTTTCGTAAGCACATGCTCAATGGCACTCTGATGCCGCGCCATCCGCCACTTAAGGTCTATCTGCTCGGCAATATCCGCCGGAACGGAAGGCTCGACATCGTCTATATCGACATGCAACCCCGCCCCTCTCGCCTGATCTTTCCGGTAGAGCGAGACGAGATGCCGCCGGATCATCGTCGCCAAAAATGCGCGGAAGCTCCCCTTGGACGGATCATAGCCGCCGGACTGCACGACATTGACCAGTTTCATAAAGATGTCCTGAACGACATCATCGGGGTCGTGGGTACTGTCATGATACGCGACGAACCGCTTGATGGCCGGTTCGTACAGTCCGAAGAACCTTACCCATGCCGCCTCGCGTTCGCCTGTCACCTGAACGGCGATCTTCCTGAGAAGCGTCAACGATGTCTCCGGAAACGCACTCATTTGCCGCCCTCTTTAGGCAGGAACACATCGTCTGACGAGAACAGTTCTCCGAAGTCGTCTTGCGCGGGCGGCGGAAGGCCACCGACCTTGGAACGGAACGCGGCAATGACGACTACGGCGACGGCGACAACCACAACGACAACAACCGCAATGAACCACCAGCGCTTTGCGAACGCAAAGCGAGATATTGGCGGCTTCGTCGGCACAGGAAAGGAATTCCCTGTAGATTCTACCTGCTGCAGCTGGCGCGGCAAGTCCGAAAGCGGCGATGGGCGTTCCTGTGGATTGACGGAAAGCATGCGCGACAAGACATCACGCCATCGGTACTTGAAGCCGTCAAGCAATGCAAGCGCCTTTGTCCCAGGCTCGTACCAAAGCCCCGTTAGGAGATGGAAGAACATCACGCCGAGCGAATAGACGTCGGCCGCCGGGGTTGCATCATGGCCGGCCAGGACTTCCGGAGCCATATAGCCATCCGTGCCCATGATAAGCTTGGATTTCGTCTTGCCGTCCGAAACAATCGTCCGTGTCACATTGACCTCGCGCGAAAGCCCCTCGCCGAAGATGCGCGATACGCCAAAGTCGGAAAGCATCACATGCTTGTCCTCGCGCAGAAGAACGTTTCCGAGCTTGATGTCGCGGTGGACGATGCCCTGCGCATGGATATAGTCGAGCGCCTTGCACAGATCTTCAAACCAACCGAAGATGTAGTCCTCTTCAAGATCATCCCGTTCGATGTCATCCAGCGTATGCGGAGTGCCGTCCGTATAGGTAATCATGTCCATGACGAAGTACGGAACGCCGGTCGCCTCGTCAATGGCCAAATCGAACACGCGAATCAGATGCGGGTCGCGCAGCCGCGCCAGCACCTTGCCCTCGGCCAGGAACTTCTTCTTAAGGACATCTGCATACTTGTTTTGCGTGGAGAAAGCCTTGAGGGCGTAATGTACGCCAAGCTGTTCGTGTTCGACCTCATAGACGGCCCCCATGCCGCCCTCTCCAATAAGGCGGATTATCCGATATGCACCGATTTTATGTCCTGCGGCAAAGATCATGCTTCCATTTTCGGATTTCTCCCCGCCTTATCGTTTATCGGGCAGGCGCATCTGACACTGCGCCGGCGATGCGGTGGAGCATCCTGAGTATCTCCGCAAGGGCGCAAAGGAGCGTCCCGAGCAAAAGCCCCGTCGCGAACGAACACGCCCACCCCTTCACCGTAATGCTGCTCTCGCCAAAAGGCCCGGATATCTTCGCAATCAGTTCGAAGATCCCGATGCAGAAAAAGCCCATGATCGTCAATATGGCGGCGAATATCTGAAGCACAAACGCGATCTGGCCCACGGTCAGGAAGCTAAGTCCCTGGCCTTTGTCCAAATGGGCGGCGACCTTCTTTTTAAGGTCGACCGCACCTTTGCCTATCGCATCCATCGCGTTGCCTTCGGCACCACCCGCGACTTGTCCGTTCTGTTCTTCCATGTCATTCCTCCTTTTTACATGCCAGTCGTTTTTACATGCCAGTCGTTCGCGACTACGGCCCGCTCGGCGAGCGGGCCCTACCACCTGCCTATAACTTGATCAAATGTTGCCAATATCCAATGTTGCCATTCCCCAAACCCAATTCCAATTGGAACTGGCAACATTGGAACTGGCAACATTTCCACATTGGCAACATTCTCAACCCTCACAACCTTCTCAACCTTCTCAACCCTCACTTCCCGAACCGATAGGAGTAGATGTCCGCGTCCTTCATCTCGAAATGGAGCGTCACCGGGCAGCCGGCAAGGCGGCGGAGGTCGCTGCCACCCTTCCATGCCATCGCAAGCTCGATCTCGTCGCCGAAGATCTCCGCGCTGTCGGCGAGCGAAAAGCCCGGCACGGGCTCACCGTCCGCGCCGCGTATCTCGCAGCGTATGTATCCGGCCCCGGATGTGGAGGCGTTGAGAAGCAGCCGCACGGGGCCCTCGCCGGTCGCCGAGAACACCAGCGGCTTCGTGGTGGCGCTGCCGCCGAGCCATGGGGCGTGCACGGACGCGAAGCCGTCCAGCCTCACCGTCATGCGCCGCAGGCGCGTGGAACCATCGACCGCGTAGTAGTTCTCGGTCGAGTAGATGGAGATCTCGTCGGGGCAGCCGGCGGTGGCGGACTTCGTCACCACATAGCCCCATGCCGTCATGTTGTTGCGGTTCACCCAGCGCTCGTGCTGCAGGCCGGGACGGATGAACGCGTCGCTCCAGCGCTTGAAGCGGATGCCGTCGCGGCTCGACATGAACACGCCGTCGGAGACACCCGGTATGCCGCCGGAACCGCTCTTGTCGTAGCACGAACTGCGTCCTTCGGTGAAGCGCTTCGGGAATCCCACGTACACGCCCTTCGCGCGTTCGTAAGGCCTGATGGCGTTCGTGTAGAGCTGGTCGTCAGGCGACTCGGTGTCGTATGCGCCCCACTGCGAATCCTCGCCCCAGTTGCGGAAGCTGCTGGAGACGAGCCTCTTTATCCCGCGCAGCCCGTGGCGGTACGCACGGAAGTACGCCACGTACGCGCCTACGTCCTCGTCCCAGAACACGGTGTTCTGCGAGTCGAACGCGCCCGACGTCATCAGAGGATGGCAGTCGAGCAGCTTCCAGTGGATGCCGTCCGGCGAGACAAGCCCCCACAGCCCGGCGCTTCCGGATCCGCCTACCGCCTTGTAGCGCTCCTCCCTGGGGCAGTCCGAGCGCGTATCGAAGAACGCCGTGAAGTTGTGCGCCACATGGTACTTCCCCATCTTCTCATCGTCCAGGAGGATGAGGTTGTTATCCTTCGAGCCATTCCAGGTGCAGATGCCGAGCTTCGGCTTGCGCCACGTGATGCCGTCGTCGCTCTCCGCGTAGCACACCGCCTGGTGGTTCTTGCGTCCCGGCAGGTTGTGGACCGATCCGCGGTAGTACATCTTGTAGCCCACGTTGTCGCGCAGGATGGTGTGGTAGCAGCAGGTGTTGCCCTCCCACGGCTCGTCGTGCGAGATCGCGACCTCCCGCATCTCTGGGCTGTGCAGGCGGAGCGAGGCGCCACCGCCGAGCGACGCGATGCGGTCCATGTCCCACATCACCTCGCGCTCCGCGCCAAGGTCCTTCACGGAATAATCGCAGACCTCTTGCGTTTCCACGAACGACACGAACGCATAGCCGAGCGGCGGCAGGTCCAGCGAAAGCGAGCGTCCATCGGACGCGCACGCGACCCCGCCGCCGAGCCTCGTCTTGAAGTCGGTGCACTTCGCGGGAAGCGGCATCCCGGCGCGCATCGCCTCGCGCGTGGCGTTCACCGCGAGCATCCACGTCCTTCCGTCGTGGCTGTAGAAGCGCACGGGCAGGTACTTCGGTAGCGACGCGCAATGCTTCTTGAACCGAGCCGTCACGTCGTCCGCAAGAAGCACGTCCTCCATGAGCTTCACCTCGAACGCCACGGAACACGTGTCGCCCCACGCCTTCTCGTATTCGGCGCCCTTCGCATGGCGGCGAATGGTGGAGAACGAATAGGACACGATCCCGTTAGCGCCGCAGGCGATCCCCTGCCACGTCATGTTCGCCATCTCCTCGCGCGTGGGCATGCGCAGGTACGGCTTGTCACACTTCTCAAGGCTTTCCTTCGAGTAGCACCAGCGCCAGTCGAAGGTCTGCGGGATGAACCACAGCGGGCGCATCCCGGCCATGCGGTCCGCCACCACCCGCATCTGGCGCGTGACGCGCTCTAGCATGCTCTTGCCGACCTTGTTGCCGATCGGGTAGCAGTCGTGCGCCATCACGTCGTAGCTGGGCATGAACTCGCGCGGTGTCCTGGGGTCGCAGAGGCACGTGATCGTGGCCCTGTCCGGATCGATCGAATGCAGGAACTCGTTGACCGCCGTCGTGTTCGGCACCATGCTCACGGGCGCCTCGTCGTTCAGGTACCACATGACCAGCGCAGGATGCGAGCCTATCTCCTTGTAGCATTTCCGCAGCGCCTTCCTGGAATCTTCCATCGTCTTCAGACCGCGCCTATGGGCGTTGAAGTTGTAGCCGTAGATCATCTTGCGCACGTCCGACGCCACGTACACCCCGGCCGCCTGGTAGCGGTCGAGCTGCTCGGTGGTGACGGCGCCGTACTGGATGGCGAAGTTGTACGGGCCGCGCTTGTACTCCGCCATCTCCTCCGGCGACAGCGAGCCGGTGTAGTGTCCGAGCGGGAAGAACTTCCTGCCATCGAGGAGCATCCGCCCCTGGCCGTCGAAGGAGACGCGCCGGCGTCCGGCGCCGGGGGCGGTGCGCTCGAACGCGATCTCCTTCGTGTCGACCGTCTTGCCGTCCTTGCGGCTGGTCAGACTGAACACGAACTTCTGCGATCCCATCGCGAGCGAGGACACGGGCATCGTAAACACGGCGATGTCTTCCTCGAACCTGATCGGCGCAAGCGTGCGCGTCCCACCATCCGCCGTCTTCACCGAAAGCGATGCGTCGATGCTGTTCGTAGACACGTTGAGCGACGCCAGGACGCGCAGCTCGCCATCCGCCGCGGAGTCGCGGTAGGCGGACGTACAGATGTACTCGATCATCTTCAACTGGACGCACTCGAAGGTGACGTCGTCGAAGCGCACCTTGCCGGTGGAGCCCTCGGTCAGCATGCACAGCACGCCGCCGCGCGCGTCGGTCGGCTTCATCACGCGCGTGGTGCACTCGTAGCGAAGCCACCCATCCTTGAGCGCCCCGTTGTCGTCCACGGGGCTTGCGCGCACGCCGGACACCCACTTGCCGTTCACATCGAACCACTCGAACCCTACGGAAGGTCCCTTTGCGCCCTTGAGCTTGTCCACCTTGACGAGCGCCGTGAGCCGATACGCGCAGCCTGCCTCCAGCTTGACGGACTGGGCCGGATATGCGCGCTTCACGGGCGTGGCGGTCTCCCACACAAGCCCCTTCGTTCCGCCGTAGCCCGCGCCGTCCTCCACACGCCACGCCTTGCCGGACTTGCGCCATTCCTTGTATCCCTCCTCGAAGCCGGGGTTCTTGAGGATGTTGCCCTCAGGCACGACTTCCGCCACGGCGGTAAATGCGGCCAGCGTGCCGACAATGGCGGCTGCCGCGAATTCTCTGGTTCTCATCTTCTTTCCTTTCGTTCAATTGAGGAACAAAACGTGTCGGCGCGCATGCCAGTAGTCCATGAGCGCGTCGATGGAGCCGTCGCCCGAGTCGGCGGGCCTTGCCGCCGGGCAGATCTTCTCCACGACCGCGGCATACCTGTCCTTACGTGCGACGTCCTTCTCCACAAGATGCAGCAGCCTCGCGTCCATCTTCGCGGCGGCGTCCGCAGCGGGTCCCTTCAGCGCGAGCGCGTTGGCGGCGGCAAGGGCGTCCCCGGCGGCGGCGATCATCTTATCATGCCAGCAGGCCTCGCCCGTGGCATCGTACGCGGCCGCATGCGCCGCCGCGCGCGAGAGCGCTCCAAGCCCTGCATCCTTCTCGGCGGCCTGCGCTGCTTCGACAAGCATCTTCTCCGCACCAATGCGCTCCTCGCCGGGGTGCGAAAGCGTGGAACGCAGGAAGCGCCACGCCGCGAACCGGGCGTACGGATCCGCCGCCACCTTCTCCGCAGGCCAGGCGGCAAGCGCCTTCCATGCCGCCAGGCCCTTTTCGGCGGCATCCTTGGCGCAGGTGGTCTCCCAGAAATCGCAGGCGGCCACAAGCACCTTTGCCGCGTTGGTGGCGTCCGGTACGAGCGACTGCCACGCCTTGCCTGCCCATTCCGCCGTTGTCTCGGCCGTCGCGCCCTTGGGCGGACCGCCGAAGCTCCCGAGAAGGCAGTCGTCGCACCAGCGGATGCGCGAACCGGGGTCCACGGACGTGTACAGTCGCGCGATAGGCGTAGTCTTGCGGGCGTAGAAGCCGTTGGCCCAGATGGAGCCCCGGTTCTGGCGTATGACGATGGAATCCTTCAGCAGCCTCAGCCCGGCGTATGTGCAGCATTCCATGCGCTCCTCCCAGCCGTTCATCCAGAAACCGATGTTGCCGGTGTCAGCATAGCAGTCGCGCATGACGACGTCCGTGGCGTCGATCTTGAAACATACCGACTCCTTCAGCGTCTCGGGTACCTTGCCCTTCACAATCGGGCGCGTCGATGTGCCCCATATATGGCAGCGCGACATACGGTCCGAGCCACGCCCCGCCAGGTGGATGCCGATGGTGTAGTTGACCGACACGATGTCGATGAAGTGGCTGTCGCCGCAGTAGGCGTACAGACCCGTGTTTCCTTCAAGGCCGGGCATCGACGTGAGGAAATAGAGGTCGCGGGCTATCAGCTCGTAGCCCCGGCCGCGCGTTTCTATGCCCACGCCGTATATGCGTCCGTTGTTGAATGTCGCCTTTTCCAGCAGGAAGTGCGCGTAGTTGTCCAGGGCGAGACACGAGGCGAGGCCGCGTCCATCGAGGATGCCCCCGGACCATGTGAGGTTGAAGTTCCTCGTATAGACGTCGCCAGGGGCCTTCTTGCTGTTGTATTCCCAGGAGCAGTCGATCTCGACCATCCACTTCATCGGCTTGACGGCGGTGATCACGGCCGCGGGCGACAGCCTTACGGAACAGAGGTTGGTGATGTACAGCGTCCGCGCAAACGTATATTCGCCGGAGGGGACGCTTAGAAGGCCGCCGCCTCGGCAGGCGTCCACGGCCCGCTGGAAGCGCGGCGCATCGTCGGTCTCGCCCGCAAGCCGGGGAAACTCGGTCACCGAGTGGTCGGTCGCCCCCGGCGCGCAAAGCGCAGGAATGAGCGCAAGAAGAATTCCGAATCCTGGTTTCATACGCATGTTCACCTCACCGACATCGTCATGCCGGCCCGTCCAACGACCACCTCGCCGTCGCCGAAGGAGAACTTCCCGTTGGTGTACAGGATTCCACCGACCGTAAGGGTCGCAACCCGCATCCGCACGCCCTGCGCGATTTCAAGCGAAGAGGACGAGGCGAGCGTCAGGTTCATGTTGCCGTTGAAGGTACGCGCCGCGGCAACCGTCAGTTTCGCGCTGCCGTTGACAGCCACGTTCCCCACACTGCGCCATGAACCGTCCGCCGTGAAGGCGAGCGTACCGGCGTTGACCGTGAGGTCACCGCTTGCCGTCATCTCGCGCGAGATCGTGGTAGTGTAGTTGCCGGAGAAATCCACGGAGAGCTTTCCGTCGAAATCCAGCCACGGCGTGGAGTTCATCGTCTGGTTCACGTAGAGCGTGGCGGGCGAATCGCTCGAGTTCGTGATCTTCGTGGGGTTGGCATCCTGGTACTCCCTCGTGTTCAGGAAGCCGACGCGCTGCGAAGTGCCGCAGAGATCCCATACGGAATCATGGCCCAGCAGCATCGCCTGGCTCGCGTTGTCGAACGCCCAGTCCACGGTCGTCCTGAGCACGCAGTTGTGCAGGCGGTAGTCGTCCCGGGTGATTGCATCGTATCCGAGTGACGGCATCCTGTTCCCCGCCACGGCGAACTCGATGTAGCCGGAATAACCGTAGGCGTCAAAGAGGGAGTAGCGGTTGATGTACAGCGCATTGGCGATGACCATCGGCTTGTTGGTGATTACGATCGTGCCGCCTTGGGACGGACGGACGTACAGGAATCCATGGGAGGATTCGCTCGCATCCACGATGCCGCCTTCGAACGTAGTGTGGGAATCCTGCCAAGCGTCAACGAATGTATTGCGGTTCCCAAGGGCCACCTTGCCGGAAATGACGCTGCGTCCGGCCCATAACGAGAAGTTCCTTGTGGGACTTCCGTTCCAGGTTCCGTTGGATCCGGTCAAGATGTCCTTGCGGATGTTCGTCTCGGAAAGCGCCAGCGTACCGTTTGAAAGCACAATCAAGCCATCGCCTGTCGCAGCGCCACTGCTGCCACTTATCACAATGGACCCATTATCTATGATCATCTCGCCAGGGAAGTTGTCACCGCCCGACAGTGTCACCTCCGCGGACCCCGTCTTATGGATGGTGTATCGCGACAGAGGATCGGCGGCGAACGCGCCGGTGATCTTGAGCGCTGTATCAATCTGCCATGTCTGGTCGCCATCCACGCATACCGGCGCAGAGATGGTGCGCGCGCCGCTGCCTGTCGACGATATCCCTCCGGACGCCAGATGCAACGTCGCACTGGCGTCGTCTGGAACTACGCTGAACGCACCGGACGAATTGAAGTAGATGCCGTTCAGGAAGGTGCTACCGACGACTGTCGCCTCGGATCCGTAGGCGAACAAGGCTCGCGACGTGCCGTTCGTGAGGTCGATATCCGCCGACCAGTTGAGGGGCGTCGTCATCAGCGTATTGGGACCCTCTGCCGTCCATTCCACATCCGTTCCCACTATCGCGCCGTACGGTACGAACACCTCGCCTGCACCGGCAAGCCATGCGGAATCGGCGGCGGTATGCCGGCCCGGCGCCACAGCCACACCGCCCACAGTCACGGATGTCGCATAGAGGTCGATGCCGTCGGCAAGCGAAAGGCTAGCCCCTTCGCCCAGCGTAAGCGTGAACGCGGCACCATCCACGAAAGAATTGTCCGTCTCGATGTCGAGCGAAGCGCCCGCGCCAAGCACGATCTTGTCGAAGGAGTCGCACTGGATGGATTCGCTGAGCGTGAACGACTCGCCTGCCGCAAGCGTTAGCGTTGAATCCACGATCTCCCGGCGGCCGCTGTAGAGAACCTTCAGGACCCCATCGCCCATCGCGTAGCAACCGCGTTCCTGTGCACTGCCGCCTACCGTCAGGAACCCGACGGTCTGCGTGACGACGCTCCCGCCCTCCCCGGCGGCGATCGAGAACCCGCCGCTTCCTATGATCGAGATCTCGGTCATGTCTCCGAACGTCGCGCCGGACGTTATCGACACGTTGGCGCCGGAGGCGATCGTCAACTTGACGGCGTTCGGCCACGAGCCATCAGCCGTGAAAGCGAGCGTACCGGCATTCACCGTTATGTCGCCGGCGGCGGTCATGGCGTGGTCTATCGTGGTAGTCTTGTTGCCGGAGAAATCCACGGAGAGATTGCCCGCGAACACGACCTGGGGCGAAGCGTCCTTCGACTGGGTCACGTAGAGCTTGGCGGCATTCTGCGGCGAAGAGTTGGTTATTATTGACATCGGCCCCTCTACGCTGGATCTGTTCAACCGGTTGATGTCAAGATGTCCGACACGCTGCGACGTGCCACAGAGATCCCAGAGCGAGCCCTCTCCGAAGTTCATCCCCTGGCCAGTATCGTCGAATGCCCAGTCCACCGTGGTGGAGACCTTGGCCTCGATAAGGCGGTTTCCCTGTGCATTGTTGTTTCCAACGGCCTTGATGCTGTTTCCCGCGACGGCAAAAACAAGGTGCACGCAATAGGTAGACCCACTCTTCGTACCAGAAAGTTGGGAAATGGGATAAGCAAAACTTGCCGCGACATTGGTGAACACGATGGTACCACCGGTAGCCTCCCGTATATAGGCGTAACCTTTGCCATCGAATCCACCCTCGAAGACTAGCCGACTGTTCAATTGGGAATAAATCTGGAGGTTCTTGTCGGAAAAGGTTACCTTCTCCTTGAACGTGGATGTCCCGGCCTGTCCATACAGTCCAGATTTATTCTGCCAGGTCGTGCCACAGTCGTAATACACCTTCTTCGCGACGGTACAGCCATTGAACGCAAGTGACTTTTCGGGGGCGACGTATATCGTGCCTGGTCCAACACCCAGGGCGTTCTCCGCCGCAAGGCGAATACCACCATTTTCGACGAAGACATCTCCCGTATATGTGGTACTGCCGCCGTCCACCACAAGAGTACTCGAACCGCGCTTGACGAAGTTGGTGACTTCGTTCGCATCGAGTACGGCAAGCGCCTCGGAAGAGATCGTCGTCGTATCCGATGTGACCGTCGCCACGTACGTCTTATCGTCGTTCTCGTATGTGTACGTGGCCGCCGCCCGCGCCACGCCTGCCATCGCAAGGAATGCGGCAATGGCGGCAAGGAACGCGCATGACGATCCATGCCCATTCAGGGAACATCCGTTTTCAGGCTTCCGGTCGATAGATGTATCCATGCTTCCTCCTCTGTGGACAAGCCACAATGTCGAAACAACGGCATTGATTATACCAAAACCGTCGCCATCATGCTAGGACTACTTGGCATTGTCAATTCTGCAACGAGAGGTCGAAGCGGATGCGCCCCTTCTCCGGCTCGATACGGTAGCCCGCAGGAGTGGGCGAAAGGTTGCCTTCGATCCCGACGGCGTACTTGAAGCCCTGGAAGGACAGATCGATGCGACCCTTGCCGAGCACATGCAGCTTCCGCCACTCCTCGTTCATCTTTATCTCCAGCGGCATCCCGAACACGGTGATCCCGCGCTCGTCGAAGCGCACGAGCGTGAACGTGCCATCGGCATAGGCGCATGTCACTTCCATCTCGTTCGGACCGGTCGCGCGCGGCGTCATGCCCGTCGCCTCGCCGTCGAACGCGAGCATCCCCGGCGCATCGTTCGTGCTGAACATGTAGGCGTCCACGACCGGCGGGGTGAAAAGCAGCTCGTTCCAGTTCGTGCTCGCCACCGAGATATGGTCCTCGGCGAATCCGTCGCACATCTTGTGGATGTCGCGTATGTAGAAGCGTCCGTCGTCCTGGTAGAGGTTCGCGCGGTAGTTCTTGCAATTGTACCACACGCTACGGCGTCCCTTCCCCATCCAGTCGTCGAGCGCGATCTGGGTCTGCGCGCAGTTCTCGGCATGGTCGGCGAGGAAGCGCCGCCCCGTATCGCCCAGCGTCTCCACCTCTATGATACCTTTGTCGACATAGCGCTTCAACTCCTCCATCTGCACATGGTAGCCGATGTTCACGCCGTACTCCGTCCAGCCGAAGCTGTTCTCCTGGCCGGTCTGCATGTATGAGAGGTTGAGCAGTCCGCGCCGTTCGGTGTAGGTGCGGAAGTACCAGTCCACGATGTACGGCTCCCTGCCGAGGCCTCCCGGTTCGAGCGTCACCACATGGCGGCGCTGCCGGCCGGTACGCGTATCGTAATATTCGTACTTGAAGCCGTAGTTGTATATCGGATCCGGCGTGAGCATCTTGAACACCGGCACCCTCACCGCGTTCGCCATGTCGCTCGCCGCCGAAAGCATGTTCAGCTTCGAGGGATAGTAGGCGCCGTTCGAATAGCCGCCGCGCAGGCCATACGCATCGGTCACGTCCTCTTCGCGGCATACGCACACCGCCACGATCCCGTACTTCTCCTTCATGTAGGCGATAGACCATGCATCCATCACCCAGGAGCCGACGCTCTGCGGATATGCGCCGAACTTCTCCTTGAACAACCGGAACAGCTCGTCGATCAGCTTTGCGCGCTGCTCCTGCGTGTAGGCTTCCAGGAACCCCGGGCACACCCACCAGTCCCACGCCCAGTCCTTCCGGCCGCGCCACTTGATACCCACCGCCTCGCAGAGCGGCTTCACGATCTCGATCCATACCCCGAACTCGGTCTTCGCCCTATCCGCTGTGGCGGCTGCCGCCATGATGTCGTCGCGGATCATCGCATCGTACTGCATGAGGATCGTGTTCGCCATCCCGTAGCGCGTGTTGCACTTTATCTGCTCGACCAGCGGCGTGACGAGATCTATCGGCTGCCTCGGCTCGCACCCTCGCACGAAGTTCACGAGGTTCATCGCTATGCGCGGCTTCTTCTCCTGCGGCGGCGGATCGTTCCATATCCTCCGCAGATATTCCGCGCTTGCCGCCACGTCGTCGTATGTGTCCTTGCGCTTCTCGCATTCGACCACAAACCACTTCACACCCGCCTTGCGCGAGGCGGCGATGATCGCCGGCCAGTTCTGGATGTCGCCCGGCGCACCGACCGATGTCGCGCCATGCGGCTTTGCGTGGATGCCGGGGATGCGTCCGGCGAGGTCGGATATCCATGTCGGCGCATCGCGTCCGGACTCCGCGACGGGGCCGATGTCAAGCTCAAGGTTCACCTCGCGGTCTTCCTTCAGGATGTCGGCCGGGAATTCCCGCTGGAGCTGCCTTTCGAACTCATGCACATGGTTGTGGTAGCCGATACGCAGCCCATGCGGCGCAAGACGCCGTCCGGCGGACGCCAGGCGCTTGCAGAACCCGCGCCATTCGGCGGATGTCTTTCCGTTGAACCACGGGATGTAGACGAAATCGACGCCGAAGCGATGGCAGAACGAAACCGTATTCTCCAGATTCGTGCCCTCCACATGGTCGAAGGATACCGGCATGTCCGCAAGCGCAAGACCGTTCTTTTTCAACATCGCCTCCAGCCTGTCCGGATCGATCTTCCAGAACGCCATCGACTGCACGCCTTCATAGCCCATCGCGCGAAGCCTGGGAAACACCTCCTCGAACCCCTTCTCGGGATTCTTCTCCCAGAATTCCTTCACGCCCCACATCTGGCACCCAAGCCGCATGGACTGCTCCGCCGCCGCAGAAAACGCCAAGCCAAGCGCCGCCACCGCAACAGCCATGCGTCCGATGCACGATTTCGTCCTGTTCATGTTCATCTCAGATACGCCTTTCCTATGAAGGTCATTGATGGTGGGTATTATACCATAATGCCTTCCACATGCTAGTAGGAATTAGTCGCTAGTCGTTAGTCGCTAGTCGTTAGTCGCTAGTCATTAGTGGCTAGTGGTCATTTCAAAAATGTTGAAACAAGATTGTTGAAACGCCGACAGTCTTTGTGATATAATAGGCGCATGAAAATCGCTAATCCATTTCTTACGGCCGGATATGCCGGCCCCGACTACTTCTGTGACAGGAAACAGGAGACGGAAAAGCTGATTCAGCATCTGGACAATGATCGGAACACCACGCTGATCTCTCCGCGCAGATATGGGAAGACGGGACTGATCCATCAGGTCCTGCATCTGCTCTCCAAGCGACGTGGCATGAAGACCGTCTATGTCGATCTTTATCCGACACGAAGCCTTTCGGACTTCGCCCGCGCACTGGCGACCGCAGTTGCGGAATCGTTGGAATCGCCCGCCGAGAAGGTGTTCAAGGCCGTGTCTGCGTTCGCGCATGGATTCCGTCCGACGATGACCATCGATGAATTCTCCGGACGTCCGAAGTTCAGCTTCGACATCACTGCCGCGAACGCGCAGACCTCGCTTGAGTCGATGCTCAAGTACCTTCAGTCGCGCAAGGGGCACACGATTGTCGCGATCGACGAATTCCAGCAGATTGCCGAATATCCCGAGAAAGGCGTAGAGGCGCTGCTGCGTTCGAAGATCCAGTTCATGCACAACGTTGGATTCGTCTTTTCCGGGTCCAGGCTTCACATGATGGCTGAAATGTTCCATTCCCCGAAGCGCCCGTTCTTCAATTCGACGGCGTCGATGTCGCTTGACGTCATTGACCGCCGTGACTATTTCCACTTCGCGGCATCGTTCTTCCGCAAGGTGGGCAGGATTCTGCCAGAAGAGACCTTTGTGGCGGCGTATGATCGCTTTGAGGGAATTACCTGGTACGTGCAATCGGTGATGAAGGCGCTCTATGCGTCGGAAGTCGCACGTCCAACCGAGAAGGATGTGATTGCCGCCATCGCGCATCTGGTAGAGGAGAATGCGATGAACTACGGCTTCATTCTGTCCAAGTGTTCTCCGGGTGCGGTTGAGCTTCTCCGGGCGGTGGCGGCAGATCGCGTGGTCGCCGAACCCATGTCGGCCGAGTTTGGGCGCAAATATGGTCTGCGGGCAGCATCGAGCATACGTTTTGCGCTTGACTCGCTTCTGAAGGATGAACTTCTCTACAAGCGCGAGGATGGCTATGTCGTATATGATCGACTGTTCGCAGAATGGTTGAGGTCATAGCAGGCGCACCGCGCGGTTGGCTAGTCGATAGTCGCTAGTTGTTAGTGGCTAGTCGTTAGTCGTTAGTTGTTAGTGGCTAGCCTGCCGCCCGCGCTATGTACGGGAATGTAAATGAGGATAACATGGTATTGTTCACAAATGGCAATTGCCACAATTGTTCACAAATGACAAATGGCAATTTGTATTGGTGGCATTGATGGCATTTGTGAACAATTGAGATTTGTGAACAATACGAAGTTATAG
>JAFXTB010000117.1 GCA_017525225.1 Kiritimatiellia bacterium
CGGATGTTTCCCCCCAACATCGGCGGCCAGATGACCATGCCCCTCGCCTGAAACGGCCATCTGCCTTCCTCACGAACGTCTCAGCCAGCCAGCTTCAACTGACAGGCAAAGACGTCTTTGCCTTCAACTGCGATTTTTAGGATTAACGTGTTGACGCTTGCGGAGATTGTGTGATATAATATCCGCAAAAATTGCGGAGAAAAGGCGATGCGCTTTATCCATCAACTTAAAGATTGGCCTTCTTTCAGGTGGGATGTCGCCGAAATCGAGACAGAGCTTGCCGAGGTGTCCTTCGGATTGGGGAAGTTCGCGGGGCGGCTTGGTGCAATCGGATTCGATCTGCGACAGGAGGCCGTGTGCGAGGCCCTTTCGTCGGAGATACTGCATTCCGCCGCGATCGAGGGCGAGCGGTTGAATCGCGACGACGTGCGGTCTAGCGTGGCACGACGGATGGAAATCGTGCTTTCCGCCGCGAAGGGGACTGTCACGCACGAATCCGAGGCACGTGCGGACATGATGCTCGACGCCACCCGCAACTGGGAGAAGCCCATGAGTTT
Source organism: Kiritimatiellia bacterium (assembly GCA_017525225.1). Lineage (GTDB taxonomy): Bacteria > Verrucomicrobiota > Kiritimatiellia > RFP12 > UBA1067 > RGIG6720. The sequence continues at coordinate 558 of JAFXTB010000117.1, forward strand.
GAAGCGTCTCTTCTCTTGGCATGCGGCGCTTTTCCCAACCGGCTATTCAGGACTTGCCAGAATCGCCGTCGGGAAGCTGCGTGACGACAAGGATGGGCCGATGCGCGTCGTCTCGCGGCGTGGAATGATGGAGCGTGTACACTTCGTCGCGCCCGACGCGGATCGACTAGGCGGCGAGGTCCGCAATTTCCTCAAGTATGTGAATGGCGGAGGGAATGACGTGCCGTGGCTCGTCCGCGCGGCGATTGCCCATCTCTGGTTCCTGACGTTGCATCCGTTCGATGACGGGAACGGAAGACTTGCACGGACGCTTACGGAATACCTGCTTGCGAAGGGGGAGCGTTCGGCGATGCAGTTTTATTCGCTGTCGTCGCAGATACAGAAAGAGAAAGACGCCTACTACGACGAACTTGAACGCGCCCAGCGCGGCACACTGGACGTTACACGGTGGGTGAAGTGGTTTCTCGGATGCCATCTGCGCGCGGTAAAGTCCGCCGAAACGCAACTTGCCGCCATTCTCGCCAAGGCCGACTTCTGGCGCGAACATGCTTCTGACGATTTCAATTCGAACCAGCGTAAGATGCTCAACAAGCTCTTTGACGGCTTTGAGGGCAATCTTACTTCGTCCAAGTGGGCGAAGATATGCAATGTTTCGCAGGATACGGCCTCGCGCGAAATCAACGTCCTTGTCGAAAATGGCATATTGCGACAGGAAGGACAAGGTCGCTCAACGCACTATGTGCTGGTATGAACCGTTGTTTTATGCCTACACGACGATTAGACGAGAAAGACTACGCAGTTGACGCGGTGACGGCGGCGAAGGTGCTTGTCGGCACATTGTCCGGTTTGATATAATATGCGGCGTCAGGAGGTCTGTCCCGTCGGGCCTTCATGGTAGAAAGGAAATCCATGCACACAGTATTGACACATCCGCTGGTAAGGCATCGGGTCACGCTTATGCGCGACATCAATACCAAGCCCAAGCAATTCCGCGAACTAGTCAACGAAATCACGGAGTTCCTCGCATTCGAGAGCCTCAAGGACCTGAAGACTGTCGAGGTTCCCGTCACTACGCCCGTTGCCAGAACCGTTGGAGTCAAGATCGAGGACTCGATCGTGATCGTGCCGATCCTCCGGGCCGGCATGGGGATGCTCAATGCCATGCTACGCGTCCTCCCCTACGCGAAGGTGGGGGTGTTGGGAATGCAACGCGACGAGGCGACGGCGGCGCCGGTGCCGTACTATGCGAAGGTTCCGCCGGCGAAAGGCGACGAGCTTGCGATCGTGATCGATCCGATGCTCGCGACGGGCGGCAGCGTATGCGACGCGTTCGACCAGCTCAAGAAGCTTGGCTACAGGCGAATCGTGTCCCTAAATCTCATCGCCGCTCCAGAGGGGATAGCGAAGGTAGAGAAGGAGCATCCCGACGTTCCCGTATTCACGGCTGCGAAGGACGAACGGCTCAATTCGCACTTCTACATCGTACCCGGCCTTGGCGACGCCGGCGACCGCATATTCGGCACACTTTGACTACCGCTGGTGAAACATGGCGATGAAACTCAAATACGGCATTGACCGAGCCAAGGCATACATCTTCGACATGGACGGGACGCTCGTGGACAACTGCGCGTGGCATGTTCTCGCCTGGCAGGAGTTCGCTCGCAGGCACGGACGAGAAATCCCAAGGCGTCACGTGCTTGAATGGATGGGCGCTCCAAGTTCATACTACATGCGGCGCATCTTTGAACGAGAGGTTCCAAAGTCCGAGTGCGAAGCCCTGTCCGCCGAGAAAGAGGCCCTGTACCGTGAATTGTACGCGCCGCATTTGCGATTGCCGGATGGGCTCCAGGATCTGCTGTCAGATGCGCGGGCGCGAGGTGTCCGCCTTGGCATCGCCACCGGTGGTCCAAGGAAGAACGTCGATTTCATAGTCGATGGACTGGACATCCGCAGTTTCTTCGATGTAATCATCGATTGTACCGGCTATGTGCGCGGCAAGCCCGATCCTGACTGCTATCTTACCGCGGCGACCGCTCTTGGCGTCAGGCCGGAAGATTGCATTGTGTTTGAGGATGCCATCAACGGAATAGAAGCTGCGCATGCCGCCGGAATGAAGGTGGTCGTGATCACGTTCACAATGCCTCGCGAGACTTTGCAGAGCAGGAATCCAGACGCAATAGTCGACTCTTTCACGGAACTTGCCATGAATAAGGAGTGAATGAACATGAGAAAGCCTGCAATCAAATCCATCGCTATTGGCATGTGTCTGCTGGCTTGCGCCTGTCTCGCCAGGTCAAGGGTGTATGACGATCCGGTACCTGGCGGAGAAAACGGATACGTCGTGGCCGTGGACGGTGTTCGGGCAGTCGTGTCGGACGTGCGGAATTCGGCCATGCCGTTGAACATCCGCTGGCCCGGACACCAGCGGGAACTGGACCAGACGGAAATAGGCGGACTTGTCCGCTTCGAGTTCGATGGCATGGCGCAGGTCGAGGTGACGGCGCCGCGTGATTTCCGCGAAGTGAAGATCCGTCCGTTGTCGAAGGGTGTCAGGCATGTCGTACAAGGGCGCAAGGTCGCATTCGCACTGTCGCATCCCGGCGCCTATTCCGTCGAGTTTGACGGTGTCCACTCCAACTTGCTCGTGCTGGCGGATGCGCCTGCGAATTACGGCGTAGGCGCGTCCGACCCGAGAACGCTCTACTACGGTCCGGGTGCGCACGAGGTGGGGCTCATCGAGCTGAAGAGCGGACAGACGCTTTACATCCACGAGGATGCGGTGGTGTTTGGGCGCGTTTTTGCGCGCGACGCCGACAATATCCGCATCCTGGGGCGTGGCATCCTCGACGGAAGCCATGTCAAGGCGGAGATCCTGCCCATCGACCCGAAGCTAGTCGAGGAACAGCGCAGAAAGAGGTTTGCGATCACCAACTCCAGGCGGTATGACGCGATCCGGTTCGAATACTGCGACGACGTGCTGATCGACGGCATCACCGTTCGCGATTCGCCGCTCTACAACATCCGCCCCATCTGCTGCCGGCGATTATCCATCCGCAACATCAAGCTGTGCGGGAACTGGCGCTACAATTCCGATGGCATCGACATGCACAACTGCGAGAACGTGCGCATCTCCGACTGCTTCATCCGCACGTTCGACGACTCGATATGCGTGAAGGGCTTCGACTACGTGATGGACGAGCGCGAGATGCTGCACGACGGCTACCTGCACAACGTCTTCACCAACGCCGTGATCGAGCGCTGCACCGTGTGGTGCGATTGGGGGCATTCGCTTGAGTTTGGCGCAGAGACGCGGGCGCAGGAGATCAGAGACATCACCTTCCGCGACTGCGACGTGATCCGTTGCGACGGGGCTGTATGCGATGTCAAGAACTGCGATTACGCCGACATCCACGGTATCACGTTCGAGAACATCCGGATCGAGCAGGATCCTCCGACCTACCGCCACCAGTATGGGGAGAAGGCGTCCGCATTCGATCCAACGCCCCTCAAGAGCGGGTTGGCTCCGGCATTCGCAGCCACCGTCACCGTGATTCCCGAATACTCCAAGAACGATGTCCGCCGTGGACGGAACCGGGACATTGTTCTGCGCGACATCTGCGTGACGGGGCCCGAATGTCCCCGTATCCGAATGAGGGGCTACGACAAGGACCATCGCACGACGGGTGTCGTTGTACAGGGCATCTACTGGAACGGACGCGAGGTGTCGCAGGAAGTGGAGAAACACCAGCAGGTAGGACCTTTCGCCGAACCCGCACGCTTTGAACGTTCCAAATAGCGCCGTGAAAGGGGATTGTACCATGAAGAAAGGAGACCAGACATGACAGAACCAACGGTAACGACGCTCGATGAGCGCATGGACTATGCCGCCAGGCGCAAGAAGGAGATGAACTGCTGCCAGGCGGTGCTAGTGGCATTTGCCGACAAGCTAGGGAAGGGCGAGGACGATCTGCTGCGTCTCGGATCCGGCTTTGGATCCGGCATGGGAACGATGGAAGGGACGTGCGGCGCGCTTGTGGGCGCGATCATGGTTTCATCGCTTCTTTCGGCCGAAGGAGAGGCAAGAAACAATTCCCGCGCCATCATGCCGCGGTTCAAGGAGCTTTGCGGCGGCGCAACGATCTGTCGCGACCTCAAGGGAATTGAAACGGGCAAGATGCTTTGCAGCTGCGAGGATTGCGTCCGCAACGCCGTACTGGCGGCAATGGAGGTATTGAAGGACGATGCTTTCGCGTCGGACGTTCATTAGGAAGGTTGGTTACGGTCGCGCGGGATGCGTGACCATGCCGATGTCCAATGTCCTGTTGGTCACGTGCGCTGTGGCAGTCTTTGCCTCGGCATTTGCGCGCGCGGCCAACATGGCCGCCATCGACCAGCTCGCCGACGCCATGATCTAATTGCGCGATGGTCAGTTCAGGCAAAAAGGAGTTCACTCTTACGGCGCTCGTCCTGGGCGTCGTGCTGGCCGTTGTCTTCGGCGCGGCGAACGCATACCTCGGACTGCGCGTGGGGCTTACGGTCTCCGCGTCTGTTCCGGCCGCCGTCATATCGATGGGTGTACTGCGTTTCGTGCTGAGGCGGGATTCCATCCTTGAAAACAACATGGTGCAGACGATCGGGAGCGCCGGCGAATCGCTTGCCGCCGGGGCGATATTCACGCTGCCCGCGCTTTATCTCTGGGCGGAGGAGCGTCCTGCGGAATTTTCGGCTCCGGAACTTCTCTCCATCACGCTCATAGCCCTGGCCGGCGGCATCCTCGGAGTGCTTCTCATGGTGCCGCTCAGGCGTCCGCTAATCGTCGAGGACAAGACGCTGAAATATCCGGAGGGCTGCGCGTGCGCGGATGTGCTCAGGGCCGGGGAGGCGGGTGCTAGGCACGCGAAGAACGTGTTTGCGGGACTGGGCGTGGCGGCGGCCGTCAAGTTCATCATCGGGTGGCTCAAGTGGTTGCCCGAGAACGTCCTCATTCCAGTGAAGGCGCTCCGTGGCGCGGTCGGATTCGATTTCTCGCCAGCGCTTCTCGGCGTTGGCTACATCGTGGGTCCGAAGGTTTCTTCGCTGCTTTTTGCCGGTGGCATGTTCGGCTGGATGGTCCTCATACCGATACTGTCGCTGGTGATGCCAGAGGCCGGCGCGATGTGGGATGCTGGAAACGTCAAGGGGATATGGAGCGGGTACGTGCGCTATGTCGGCGCGGGCGCGATCGCGATGGGCGGCTTCATTTCGCTTGCGAAGTCCGCTCCGGTGTTCCTTAGGGCGTTTAGGCGGAAGACGGGGGCGGATGTCCGGAAGGACGGGGATCGCGAGGAAGATGCAGGGAGCGACCTTCCGATGAAGGTCGTGTTTGCCGCCGTGGTGTGTGTGATCGCTTTCATCTGGGCTGTTCCGGCCGTTCCGGTGTCGTTGCTCGGCGCCGTGCTGATAGCGCTTTTCGGGTTTTTCTTTGCGGCGGTGTCTGCCAGGATGGTCGGTTTCGTGGGGAGCTCCAACAATCCGGCGTCCGGCATGACCATCGCGACGCTCGTGGTGGCGACGCTCGTTCTGCGTGAGACGGGCAGCACGGGTGCGGCGGGAATGGTTGCGGCGATAGCGATAGGCAGCGTCGTCTGCATCGTGGCGGCGATCGCCGGCGATACGGCGCAGGATCTCAAGACCGGGCGCATCCTCGGCGCTACGCCCTGGAAGCAGCAGCTGGGCGAGCTTGTCGGCGTGGTAGCGTCCGCACTCGCGATCGGCGGCGTGCTCGTACTGCTGCACCGCGCATGGGGATTCGGGAGCGATGCGATATCGGCTCCGCAGGCCACGCTCATGAAGGTGATCGTTGAAGGGATGATGGACGGTGGCCTGCCCTGGGGGCTTTTAGCCGTCGGTGCGGGGCTTGCGGCGGTGTTGGCGCTTTTCCGCGTGTCGGTGATGCCTGTCGCGATCGGGATCTATCTGCCTGTAGGGCTGGGTGTCACCATGTTCGTGGGCGGCATGGTGCGTCTCGTTGTCGATCGTATTCGCGGTGCATCTTCGGCGGAAGGCGGCGACACCGGAACGCTCTTCTCCGCTGGCCTTGTCGCGGGCGAGGGCCTTTGCGGCATAGTTCTGGCCCTGCTGTCTCTTATCTGAAAGGAAACACAATGAAAACAGCAACGATGAAAAAGGTAGTGTGGATGTCGGCATACGCGCTGACGATGGTCTGGGGAGCCTTTGGCGCCGGCAAGACGCTGACGATAACGTCGGCGGGCGATGCGTTCATGGTGCAGAAGTTCCCTGCGGGTTTCTCCATTGCGCCGGAGATGAAGGCCTGGATCGCGTCGGGCGATGCGCGACTCGTGAACTTCGAAACCGTCGTCAACGACGGCACGTGTCGCCCTGCGGCCTGGAGCGGCGGCACGTGGAGTTCGATGGATCCGTCCGTGCTGCCGGATTTCTTCGCATACGGCTTCAACGGCTGCGGCTGTGCCAACAACCACTCGCTCGACTTCGGGCAGGATGCGCTTTTCATGACGATGCGGACGTTGCGTGAGAAGGGCATGCCGTTCGCCGGAATCGGCGAGAATCTCCAGGATGCGACCAGGGCGGCGTTCGTGGACACGCCGAATGGCAGGGTTGCATTCCTTTCGGTGTCTTCGGCGTTCCATCCGGATGCGATGGCCGGATGGAAGACGTCGCGCTCGCCCGGACGCCCGGGCTTGAGTGGTCTGCGCTGGAAGGAGACGTATCTCGTGACGGGGAAACAGATGGAATGGGTGAAGGAGATCGCATCGGAGACCGGCATAAACGGCAATCGCGAACTTGACATCCGCACCGGGTTTACGCCGCCCGATGCGCCCGGCACGTTCCAGATGGGAAAGCTGGCGTTCAAGGTCGCGGAGAAGGCCGGGCGCACATCGACGTGCAACACCAACGACCTTAGGCGAATCACCGACGCGATACGCGCTGCGAAGCAGAAGGCCGATGCAGTGGTCGTGCTGCCGCATTCGCACACGATGCGCTACAAGGATGTCACCGAACCTGCCCCGTATTTCGAGGAGTTCTGCCGTGCAGTGGTGGATGCGGGGGCGGATGCCGTGTTTGGCGGCGGGACGCACCAGCTCAAGGGAATAGAGTTCCACAACGGGAAGCCGATATTCTATTCGCTTGGCGATTTCGTGTTCCAGAACAACGTAGTACCGATCGTGCCGCCGGATTTCTGCGAGCAGTACGGCGTGCCGCTTGATTCCGACGCAAAGACCGCGTTCAACGCGCGATCGAAAGGCGGCAAGGTGGGGCTGCATGCCTACCGCGAAAACTTCCTTTCGGTCATTCCAAAGATTGAGATAGTGGATGGAAAGGTCGTTCGCGTAACGATGTTCCCGATCGAGCTGCACTTTGCTCACGACTGGTCCGTGAACGGACTTCCGCGTCCGGCGGACGCCAAGGCTTCGGCAGACATCGAGAAGGTTCTCGCCAGCCTTTCAGCGGCGTACGGCACGAAGATCGTCCGCCTCGCCGATGGAACCCTCGAGGCTAAAGCGAATTAAGCCACCATCACATCCAGCGCCTGAAGAAGCAATTGAAAGGATAAAAGCGATAAAAAGGATTGAAGGGATACAGAGGGGCTCCTGTTATCTCTCTCATCTCTTTTCTTTTATCGCTTTCATCCCTGCAATCCCTCTCCGCTGGAAGGAGAATCTGCATGACCAAGATAATCTTGCCGCATTCGGGCTACAAGAAGCTCATCGTGTACAAGAAGAGCGATGTGATCTATCAGGGAACGGTTGTATTCTGCCGCCGCTTTTTGCCACAGTATGGCGACCGCACGGTCGACCAGATGACGCAGGCCGCGCGAAGTTGCAAGCAGAACATTGCCGAGGGAAGCGCGGCGGCGGGGACAAGTCTTGAAACGCAAATAAAGCTTACGAATGTAGCGCGGGCGACGCTCGACGAATTGCTTGAAGACTATCTCGACTATCTCAAAGCACATGGCGCAGCCGAGTGGGCTATGGATGACGAAAAGAAGACTGCCGCGCGAGAATTTGCCAAAACTCATGCGGAATGGGAGGAATGGAAGCCGCTTTTTGAGTCGCGTCCTGCGGAGACGCTCTGCAATCTGATGATCATCCTCATCCAGCAGAGCCGTTACATGCTGGATAAGATGCTCAAATGGCAAGAAAAGGACTTCAAGGCGCATGGTGGGGTTCGTGAGAGAATGCATGCAGCACGTACCGAGGCGCGGGGCGAGTCATGGGACAAGGCCGTCTATTCCATGCTCGACCTTTCTGCAAACCCTGCCGACCTCGAAGCGCGACTTGCGAGAATCATAGAATCCGCTAAACGCTCAGCACAGAGCATAAAAAGGCGGAAAGGTTGGCAGTAGCGCATGAAATTCATCATTCTATCCTTCTCATACAAGCGCGGGTTGCCGGAAGACAAGACCGGCAACGGAGGGGGCTTCGTGTTTGATTGCCGGGCGATGCCCAATCCGTACTGGGACGAATCGCTGTGCGGCTACACCGGCCGTGAAAAGTGTTGCCAATGTGTAAATGTTGCCAGTTGTCAATTCCAATTTCCAATGGAGGATACATGGCCGTATCGAATATTGGCATTTGGCAACATTGGAACTGACAACATTCTCACAATGGCAAAATTGAACACCGGCCGCGAACACCTTCAAGTCGCCTTCGGCTGTACGGGAGGGCAGCACCGCTCCGTGTACTTCGCCGAGCGCATGGCTGAACGGTTGGCAGCAGGGATTGAAGGGGTGGAGATTGAGGTGGAACATGCGGCGAAAGTATTTTGGAAAATGAAGGGTGACAAGCCATGATTGGCAATACCATTAACGATGATAACATGGTTGCTGGCGGTGGCAAGGACGTGATACTTGCTGGGCGCTATCATAGTCAACGTCAGGCGGCAAAGAAGTTCAAGGAATTCTGGCTTCTCGCGAAAGATTCTGAGACCGGAGGCTACAGCAAGTTCTGGCTGTCGCTATTGTCGGACGTTCTGGGCGTGGACGATGTCTTCTCGCGAATAGACTTCCAATCGCGTCATATTACCATAATGATCAACAACATGACGGCGGTTTTGACGCGGTACTGGTTTGCGATGGGTGTGGTATTGCAGGCTGTGCAGGAATATGGAGCCAGACATGCCATGTCTCAAAGTGGATGGTTCATTGGTCCGTTCGCGTTTATGACGAAGAGTTCGAACTTTTCTTTGAACGTGAGGCGTACGAGAAGGGGTTAATCGCGATGTTGCATGAGATGGTGACATCGGATGTAGTTTTCACAGTTCCCTATAGTTGTTCGCCCTACGAAGACAAAGAGATGTTTGTCGCGGCGGTCAAAGAGGCATTGTCGCAACGGGCGTATTTCAAAGACATGTGGAATGAGTGTGAAGAAGCAAAGACAAGTAAACGCAAAGCGTAGGGTTGAAAGGTGAAAGCACCGAATCTCTTACACGGGCCCTGCCTGATTTTCCGGCCAGGCCCTTAACGCCCAAAGCGGTGGAAATGCCATTCGGTGCTTTCGATATGAATGATAACACAAACAGGATTAGACCGCAATGTGTATGTTTGATCACGAAACACGGCCTGCATTCTTTGATGCGGCATATCAAGCGGAAGGTGAAGCGATTACTTTGCTGCAACTTATGGAGTCGATGGTATGAAATGCATTGTCGAGTTGTTTGGCGATGACCGGAACGGTCGAAAGATGATCGCGTGGGGACGGTGGATCGGATGCGGGGACGCCGGGCACGTGTTTGATCCCGTTCGCCGCAAGGTCGCGACACGCCTTCTCGTGGATGACGAGAATCCTTCGCAGAAGTCGTATCTCCTTGAACTTGCCGACAACCCCGCTGGCGTCAAGGCCATTCTCCCGGCGTAAATGTGGGGACAGGCGTGGGCCCAAGAGACGCCCCAAGAGACGCCCGCCTTGCCCGCACGTGAATGAGTGTGGTATAATCTTATCGTGAGCTTAAGGAGCGAGAATGAGCGGGGCGAATAAAAGAGTTGTGCCATCCGCCCCATCGGGTGGCATTGTTGGTAAGAAGGCCACCATGAAGCGGCTGAAGGGCTTTGATTACAAGAAGCCCTACTTCTATATGGTTACGCTCAAGCGGCTTGCCGGCCTCTTGGCCTTTTCACAGATTACCGAGGAGGCTGAGCCGCCAAAGGATGTGAAGGGGCGGCCATGCTATCTGATCGCCAATGAGATTACGGGGGCTTTTGCCTCCGTGATAATTGGCTTTGCCGCGAAATGGCGCGGCCTTGCGCCGATAGATTGCTTTGTGATCATGCCGGATCACATTCACTTGCTTATTCGCATTCTCGATACCGGAGATCAGCTGCCGCTGGGTAGTTATGTGCATCAGCTTATGCGTGCGTTGGCTGTTGAATATTGGCGGGTGACAGGGCACCCGCCACAAGGCTCTTGCGGCGGGGAATGCGGCGGGACGGGGCCCGCCGCACAAAACTCGAGTGTTGTGTTGCCCGCCCAGTCGGGCAACAGCAGCCAGTCGGGCAACAGCAAGAAACTTGCCCCCGTATTCGAGCGCGATTGGCACGATTGGATTGTGAAGAAAGACGGGCAGCTCGCGGCCTTCACGCGCTACATTCGCGAGAACCCGGAGCGGGCTTGGCTGCGGCGCGTGAACCGGCGGTATTTCGGGCAGGTTCGCAAGGTTCCCTTTCTTGGGCGGGAGTGGTTCGCGTATGGTAACACGGCCATTCTCGAATTGCCGGTTCTGAAGGCCGTGAAGGGGCATCGAACAACGAAACCCGGTTCTGCCGAATGGGAGGCGATGGTGGCAGATTGCGGGCGCATCGGGCCGGGCGGCGCGGGCGTAGGCACATTCATGAGCCCACTTGAAAAGGAGTGCGGCAACGCCATCGCGGCCAGCGGCGGGAAATGGGTGGTGTTGTCGCCGGAGGGATTCTATGATCGCTGGCATCCTCCGCGCGAGAAGGAGCGTTTCTGCGCCGAGGGGCGCATGCTCTTCCTTTCGCTCTATCCATCAATGGATCGCCTGCCCACGAAGCAGGAGCTTTACCGCCGTTGCCACGAGATGGGCGATCTCGCCGTCGCGGGGCTGGAACAATGCGGGGCGACGGGGCCCGCCGCACAAAACTCGAGTGTTGTATGAAATGCATTGTCGAGCTGTTTGGCGATGACCGGAACGGTCGAATGGATTTGCAACTTCCCCATGACGCAGAAAAATGGTATAATTACGCCCATGAGGACAAACAGAAGGAATTTCATCGGAACCACCTTCGCGTTCGCGGCGACGGCTGGCTGCATGGCGCCACGATGCGGTACAGCCAAGGCGGCGAAACCGTTCTCGCTTGATGGCCGCTGTACGCTTCGCATGCCCGTGCCAGGGATTCCAGGACCGGTAAACTTCTTCGTCGTTGGCGATACCCACTTCGGCTTGCACGACGCGCGCGACGACAAGCATGCCGACAACTACAAGCGCATGGCCCAGTGGCCGTCGCCGAAGGATGTTCTGGCCAAGGCGCTCAAGCGGGCCAAGGACGCCAAGACGGACATGGTGCTTCTCGTGGGCGATATCATCAGCTTCCCCACGCTGGCCAATCTCGACCATCTTCGCGCCGAACTCGACCGCTTCAACATCCCGTGGCTCTACGTGGCAGGCAACCACGACTGGCACTTCGAGGGCGATTCCGGTAGCGACCTCGAGCAGCGGTCACGCTGGATTGAACGCCGTCTCAAGCCACTCTACAAGGGCGAGAATCCGCTGATGTACTCGCGGCTGGTCAAAGGCGTGCGGATGGTGATGATCGACAACTCCGCATACCACGTCACACCTGAGCAGCTGGCGTTCTGGAAGGCGGAGGCCGCAAAAGGGGATCCGATCGCGCTTTTCATGCACATACCGCTCTGGGTGGAAGGCTGGAACATCACCACATGCGGCCATCCGCGCTGGGGTGCCGCAACCGATCCGTACTGGGAGATAGAGCGCCGCGAACGCTGGGCGGAGCGGCTCATGCCGTCCACCTACGCTTTCCGCGAGGCCGTGTTCGGTACACCGAACCTGGTGGGCGTGTTCACTGGTCACAATCACAAGCTCATGGTCGGGCAGGAAGGGAACGCGCTTCTCTTCTCAGTGCCGGCAAACCGCGATGGATCGTGCATGGAAGTGCAACTGTCCCCAGCCTAACCCTCACAACCTTCACAACACTCTCAACCCTCACAACCTTCACAACCATGACTCCCAACAAATGTCCCAACTGTCCCGAAAGCGACCTCTCAAGACTCGATGCAGTCTTTGAGAAGTTCAAAGGCGACAGCCATGCCCTTATCTCCATTCTCCAGCAGGCGCAGTCCATATATGGCTACCTGCCTACGGACGTGCTCTACGCGATTGCCGAGCATACCGGCAATTCGCCGGCCAAGGTGATGGGCGTGGCGACGTTCTACACCCAGTTCCGCCTCACGCCCGTCGGCCGCCACCTGATACTTCTGTGCAAGGGCACGGCGTGCCATGTGAACGGGGCGGATTCTATCGAGAGGGCTCTCAACGAGCTTGGCCTTGCCGACGGCGAGACCACTCCTGACGGCATGTTCTCGCTCAAGACCGTCGCCTGCCTTGGCTGCTGTTCGCTTTCGCCGGTGATGATGATCGACGAGAACACGTACGGTTCGCTCACGCCGGACAAGGCGAAGTCGATAATAGAAGGCATCAAGTCTGCGGAGGCATCGAAATGAGACTGGCGATCGGCGAAGGAAGCTGCGGCATAGCAGCCGGCGCAAGGCGCGTGCACGAGAGGCTTGAGAGCCTCAATCTGGATGGTTCCGTGGAAATCGGCATAACGGGCTGCATAGGCGCCTGCTTCCTGGAGCCGATAGTCGACGTGTACGATGGCGACAAGCTCGTTCGCAGGCTGGTGAAGATCGACGAGAAGTCCGCGGAACGCGTCTATGCCGCCGCGAAGTCGGGCGATCTGGAATCGGTGGCGGATCTTGCCATCACTCCAGAGGATGAATCCTTCCTCACACGCCAGACGCGCATCGCGCTGCGCCACTGCGGCCTCATCGATCCGGAGTCGCTTGCCGCCTACCGTGCGGCGGATGGCTACCGTGCGATAGCGAAGGTGCTCGCCGAAATGACGCCCGAGCAGGTCATAGAGGAGATCAAGACATCAGGCCTTGCCGGACGCGGCGGCGCGGGCTTCCCGACCTGGTTCAAATGGAATGCGGCACGCAATGCCAAGGGCGAGCGCAAGTTCCTCATCTGCAACGCCGACGAGGGCGATCCCGGTGCGTTCATGGACCGCGCCGTGATCGAGTCCGACCCGCACTCTCTCATCGAGGGCATGCTGATAGCGGCCTACGCCATCGGCGCGGCGGAGGCGTATGTCTACGTGCGCGCGGAATATCCGCTGGCGATAGTGCGCCTCGAGAAGGCGCTGGAGGATGCGCGCGCCGCGAACCTGCTTGGGGCGAACATCCTCGGTTCGTCCTTCTCGTGCGACATCAAGATCAAGGCGGGCGCGGGTGCGTTCGTCTGCGGGGAGGAGACCGCCCTCATAGAGTCGCTAGAGGGGCATCGCGGCATGCCGCGCCTCAAACCGCCGTTCCCTGCGGAGAAGGGCTTCACAAATCAGCCTTCCAACATCAACAACGTGGAGACATTCGCGAACGTCGCATGGATAATCCTCAATGGCGGCGCGGCCTTCGCCGCGATGGGCACCGAGAACTCGAAGGGTACCAAGGTATTCGCCCTGACTGGCAAGATCAGGCGCGGCGGTCTGGTGGAGATTCCCATGGGCCTCACGCTCAGGCAGGTGATCTTCGACATTGGTGGCGGCATCCGCGATGGCCGGAAATTCAAGGCTGTGCAGATGGGCGGCCCATCCGGCGGTTGCATCCCGGAAAGTCTGCTTGACACGCGCATCGACTACCGCGAACTGGGCGCCACTGGCGCGATCATGGGGTCTGGCGGCATGGTGGTGATGGACGATTCCACCTGCATGGTGAACATGGCCCGGTTCTTCCTCGACTTCACGGCGAAGGAAAGCTGCGGAAAGTGCGTACACTGCCGCATCGGCACGAAGCGTCTGCACGAGACGCTTACGCGAATCACCGAGGGCAAGGGGCGCGAGGGCGACATCGAGCTTCTCGAGGAGCTTTGCACGGGCATCAAGGCGGGCGCCTTGTGCGGTCTCGGCCAGACGGCTCCAAATCCCGTTCTTACGACCTTGCGCTACTTCCGCGACGAATACGAGGCGCACATCGGCGCCAGGAAATGTCCGGCCGGGGAATGCGCCGCACTGAAGACATATTCCATCGACCCTGTCAAATGCAAGGGCTGCACGCTATGCGCGCGCAAGTGCCCTGCAAAGGCGATCGAGGGTGCTCCGCGCCAGCCGCACGCGATCGACCAGAGTCGCTGCATTAAGTGCGGGCTGTGCCGCGCCAACTGCAAGTTCGGCGCCGTGCAGACGGCGTGAGGCCGTCCGCCATCGCGCCCGGGAAGGGGCTTCAGGCCTTTGGCCAGTACTTGTCCGACATCTTCGAGGGGATACCCACTTCGGACCTGTCGAAGCATTCCGCGAGGATGCGCCATCCAAGGTCCAGCGCATCGATGAGATCGATGTTCACCGAAAGGTCCATCATCTCCTTCTCGAAGCGTGCGCCGTACTTGAGGAGCTTCTTGTCCCAGGGCGACATGCGGAAGCCCATCGATTGCTTCTCGACAGTCTCCTTGTACTGGGCGTAGAGCTTGATCATGGCGTCCATGATCGTGCGGTGGTCCTCGCGGGTGGTGTTGTTCTCGCGGAACCAGTCCTTGTCGTTGTCGCCATGGCGTTCCTTCTCGGCGACGGACAGCACCTTGTCCTGCTGGAGCGACCGTGAAGTACCCTTGTTGACCTGCTGTTTTAGACGCGAGAGCGAACCGAACGGTTCGATGCGCCCGTCGCGCAGGTAGAACTGGCCTTCGGTTATGTAGCCGGTGTTGTCGGGGACGGGGTGGGTGACGTCGTCGCCGGGCATGGTGGTGACGGCGAGGATGGTGATCGACCCGGCGCCGTCGAAGTCCACGGCCTTCTCGTAGCGGGAGGCGAGCTGCGAATAGAGGTCGCCAGGGTAGCCGCGGTTGGAGGGGATCTGCTCCATGGTGATCGAGATCTCCTTCAAGGAGTCTGCGAAGGAGGTCATGTCGGTGAGCAGCACGAGCACATCCTTGCCCTTGAGCGCGAACTGTTCGGCCACGGCGAGGGAGGCGTCTGGCACGAGCATGCATTCGACGATCGGATCGGCGGCGGTGTGTACGAACATGACGGTCTTTGCCAGCGCGCCGGACTTGTCGAGCGTATCGCGGAACTTGAGGTAGTCGTCGTACTTGAGACCCATGCCGCCCAGCACGATTACGTCGGCCGAGGCCTGCATGGCGATGCGGGCCAGAAGCTCGTTGTACGGTTCGCCTGCGCGCGCGAAGATGGGCAGCTTCTGCGATACGACGAGCGAGTTGAACACGTCGATCATCGGGATGTTCGTGCGGACCATGCGGTTGGGCATGATGCGCTTGGCTGGATTGACTGATGGCTGGCCGATGGGGATGAGATTGTCGGAAAGCTCCGGACCGCCGTCGCGCGGCTTGCCAGCGCCGTTGAACGCGCGGCCCAGCAGCTCCTCGCCGAACGGCACGCGCATCGTCTCGCCAAGGAATCGCACGCGCGCCGCTGTGTCAACCCCGCGCGCGCCGGCGAATATCTGGAGCGTCACGTTCGGGCCGTCCAGCTTGATGACCTGCGCCAGCGAAGTCCCCGCACGGGACTCTATCTCCGCGATCTCGTTGTACTTCACGCCCTCGGCGCGCAACGACGCGACCGAGCCGCTAAGCGAATCTATCTTGTGGTACACTTTGTTGTTAAACATGTCCTTGTGCTCCGATGGCGATAGATTATAGCATAAATCGCCCGCAAAAGCCTGTGAAATATTTAGGGTTTGCAATCCGGCCGCAGATGCGCTAAAATACACCGAAATCCCACTAGGAAAGTAGGTCTATGGACAATATCAACGCGCTCATCACAACGTTCGCCCTTGCGCTTGTCGGCGCGATCGCGGCGCAGGCGGCCCCGTCGGCGCAGGGCGCCCAGCGCAAGAGCGTATGCGTGCCCGTCGCCGAGGTGACGCAGGTGGACGATTTCCGCACCAAGACGTACCCTGGGCGCGTGGTGCCGGTTGCGCAGGTGAACGTGGTGCCGCAGGTCTCTGGCGAGATACTCGAGGTCGGCTTCGTCAACGGCGCGGTTGTAAAGGAGGGCGATCTCCTGTTCCGCCTCGACCCGGTGAAGTACCAGGCCGCCGTGAAGAACGCGGAGGCCAAGGTGGCGGAATGCAAGGCCAGCCTCTCGTACGCGGAGCTGAGCTACACGCGCCACCAGAAGCTTGCGGCCACGCACGCCGTCTCGCAGGATGCCGCCGACAATGCGCTCTCGTCGCGCGACAGCGCGCGCGCCGCGCTCGCGGCGGCGGAGGCCGATCTCGTCGTGGCGCGCGACAACCTAAAGCACTGCCGCATCGTAGCTCCGCACGGTGGCAAGCTGGGATCCACGCTCTTCACGCGCGGCAACTACGTGACCCCGTCCTCCGGAACGCTCGTCACGCTCATCCAGACGGCCCCCATACGCGTAAGCTTCTCCATGTCCAATGGGGAGTTCCTCGAGCTTTTCGGCGCGCGCAACCGCTTCATACGGGCGCGCGGACATGTGGAACTGACTCTCGCGGACGGTTCGCCATACGGCGAGAAGGGCGAGGTGGAATACGTCGAGAACGCCGCCGACGAGACTACGGACACGATCAAGGTGTATGCGCTCTTCCCGAACGCCGAGCGCGTGCTTAAGCCTGGCGGCACCGTGGTAGTGACGCTTTCCTCCACCGAGCCGGTCCACTGCGCGGCCGTGCCGCCCAACGCGGTCGTCCTCGACATGAAGGGCGCCTTCGTGTGGCTGCTCGGCGATGGCGGCGTGGCCGAGAAGCGCTATGTGCACCGCGGCCCGATGGTCAAGGGCCTGCAGACGATCGTCACCGGCTTGAAGCCCGGCGAGCGCATCGTCTCGGACGGGGTCCACAAGGTATCCAAGGGCATGACGGTGGTGCCGTTCACCGGGAAGTGAAGCCGATGTTCTCGCGCATCTTCATCGAACATCCGCGCCTCGCCTTCGTGGTGTCGATATTCATCGCCTTCTGCGGCTGCCTGTGCCTGCGGACGATCCCCGTGGCGGAATATCCGGACATCGCCCCCACGATGATCACGGTCTCTGCAAAGTACGCCGGCGCCAGCCCGGAGGTCGTGTCCGACACGGTGGCGACTCCGCTCGAGGACGAGATCAACGCCGTCGACGACCTGCTGTACTTCGACTCAATCTGCAACGAGACCGGCTCGTACAGCTGCTACGTCACCTTCAAGACCGGCACCGACCCCAACATCAACCTCGTGAACCTGCAGAACGCCGTCAAGCGCGCGGAGCGCAAGCTGCCTACCGAGGTGGTGCAGAACGGCATCACGGTAAAGAAGCGCCCGGAGGACCGCATGGCCCTCTACGTGTTCATCACCGACGGCAGCGAGATGAGCCTCACGGACCTCGGCAACTTCGTGGAGAAGGAGATAGCGGACTCCGTGCAGCGCATCGACGGCGTGGCCGAGGTGGAATGCTCCGACCGCCAGTACGCCATGCGCGTGTGGCTCAACCCGGTGCGCCTCAGCGGGCTGGGGCTTTCCATCTTCGACGTCAAGCAGGCGATCGAGCAGCAGAACATCCAGGCGGCGGCGGGCCGGATAGGCAACGAGTTCTCGTCAAAGTACCTCTCCTACAAGCTCAACGTCAAGGGGCGGCTAAAGACGGCGGACGAGTTCGAGAACATCGTCGTGCGGAGCAACCCCGAGACGGGCGGACAGGTGCTGCTCAAGGACGTGGCGCGCGTCGAGGTGGGTATGAAGAGCTACGTTACGCGCTCGCGCTTCGACGACAACCTCGCCTTCTTCATGAACGTCTACAAGTCGCCGGAGGCGAACGCGATCACGACGGTGGAGAAGGTGAAGGCTCAGCTGGACGACTGGATGAAGCGTCTGCCCAAGGGCGTCACATGCGTGCTGGCGGACGATTCCACCGCGTTCACGCTCGTGTTCCTGCGCGAGACCTTCAAGACGCTGCTCGCGGCCCTCGTGCTCGTGGTGGTGATCACCTACCTCTTCCTCCAGGACTGGCGCGCCACCTTCGTGCCAGCGATCGCCATACCGATCTCGCTGCTTGGCACGTTCGCCTTCCTCGCGCCGCTCGGCTTCACGCTCAACATCCTCACCATGTTCGGCCTGATCCTCGTGATAGGCTCGCTCGTGGACGACGCGATAGTGGTTGTGGAGAACGCCCAGTCGCTGATGTTGAGGGAGGGGCTCTCGGCAAAGGATGCGGCGATAAGGTCGATGCAGCAGATCACGAGCGCGATCATCGCCACTACGCTCGTGACGCTCGCGTGCTACGTGCCGCTCGTTTTCTACAAGGGGATGGTGGGGCGCATGTACACCCAGTTCGCGGTGACGATGTGCGCGGCGCTGTGCCTTTCCACCATCGTCGCGCTCACGCTCTCGCCGGTGCTTTGCTCGCTTCTGCTGAAGCCGCCGCCCGAGAAGCCGCGCCGCATCTTCGCGCCGGTCAATCTGGTGATTGAGGGCTCCTGTAGGTTCTACCTCGTGCTGGTGCGGCTGCTGGTGCGAAGGGCGCTGGTGACGGTGGTTCTCTTCGCAGGCGTCCTACTGGCGCTCAGGTACATCTCCGGACGGGTGCCGGAGAGCTTCCTTCCGAAGGAGGACCGCGGCTACATACAGTTCAACGCGGAGATGTCCGAGGGGTCCACCCTGGAACGCACCTGCGACCTCATGGACCGCGTGCACGACCTGGTTTCCACGATACCGGGCGTGCAGTCCATATCGTCGACGTCCGGGTCGTCGTACACCGGCGGCGTGGGCGAGAACTACGGCAGGGCCCTCATACGCCTGGAGCACTGGGACCGCCGTCATACGCCGGAGAAGCAGATCGACAAGATCATGGCCGAGATCCGCAGCCGTGTGGAGTCCAACATCCCGGAGGCGAAGTTCACGGTGATGACGCCGCCAGCGATCCGCGGACTCGGCGGAATCGGCGGCGTGACGATGTTCCTTTGCGCGATGGGCGACATATCGATCGTGCAGCTGGCCGAAAAGGCGCAGGAGATGGCGCATGACATCTCGCAGTGGCCGGAGGTGTCGCAGGCGACATGCTCGTTCTCCGCGAAGACGCCGCAGCTGTTCCTGGATCTCGACAGGCGCAAGGCGGAGTCGCTCGGCGTCAGCGCGAAGACCGTGTTCAACACGCTGCAGAACAAGCTGGCGTCGTTCTACGTCAACGACTTCAACATGCGTGGCGGCACGTACCAGGTGATAGTGCAGAGCGATGCCGACCACAGGGCCACCACGAAGGACATCATGGACATACGCTTCCCCGGCACCGGCGGGGCGATGGTGCCTCTCGCCGCCGTGGGAAGGCTCAACTTCATGGTGGGCCCGCGCTTCATCAAGCGCTACAACAAGCTGCCGTGCGCCTACATCGTGGTGCAGCCCGCCGCCTCCACGCCGTCGCTCACGGTCATCGACAAGATCGAGGAATACGCGGCCACGAAGCTCCCGCGCGACTATTCCGTGAGCTGGGGCGCGATGAGCTTCCAGGAAAAGGCGAACCGCGGACAGATAGTGGGGCTCATGTCGCTCGCGATCTTCTTTGCGTACCTGTTCCTGGTGGCGCAGTACGAGAGCTGGACCGTTCCCGTGTCGGTGATGATGTCGGTTGGCGTGGCTGTCACGGGCGCGATGACGGGCCTTTGGCTCACCGATACGCCCATGTCAATTTACGCCCAGCTGGGACTTGTGATGCTGATCGGCCTTTCTGCGAAGAATGCGATATTGATGGTGGAGTCCGCCAAGCAGGAACGCGCCAGGGGTGTGCCTGTCGCGGATGCGGCGTACAATGGCGCGAAGCTGCGTTTCCGGGCGGTGATGATGACGGCATGGAGCTTCATCTTCGGCGTGCTGCCGCTCGTGGTCGCCAGCGGCGCCGGCGCGAACGCCCAGAGGTCGATAGGCATCGCTACGTTCTCGGGCATGCTTGCGGCTACTTTCATCGGGATAGTGTTCGTGCCGGGCCTGTATGCGATCTGCCAGCGCATGCGCGAGTTCGTGATGCACGGAAGGCGCGGAAAGGCAGGCTAGCATGTCGGCATGTGCGCAGATGGACCTTTCCTCGCTGAAGAGCGATGTGCTCGAGGCCGTGCGGAAGGTGTCCGCCCTGGCCTCCGAGGCCGGAGGCAGGGCGCTTCTGGTGGGTGGGGCCGTGCGCGATCTTCTGATGGGCTCCAGGAGCGTGAAGGATGTCGACATCGAGGTGTTCGGCATCCAGCCGGAACGTCTGCAGGAGGTGCTAGGCAGGCACTTCGCCTTCGACCCGTGCGGCGTGTCGTTCGGCGTGCTGAAGCTTCACCATCTGGATGTCGACATAGCCCTCCCCCGGCGCGAGACGAAGCGCGGGATCGGGCACAAGGGCTTCCTCATCGACTCCGACCCTTCGCTGCCCTTGCCCGAGGCCGCCCGGCGCCGCGATTTCACGGTCAATGCGATCTACTACGATCCGCTTGCCGATAGGCTTGAGGATCCATGCGGCGGCGTGGAGGACCTCCGCCGCGGCGTGCTGCGCCATGTCTCGGAACGGTTCATCGAGGATCCTCTGCGCGTTCTCAGGGGAATGCAGTTCATCGCCCGCTTCGACCTTGTGCCGGATCCAGCGACCATCGAGCTTTGCAGGACCGTTCCGATGGAGGACCTGCCGCCGGAGCGTCTTTTCGAGGAATGGTCGAAACTGCTCGTGAAGGGAAGGCAGATCGGCCGAGGGCTGGAGTTCCTCCGTGCAACGCGGTGGATACGCTACTTCCCTGAGCTGGAGCGGCTGATCGGCTGCCGCCAGGATCCGAAATGGCATCCGGAAGGGGATGTGTGGAACCATACCTGCCTCTGCCTGGATGCATTTGCAAGGCGGCGCATAGGCGATGCCGCGGAGGATCTTGTCGTGGGCCTCGCAGTGCTGTGCCACGACTTCGGAAAGCCTGCAACGACATGCTTCAGGGATGGACACATCCGTTCGCTCGGGCATGACGAGGCGGGTGTCGGGCCGACGCTCTCGTTCCTGCGCCGCCTCACGAACGAGGAACGCCTCCTGCGTGAAGTGCCGCCGCTCGTGCAGTGCCACATGCAGCCGTTCTCCCTTTGGCGGGCGAAGGCCGGCGACGCGGCCGTGAGGCGGCTGGCGCTCAAGGTCGTGCGTATCGACAGGCTCCTGAGAGTCGCCCGCGCCGACGACGAGGGGCGCCCGCCGGAGAAGTCGGGCGGCACGTCCGGTGGGGCGGATCTTGAATGGCTCGCGGCGGCGGCGGAGCGCCTGCGCGTGGCAGCCGCCGCGCCAAAGCCACTGCTGATGGGCCGCGACCTCATCGCCATGGGATACGCCCCGTCTCCCTTGTTCAGCCAATGGCTCGGCGCCAGCTTCGAGGCCCAGCTCGACGGCGCATTTACCGACCATGAAGGGGCCGTGGCGCATTTCAAGGAACATCTCGCACGAGGTCCACATGCGCAAGGATGATACGCCAAGCCTCTTCACATACCGCAGCGACGGTACCCCCGACGAATCCACGCCGCTGGCGGAGCGGCTTCGTCCACGCACGCTCGACGAGGTGTGCGGACAGCGGCATCTGATCGGCGAGGGGAAGGTGCTTCGCAACCTGATCGAGCGCGACACCGTGCCGTCGATGGTCTTCTGGGGACCGCCCGGAGTCGGCAAGACGACCCTCGCCAACGTCATCGCAAGTACCACCAACGCAGGATTCATCACGTTCTCCGCCGTCACGAGCGGCATCAAGGAGATCAAGGAGGTGATGGCGCGTGCGGAGGAGGCGAGGGTCTACGGACGCAAGACGATCGTGTTCGTGGACGAGATACACCGCTTCAACAAGGCCCAGCAGGATGCCTTCCTTCCGTTCGTCGAGCGTGGTAGCATCGTCCTGATCGGCGCCACCACCGAGAACCCCTCGTTCGAGGTCAACGGCGCGCTCCTTTCACGCTGCAAGGTGTTCGTGCTGAAGCAGCTTTCCGAGGATGATCTAACGGGGCTGCTCCGCCGGGCTGTATCGGATCCGCGCGGTTTCGGGGGCAAGGCGCTTTCCATTGACGACGAGATGCTGCATGCGATAGCCGTCTTCGCGAACGGCGATGCCCGCTCGGCGCTATCGACGCTAGAGATGGTTGTCCTCAACAGCGACGAGAAGGACGGCACGATAACGGTGACGGCCGACAGCGTGGAGCAGTGCACCTCGCGCAAGTCGCTCCTGTACGACAAGGCCGGCGAGGAGCACTACAACATCATATCCGCGCTGCACAAGTCGATGCGGAATTCAGACCCCGATGCCGCCGTCTACTGGCTGGCCAGGATGCTCGAGGGTGGCGAGGATCCTCTCTACGTGGCGCGGCGAGTCACGCGCTTCGCCAGCGAGGACGTTGGCCTTGCCGATCCGCGCGCGCTCGAGATAGCCGTGGCGGCATACCATGCATGCCATTTCATCGGGATGCCGGAATGCAGCGTGCATCTGGCCGAGGCCGTGATATACCTGTCGGTGGCGCCGAAGTCGAACTCCTCGTACGTTGCCTACGAGGCCGCGAAGAAGGATGCCATGGAACGCATCGCGGAGCCGGTGCCGCTCGCCATCCGTAACGCCCCCACGAGGCTCATGAAGGATCTCGGCTACGGCAAGGGGTACCGTCTCGCGCACTACGAGGAGAACAAGATAGCCGATCTGCAGTGCCTGCCCGATAGCCTCGCAGGCGTCACGTACTACACGCCGACCGAGGAAGGCGTGGAGGGCCGGATAAAGGCGCGCCTCGCGCAGATCAAGGCGTGGAAGGCGGAGCTGAAGCGTCGCCGCGAAGGCGGCGGTAGCAATTAGCACGGTTTCACGACGATCGCGATGGGATCTGCGGGACAGTTGCTCTCGCATGCGCCGCAGCCCCGGCACTTGTCCGCATCCACCGTTGGACAGTTGACGCCCCCATGCTCCGTAAGCTTGATGGCCTTGTAGGGACAGTATTCATCGCAGACGGCGCAGTATTCTTTCTTCTCCCAGGCGATGCACTTACGCCTATCGATCACCGCAAGTCCGATGGGGGTGGAATGCTTCTCATCCACGGTGATCGGACGTAGGGCGCCGGTGGGGCACACTTCGGTGCAGGCCACGCAGTCCTGGAAGCAGTACTGCTCCTGCTCGAGATTGCGGCTGCGCAGGCGAAGGACAGGCGTGAAAAGCCCATCGATCCCGGTTTCCCCTAGATCTGGCTGGATCAACCCGTATGGACATGCCTTCATGCAGTTGCCGCATCGCGCGCAGAGGGCGTTAATACGTTCAAGATCGGCGCCCGGCGGCCGGATGGCGTTGCGTCCGTTGGCGCCCAGCGCGCGCCTGATGGCGATGCTGGCGGCGGCGGCCGGGATCGCGGCCAGCACTGTCCGGCGCGTGGCAGAGGCAGCCGTCAGCGACGATTGCACCGGTGGTGCGTCCGTTGGCGCACGGAACCTGCGCGCCAGCAGCGACACGGATTCCTGTAGCCCGCCGAGAGGGCACAACCTGTGGCACCAGATGTCCGGCACGAGCACGCTCAGCGTGATGACCGCCACGAATCCGATACCCGTGGTGGCGGCGGCCCATGTGAACGGTTCGCGCCAGGCGGCGAAGAATCCGTTGAACATGCACAGCGGGTCGAGCCAGATGAAGAGCGGATATCCGCAGGCTGCCGATACCGCCACCACGAGCGCGATGGCCTTGTTGAACGGAGGCACTCGCCGCACCAGCCCCTTGCCGCGCGGATTCAGGCGACCTGCCGTCTCGGAGAGGAATCCCATCGGGCATAGATGCCAGCAGAAGAAGCGTCCCTTGAAGAATGCCAGCACGAGAAGGGGAACGGCCAGCAACATCAGCCAACCGAGCCATGCGCGCGCGGCGAGAGCGCCAAGGATGCTCAGGATCGGACTCAGGCGCGGCAGCAGTGAACTTGCGCAGGTGCAGGCCTCAGGAACGTATCCGAGGGCGAGAAGCGCGGCTCCTGCCGCGATCAGCAGGCGCAATGCGTTGCGGCGCAGCCACTTCATCGCGCCACCTACGCCTCGATGCGCTCTACCTTGATCTTCGCGATGTCGGCGCAGCCGACGCCCAGCTCGGCCGCCAGGCCGATGTGTGGCACGTCCTTTGGCGTCTTCTTGAAGAGCGAGGCGGCGTAGGTGTCGGCGGCGACCGGGTCGGTCGCGAAGATGATCTCGTGGGGATGGGCAAGCCTCCCCGGACCCTGCGGTCCGTTGTCGAGCATTATGCGCGTGGCGTCGATCACAACGAGCGTCGGCTTGAGGAACGTGCTGAAGTCGGCAATGCACTGGTGGAGGCCGTTGCGGTGCCAGGAGCGGCGCGACGAATTGTCGATCGCGCCCATCCAGTTCTTCATCGACAACGACAGCGTGGCGCCGCCATGATGCTTCGCCACGGGCATGTTGACAAGGCAGTCCGCGTCCAGAAGGTCGCCTGCGACTTTCGCCTCCTTGCAGATGCGGCCCTTGGGCACGGCAACCGGCCTGTAGTCCGCAGGCTTTGGACGGTAGAGCTTCGCGCCCGTACCCTTGAGCGCATCGCGCACGCCGCTCGTGACGAAGGTCTTCTTCTCCGGATGGCATGTGTTCTCCGGGATGGCAACCTGCTTCACCTTGCGCGCCTCCGCCGCGAGGACGAATGCGCGGATGATGTCGGGATGCGTGTTCCCGCCCTGTTCCGGCGTGGAGTTCCAGGCTATGTTGGGCTTCAGGGCGACCTTCGTGCCAGGCTTGAAGAACTTGTCCCATCCGCCCATCCTGGCCATGCCGGCCTCGACCATCTTCGCGATGTCGGTGCCGTGTACCACCACTATGGCCGATCTGGGTTCCTCTGCCAGCGCCACATCGGGCATGGCTGCCGCCCCGGCGGCGGCCGCGCCGGTCTTGATGAACGTGCGCCGCCCTATGGCGTTCGCAGAGCTTCTCTCATGCCTGGTCTCTCGCTTCATGGTGCATCCTCCAGTTTGCAGATGCGGACATTATACCACATCGCGCGGGTAAATTGCCATGCTTGATTCACGGCGGCAGGATATGGTATAATCGCTGCCGAGACGGGTACATGTCGCAACTGATCGAAATACGCGACCTGCGAAAGGTCTATGCAATCGGCGAGGAGCCGGTGAACGCGCTGGATGGCGTGTCGCTGTCGATTGACAGCGGCGAGTTCGTGGCCATCATGGGTGCGTCGGGCTCGGGCAAGTCGACCATGCTCAACATCCTTGGCTGCCTCGACACTCCGACCTCGGGCAGCTATCTGCTCGACGGCACGGAGGTCGCGCGGCGTTCCCGCACCGAACTCGCGCACATACGCAACAGGAAGCTCGGCTTCGTGTTCCAGAGCTTCAACCTGCTGCCGCGCACGAGCGCCATCGAGAACGTGGAGCTGCCGGACCTCTACCTGGGCAGGCTCGGACGCTCGGCGCGCCGGAAGCGGGCCCTGGAGCTGCTTTCGCGCGTGGGGCTTGGCGGCCGCGGCACGCATACGCCTGCGCAGCTCTCCGGTGGCCAGCAGCAGCGCGTGGCGATCGCGCGTGCGCTCATGAACGAACCGCCCGTGCTCTTCGCCGACGAACCCACCGGCAACCTCGACACGAAATCCTCCATCGAGATAATGAAGCTCTTCACCGAGCTGTCGAACGAGGGCATAACCATCGTCATGGTCACGCACGAGGACGACATAGCGGCGTATGCGCGCCGCCATCTCGTGATGCGCGACGGGAAGCTTATAAAGGACGACCGCAGATGAACCTCTGGATGATATTCAAGGTGTCGGTGCTGGCCATCCTGCGCAACAAGACGCGCTCCATCCTCACATGCCTCGGGATCATAGCAGGCATCGCCGCGGTGATCATCGTGCTTGCCATCGGCAAGGGATCGCAGACCATGATGGTGAAGCAGCTCTCCTCGATGGGCAACAACCTGCTCATGGTCTTCCCGGAGCGCCACAACGCAGGTCCCGTGCATGGCGGCATGGGCCAGGGGCAGACCATGACCGCCGAGGATGCCATCGCCGTGAAGAAGGAACTGTCGCACCTGGTGCAGGCCGTCTCGCCGATGGTGCGAACATCCCTGCAGATGATCCGGCAGGACCGCAACTGGTCCTCCAGCGTGCAGGGCGTATCCACCGACTATCCGACAATCCGCGGCTGGGATGTCGCCGACGGACGCTTCTTCGACGAGACGGAGGAACGGCGGTGCTCCCGCGTGTGCGTGATTGGGGCGACGGTGCGCACGCACCTCTTCGGAGACGAGAACCCGGTGGGCCAGACCATCCGTCTCAGGAACATGCCGTTCAAGGTCGTTGGCGTGCTTACCGCCAAGGGCGCCAACAGCTGGGGGCAGGACCAGGACGACTGCGTGCTCGCGCCATACACGACAGTGAAGCGCGTACTGCAGGGTTCGACCTTCAACAACATCAACATGATGAACATCTCGCTGCGCTCGATGGACATGCTCGACGAGGCCAAGCGCGAGCTCACGGCGCTCCTCCGCCAGCGTCACAGGCTTGCAGACTACCAGGACGACGACTTCGAGACGCGCGACCCCACGGAGTTCATGAACACCATCGGCTCGACCACCAAGCTGATGACCGTGCTGCTTACGATAGCGGCGTCCATCTCGCTTCTCGTCGGCGGCATCGGGATAATGAACATCATGCTAGTGTCGGTGACGGAACGCATCAAGGAGATCGGTCTCAGGATGGCCATCGGTGCCACCCCGGTCAACATCCTCAGCCAGTTCATCCTTGAATCCATAATACTCTCCACCGTCGGCGGCGCTATCGGCGTGGCCCTGGGCGTGGGGCTTGCCATCTTCTTCGGCAACCTCCTGCACTGGCCGATCGCGATCGACATCGTCTCCGCCCTCTGGGCGCTGGCGTTTTCATCGTTCGTCGGCATGTTCTTCGGCTTCTATCCGGCATATCGCGCGTCGAAGCTGAACCCCATCGACTGCCTGCGCTATGAATAGCCGCGTACATGGGGCGCGCTTCCGCAATCTAGCCGTCCTGGCGGCTCTGGCCGTCCTGGCGACGCAGCATGCGCATGCCACCATCACCCTCGCCGCCCGCGGCCAGCCGGCCAGGTCCTGCATAGTCGTCCGCCACGAGGCATCCGAATGCGAACGCCATGCGGCAGAGGAGCTGCAGACGTTCCTCAAGCGCCAGACAGGCGTAGATGTCCCCATCGCCGACGACTCCGCCGCACTGCCGCCGCAGGCAGTGCTCCTTGGCTGGACCTCCCACTCGCGCAAGCTGCTAGAATCGGCCGGCGCCTGGCCGTTCGACGTGGAATCGCTCGGCGACGAGGGCTTCCGCCTCAAGTCGTGCGGCACGCACCTGCTCGTCCTTGCCGGACGCGGAAGGGGCGCCCTCTACGGCGTATACGAGCTGCTGGAGCGCTTCGGCGGATGCGCCTGGTATTCCACCCGCATCGAAAAGGTGCCCGAGATCGAATCGTTCAATGTGCCCGACGATCTCGATGTCGCGCAGCGTCCAGCATTCGAGCTTCGCACACAGAACGGAAACGGGATGTACGGCCATCGTGAGCTTGCCGCCAGGCTGCGCCTCAACCTGGAGAACTTCGGTCCGGAGCTGGGCGGCAGTGCCTTCCGCTTCGACCAGCGTCTGGGCAAATGCCACACGTTCGATGCTCTTCTGCCGCCGGAGCGCTGGTTCAAGACGCATCCGGAATACTTCGCGGAGGTAGGAGGCAGACGCCTTGGCTTCCGCACCCAGCCCTGCCTGACGAATCCAGACGTGCTTCGCATCTGCACGGAAGAGGTGCTAAGGCGAATCGCCGAGTCATACCCGAAGGGAATCCGCCTCTACGGCGTTTCACAGAACGACTGGACCACATGGTGCTCCTGCGCGGCATGTTCTGCGATCGACCGAAGGGAGAAGTCGCATTCCGGCACGCTGATACGGTTCGTCAACGCGATAGCCGAGGCCGTGGAGCGCCGCCATCCCGACGTGGTCATACAGACACTCGCCTACCTGCAGACGCGCCGTCCGCCCGCCACGATCGTGCCGAGGCGCAACGTGCAGATCTGCCTATGCACGATAGAGTGCGATTTCGCGCAGCCGATTTCGGTCGGCAGATCCATCGAGAACCGCCAGACCCGCCATGCCTTCGGCGTATGGGGCTCATATCCTTCGACGCTCGGTGTATGGGACTACACCACGGACTTCGCATGCTATCTCCATCCCTGGCCGAACTTCAGGAGCATGCGCGGGAACATGCGTTTCTTCTTGAAGTCCGGCGCGCGGCAGGTCCTGGAGCAGAACGACGGCGCTGGCGAGAACGACATCTGGACGGACATCCGCATCTGGCTTCTGTCCAGATGGATGTGGAACCCCGAGCTAGAAGAGGATGCGCTGCTGGATAGGTGCCTGGCGGACTGCTTTGGCCCGGCCGCCGGGCACATGCGCCGATATCTTGACGTGCTGCACGGCTTCCCGCGCGATACGCGCCGTCTGCCGATGGGCTGCTTCGAACGTGTGCATGCGCTCGGATTGCCTGGCTCCGTGCTTGACTCCGCCGCTGGCATCCTTGCGGATGCCGCAGACCGCGCGCGCGGCACGCCATACGCCGGGAACGTGCTGCGTGCTCGCCTGCCTGTGGATTTCACGCGGGCGATGCGCGGCTATGCTCGTCCATTCCTCTCGCGTGACATCTCGCGGCTCGACGCCACCCGCTATGCCGAGGAGCAGGCCGGCGCTCGACGCGTGGCATCGGTGCTGCATTCACCCGGGGGACTGCGCTTCGCGGGCGACAGGGCGTGGAACGAATCCTTGCGCCGGCGCATTGAGGAGTTCGCCGTGCGTCCGGCGCCGGTGAAGCCGCTTCGCCGCCTCGCGCTGGAGGAATGGAATCTAGTAGGCCGCATCCCCACGGCGTTCGAGACCGTGGACGATCCGCTGGCCGGCAATGGAAGGGCGGTGCGACTGCCTGGCAGGATGGATGCGTGCACGGCGTGGTTCTGGATGGACGACGTCCTTGCCGATCCAGATGTACGCTACACGGTGCGCCTTCGCGTTCGCTTTTCCGATGTGCCGCCCGGCACCGAGGCGTTTTGCGCAGGAATCTACAACCGCACGCACGAACGCGCGGTGAACGGCATATCGGTAAAGGCGTCTGGCACGTCAAGCGGATCGCGGTACGTATGGTACAGCCTGAAGCCGTTCTCGCCACGCGTCGGCGATGCGGTATGGATCGGCCTGGGCGGTGGCATGGAACGTCCGGACGTCTGGATCGACCGCATCGAGATCGTCAGGCTGGACTGACCGGGCGTTTCGCGGCGTCGTCGAACGCCTTGCGGATCGCCGCCGCCGCCACGGCGAACGCGGAGACCACATTCATCGAGTTCTTTGTGCCGTGCGAAGGTATCTCCAGGATCGCGTCGGCCATGCGCACTACGTCCGGATCGAGGCCGAAGCGCTCGTTTCCAAGCAGGATGGCGCATGGGAAACGGGGGGTGAAGGACATCACGTCGCATGCGGACGATGCCGTCTCCAGCGCATAGATGGCGTATCCCCCGGCGCGAAGCCTATCTACGGCATCGCGTACGTCGGCCGCGTGTTCCCACTGCACTGTGGAATCCGCGCCAAGGGCGGTCTTGGCGAGCTGCGGGTTGCCGGGCGTCGGGGTGTAGCCGCACAGCACGAGCCGTTCGATGCCGAAGAAGTCCGCGGTGCGGAAGAGCCCGCCGGCGTTGAAGACCGATCTGATGTTGTCCGCCACGACGGTGACCGGCGCCGGGACCGGATGGCGCGGGGTGTCGGTAGAGCGGATGCCCATGTCGGCATCGGTCACCCTTGTCCGCCTGTCCACTCGCTCTAGCGGCACGAGCGCGGCCTGCATGCTTCGCAGCGTGGCGCCGGGTTGCAGCAGATGGGCGAGCGACAGTATGCGTTTCGATGCGGATGTGCGCAGGCGGTCGAATGCGGCGGCACGGGCTTGCTCTGCAAGCGCATCGCCGCGATCGAGCGCATCGTATGCGGCGCGCACGAGCCGCAGCGCATCTTTCCATTCAGCTGTGGATTCGTCGATCATCTCCGCCTAGCGGGAGCCTCCGCGCGACGGCGGGCCGCCACGGAAGCGTCTGCCGCCGCCACCCCATGACTGCGTTGCGTCATAGATCGTCTTGATGGTATCCACAAGCTCCTTAGCCATGGCGCCTGAACATCCGAGGTTGCGGGCGGCCTGGTTGAGAAGCATGTCGCGCTCCTCCCGTTCGAGGGACTGGAGCTGGCCCATGATCTGGCGCATCTCCTGGTGGGCGGCGCCGCGCTGTTCGTCGGTGATGGAGTCGTTCGACACGTCCATCGCCTTGAACAGCTCCTCGCGGCGCGCCAGCAGCTCCTGCAGTCGCTCGTGCGTCTCGCGCTGCTTGGGCGTGAGCGTGGAGGTGTCGAGCGAGGCGAAGAACGCCATGCGGTCCTGCGTTGCGGCGGCCATGCGCGAGCGCCAGCGCGCCATGTTGTTGGTCATCTGCGTGTAGCGTTCGGGATCATTTTGGCGCATCGCCTCCATGCGGGCGCGCCATTCCTCGGGACGCGGTGGACCGAAACCCACGCGCTCTTCGGATTGCGGCGGCTTGGCGGCGGCGTTGGTCTGCGCGGCGGCCGATGCCGTGGCGGCGGCGAGCCGCCGTTCAAGGTCGCGTATGCGCTGGCGCATGGCGGCCATGCCGGCCTTCTGGTCGGCATCGACCACGTGTGTCTGCGCGCGGCGCGACGGCCTTTCGGGCTTCGTTGGCTCGGGGGCGCTCTTCGGCGCCGCCAGGTAGCCAATAGCCACGCCTGCGGCCAGGGCCATGATGGCTGAGATGATTGTCTTTTTGTCCATGGCGAAATTATACCACATTTTTCCCTTCGGTGCGCCGTATCGCGTCAATCGAATTTTCCCCGTTTTTTAGGCACCTCCCCCACGTAACCCTTGTAGACAAAGTGTAGGATGACTAATTCCATCTTGCTGGAAGTAGGATTGCGGCGTGGGGGCGGTGACTTTTGCGCTCCTCCCTAACGTGCGCGTGATTTCGCCCCAACCGTTCGCTCCGCGCGGCGGGGGCCGTTTCGCTGGCGTCC
>JAFXTB010000118.1 GCA_017525225.1 Kiritimatiellia bacterium
ACCCAGGCGCGCGAGCTCTTCCATTCCGGCGTGTTCGTCGGCGACGATGAAGTCGGCATTGAGATCGCGGGGACGGGATGGAGCTACGACGGCTTAAGCGCGCGGCTGACGCTCACGGGCGACGTGACGCTTTCGGGCACGAACACGGCGGGCGCGGTGCGCTGCCGCGTCGAAAGCGACGCGAACATCGTCTTCTCGAATCTCTGCCTCAAGGCGACCGGGAACCGCCAGACGCCGTTCGCGATCGCGTCGAATGTCACGGCCAACATCACCTTCACCGGAACGAACACGTTCGTAGCAGGCAAGTACTGCGCGGCGATCTCGGTTCCTTACGAGTCGCGCATCTCTATCGGCGGAGACGGCTGGCTCTTCGCATCGGGCGGCAACGGTGACGGCTGGAGCTATCCCGGAATCGGTGCGAGCGATGGATCGTACCACGGAGTGACGAACGTGGTCATACGGAGCGGCAACATCGTCGCCACGACGCCGGAGGATTTCGTTGATTCGATTTCCGGTGCGCTCGTCGCGGGAGGCAATGTCAACATGCGCGAATCCAATTCCGCGGTAAATAGCGACGGCGCGCTCCTCGACCGCGTGAAAGTCGCGAATCTTCCGGCAGGCAAGGCGGTGGAGATAACGGGGCTGCCGGCCTACTATGACGTATCCAACATTTGCGCGGACGATTCCGGGAACATCTATCTGTGGCTCCCCCGGGGCAACTACGCGTTCACTGTCGACGGGACGAAGTACTTCGCGGGCGTTGCGGGCTCGGCGACGACCGCGCTCGTGCAGGATGTGGACGTCACGATCAACGGCGAGAGCGTCTGCACGCTTTCCGGCGGCGGCTGGTACTACGACGTGGCCGACAGGACGCTCTACGTCACCAACCAGGGAATCTACACCGTGACCGGCACGAACGACGAAGGCAAGGTGGCGATATACCTGAGGGCGGAGGACGGTCCTGTCAATCTGACGCTGAAAGACTTGTATCTTTCTGGATACACACGAGACAACTACTATTCGCCAATCGTGCTTAGCGACATTTGGAATCAGCAACCGGTCACAATAACGCTCGCTTCGTCCAATTCTCTCGTCTCGTGCAACGATTCGTACAGTTTCCATTATGCGGGCATATTAGTTCCCAAGAACCGCAAGTTGACCATAAATGGCGACGGCTACCTTTACGTGAAGGGCAACAGCGGCGCGGCGATCGGCGGGCTAGATGACGCCGGCAGCTACCCGCATAACGAATCGTGCGGCGAAATCTACATCGAAGGCGGAATCATCGACGCGCATGGATCTTCGTCCGCAATCGGCTGCTGCTACAGCGGTTCGTGTGGCAAGGTGAAAATATCCGGCGGTACGGTCTTTGCCCACGCCGGCTACGGACAGGCGCTCGGAGAAGGGGGCGGCTACGGAGATGAAACGGTCTACATTACCGGCGGTTCGGTCAAGACGACGGACGGCGGCTGTGCGACAATCGCGAAAAACGATTCAAACGTCGCGCTCGTCTGCGTCGAGGTGCCGGGATTCGTGCCGAACAAGGCCGTGGCCTTCGACAACCTGCCTGCATACTATGGCCAGTCCGGCATCCATGCCGACGCTGGGGGCAACGTGTATCTATGGCTGCCAGAGAATTGGGAGGAGCCTCACGGTTCGTCGCTTCTTTCCGCCTCGCCGAAGAATGGGGGGCTTGGTACATCTTCGGGTACGGCGCATACGTTCTCGGCCAACGGCTACAGCTACACGGTGACAATTGACCCCTCCGCCGGCAGCGCGGTCGCGACTCAGGGCGATCCGCTTCCGCTGGAGTCGCTCAAGATAGACGATTTCGCGATAGATGACGAATATCTTGCCATCCGCTTCACGGCCAGGCCGGCGACATGGCTGTACAGCTTCAAGGACCTGATCAGGATCCGTGCATCGGAGACGCTTCCGATTTCGGAAGGCACCAGTTCGCTTCTCGATCTTTCCGGCGCGGAGTTCTACCTTGAAGGCGGCGACGCCGCGACAATCATCGTTCCGCGTACGTCCAGCACGGCTAGGTTCTTCCGTGTGGAGGGGCGTTCTCCATGATGGCCCTGCGCCATGCCTGAAGGCAAAGGGCAGCCGCATGTGCGATATCTACGTCCTGAAGCAAAAGGGAGGTTCCCATGGCCTTTTTAGATGTGATGGCGATTCTTGAACCTAAAAATCGCAGTTGAAGTCAATAGTGCATCTGCCCGTCAGCTAAAGTTGGCGGACTGAAGTGGCTATGATGCCGTTGGATTGCCGTTTCAGGCGAGCGGCATGGTCATCTGGCCGCCGATGTCGGGAGGGAACATCCGCCGGATCGTGCCGTACTCGCGGAACGCGTGGGCGATTATACGCTGGCGACGCTCTTCGAGGCTCAACTGCGACGCAGACGAGATCCGTGACAGGAAGGCGCTGATGGCGCGGTAGATGGCGCGGGCCTTTTCGCTCGTGGCGGTGTAGATCGTGACGATCCCCTGCCGCGCATGGCGCGACAGCCTCGCGACGCACGACTGGAGGAGCGGACGGGAAGTGGCGGCCTCATGGTGCATGCCGTCGTCGCCGCGTCGCCGTGGAGGCGGTCGCAGTGCCGGAACCGCGTCGCCCCGTTGCCCATCGCCACCATCACCGTGGCGATCAGGTA
Source organism: Kiritimatiellia bacterium (assembly GCA_017525225.1). GTDB lineage: Bacteria > Verrucomicrobiota > Kiritimatiellia > RFP12 > UBA1067 > RGIG6720. The sequence continues at coordinate 2,657 of JAFXTB010000118.1, forward strand.
TCGGACCTCCGGCGCGTTGTTGTTCGTCAACCTCATCGGGCACGTCTCCACGAGCCGGTCGAAGAACCCGCCGGCCCTCGCGAACTGGCTCAGCAGCGTGGCGTACGCGTTCACGCTCATCTGAGTCTCGTCGTTCCACTTCAGGGCGTAGTCGCCTCCGAGCGTTTCGATTTTCTGCGCACCTGCGGCCTGTTTTGTGCTATACTTTACACAGGTCGGAGGATTTTTGGTATAATACCCACCCTTGAAATGCCAGATATAGCGACAAAGAGGACGTATGGCCGTTCAAATGCCACGGAACGGCTGTTGTCGGCTATTGGGTATCCGGAAAGGATGCCCAATGCCGATGGTTCGTTCACGCTTCGCGTGGATGGTAGGGATGTGCTCGTCAAGGAAGCTGCCGGGCGCCTGGTTCTTTCCCATGCATTGACGGAGGATGGATCGATCGTCCCGACGCTTGCCGCATACGCTGCGGGGCGCATGCTTCGGGAGGCCGCCACGCTTGCGCATGGTAGGAATTCGACCTTCCTGTGGCAGGATGCGCCGGTAGACGCGGACGATCGGGCTCTTGTGAAGTTGTTCGAGACGTTCGCCGATTCGTGCGACTGGTGGCGGGCGCGCGTGGACGAATGGGGGAAGGTCGACGCGGTGGAAATATCGGAGGCGGTCATCAGACCGTAGGGAGATGCGACTTGTGACGATCAAACCATTCAGGGCGGCGGTGCTTGCCGCCATGCTGGCCGCGGCGGGTCCTGCGGTGGCGGCCGGGACCGCGTCCGCACCCTCCATCCCGTGGAAGATGCCTACCTACACGCTGGTCGCGCGCGACATGGACCTTCGTGTCGCGCTTGACACCTTCGCCGTGGCCGAGGGGCTTTCCATAGTGATCTCCCAGACCGTGGAAGGGCGCTTCTCCGGCGATTTCAAGGATGTCCCCCCCGACGATTTCCTCGACAGGATCGCTACGACGCACAATCTGATCTGGTACTACGACGGCGCGGCGCTCTACATCTACGGCGCGGGCGAGATCTCTACGATGCTCGTGGATCTCAAGTACATGAAGGCCGGCGAGGTGCGGAATATGCTGACGGAGCTGGGCGTGGAGGACATGCGCTTCCCGCTGAAGACCACGTCCAACGACGAGCTGGTGATGGTGGCCGGTCCGCCGCGCTACGTGTCGCTTGTCTCGGAAATGATCACCAAGGCCGACAACCTGCGCGAGAAGCGCACCTTCAACGAGGTCGAGACCAGGATATTCCCGCTCGTGTACACATGGGCGGACGACGTGTCCTTCACGGCGAACAGCCCGGAATCCTCGGTGCAGCTGCGGGGTGTCGCGCGCATGCTGGAGGAGATAATGTCGAACGGCACCAGGGACGGCGTGCGCGAGGCATCGATGTCGAACGAGGTCGCGACCATCGATGTGGCGAGGATGGCGCAGTACCGGCCCGTCATTCGCCCCGACAACCGCCTCAACGCCGTAATCGTGCGCGATGTCGCATCCAGGATGCCCATGTACGAGGGGCTCATCCGCCAGCTGGATGTACCGCAGAAGCTCGTGGAGGTCGACGTGACCGTCGTCGAGCTCACGAAGAAGGATGCGCTCGACTGGCAGCTGTCGCTCACGTACACCTTGACGCACGGGCGTTCCAACCTCGGGACGGGGCAGAACGCCGCGAACATCTTCAGTCCGGAGAACGTGGCAGGAAAGGGTTTCGCCGGCGCGCTCACGCACATCCACTCAGCCTACGCGCTGGCGACGTCCATAACCGCGCTGCGCGAGAAAGGCAAGGCGCGCTCCATCTCCCGCACGTCGCTTCTCACCGTGAACAACCTGGCCGCCGAGATGAGCGATTCGCAGAGCTACCATGCGAAGGTGGTCGGAACCGAGGTTGCTACGCTGGAGGAGGTCTCGGCCGGGACGAAGCTCCAGATCAAGCCGCGCATACTGCCGTCCATAGGCACGAACATGCCGAACCAGATTTGGCTGGCGCTTGAGCTTGACGATGGCGGGTTCGAGTCGATCACCGTTGATGCGATGCCGATGACGCGTTCCTCCACGCTCACGACGCAGACATCAGTGTTCGAGGGAGAGTCCATCATGCTCGCCGGGTATCTGCGCGACATCGAGGAGGATGCAGGCTGGGGCATCCCGTATCTACGCGACATCCCGTGGATAGGGTGGCTGTTCGGCGGCAAGTCGACGAGCAAGGAGACTGTGCAGCGGATGTTCGTGCTTACTCCGCACATAGTGGATATCGATAGGGACACGCTTGCCCGCTTCCAGGCTACGCGCCTGAGGGACGTGACGGAGTCCGAGGAGATGCAGGACGATGCGGAGATAAGCGACTACGAGCGCGAGAAGCGCGACCTCGAGCGCGAAGACAGCAGCCAGCGCCGCAAGGAGAAGCAGGAAGACTATCTGTCGCGCCGCAAGGCCGAGATCGAGCATGGCAGGAAGATGCGCCAGTTCGACCGCGAACGCGAGAAGAACAGGCTTGAGACCGACATCCACAACTGGAAGGACCAGGCCAGGGCGGAGCGTGCCAGGCTGGATGCCGAGGAGAAAGAGGAAGAGGAGAGGAAGAAGAAGAGCGGGAAGCAGTGATGGAAGGCGCGGTGAAGATAGAGGGCGGATTCGCCGAAGTCGAGGCGGGGGCGTGGCTTGTCAGCCACGGCCAGCCGACGGCTTTCTTCGGTTCCGCCGTCCGCCGCCACAGGAAGGGATTCTTCCTTCGCGACCGTTCCAGCCTCGACCTCGTCGAGACGACTGCCGCCGCGAAGTGTGCGGACGCGAGGCGTCCGTTCCTGACGCACATCCCATGCGCCGCGCCGATTTCCGCGATGTCTTCCAAGGTTCTTGTGGCTCCGGCGTCGGCATGGTCCGGGACGGAGGCGGTGAAGGTCATACCCATGAGCGTGAAGGGTGCGCTTTGCGTGACGAAGTTCGGCCTTGGAGGCGAGGGCCAGGAGGCGGGAGACGAGGAGGCTGTCTCGCGTCCTGAATCCCGTGCCCAGGAAAACCACTTCGTCGTGATGGCCACCGCGTCGCGCACGGCGCGCCTTCAGGTGGAGGATGGCGACACGTTCGCCGTGAGGCCGGAATCCGTAGTCGCGTGGACCGGGAACCGTCCTACCGGGTTCTGTCCGAAGCTCGGCCTCTGGGATTTCCTTCTGCCGCGTGGGCCGCGCAACCTGCTGCTGCATTTCCACGGTCCCTGCCTCGTGTGGTTCGAGGGGGCGAACGTCCCCAACCCGCAGCCTTCCAGGTTTTCAAACTTCCAACGGAGGCCCTATGGCGCTTGACGCGGCACAGATACTCCGGCAGACCTATGCGGCCGGCGCGGAGCGGATCGACGTGTCCGAGCTCATGCGCCAGACGGAGCCCCAGGCCGTCGCCCGCGGCGAGCTGATGGGCACGGCGGTGGTAGTAGAGGCGGATCCGATGGCGGAGCTGATGGATTCGATGGAGGAGCTTTCGTTCCAGTTCGAGGAGAAGGCCACTAAGCGCGCCGGCGAGCGCAGGCTCGGCGAGATGCAGGGTCCGAGGTCCGCGATCGTCAAGGCGATCGAGACGTGGGTGGCGATGATGCCCGACATGCCCGGCCGCGACTTCATCACGCGCCTCGCGAGGGGGCTCAGGTCGTCCGCCGCCGCAGGGAACATCCCCGATGCGCGCGAACTCATCAAGGAGCTTGCGCGCGGCTCCACGGATCCATCGCACCAGTTCGCGATGCTCGACATTCTGGAGCAGGCGTTCGGCGTCGGCGAGGAGGAGCTGTCGGCGCTGGTCAGGCAGGCCAAGGCGGCGCTTGCGGAGGCGAAGGGACCCGAGATAAGGGCCGGCATCAACCTGGCCGAGGAGATCAACGCGCGCGCCACGACCCCCGAGCAGATGCAGGAGCTGCGCGACATGTACCGCAGCGAGGTCGTGGGCTTCAAGAGTCCGCAGGACTGCTTCCGCTCGCTTCTCGCCGCGCGCGGGCCAGGGCATCTCGCCGAGGCGATATCGTTCCTGATCGCAGGCTGCGGTAGGGATCTCGCGTCGTCCGAGCCGTCCATCGAGGCAGCCGCCCTCGGGCGCATCCTCACGGATCTCGGCTGCGTGCAGAGCCTGCAGACGGTGCTGGACGACCTTACCAAACTTGCGGCGCGCATGGGGCGCGAGTTCGGCGAGAACTGCCTTCTCGACGGCGAGCAGATGACGGGACGCGTGGTCGACCTCACGGAGCAGGCGTTCGTCGTGGCCGGCGCCATCGCCGCGTTCGAGAGCGAGTGCGGACTTGCGGGACTGCTTGCCAGGATGGATTTCGCGCGCGAGCTGACGAGGCTTTTCAGGCGGCTTTCGCCGCGCCTCTTCGCGAAGGAGGGCGACAGACAGCGGCTTGTGGACGCGGCGCAGGAGCATCTTGACGGGATCATCGCCGAGGAGGAGAGCGCCGGCGATGCAGGCGGGGCGGAGCTTGATGCGCTGAAGGAGGCTTCGGCATGACGGCGCCTGCGTGGATAGATTCGGCTGTCGGCCAGTTCGGACGGTCGGCCGGGCTCGGCGATCTGTCGCTCGGGGACAGGGGCGTGGCGGCGCTTTCATTCCAGAACGGACTGGTTCTGCGCTTCGAGTACGCGTTCGACTCGCTTCATGTCGCGATGACCGTTCCCGTGCGGTTTGACGTTCCTGCCGCCGAGCGGCTTCTCGGATATGCGCATCCCGACGCCCGCCTGGGATTTCGTCTGCGTACCGGATACCTTGCCAGGTCCGGCCGCGCGGTTTTCGCGGTTGCGCTGGCAGGCCGCGACGTGACGCTCCCCTCCATAAACGCGGTGTTCGCCCTCCTGTGGCGCATCGCACTTGAATTCGGAGGTGCCTCGTGAGCATGAACGTCTCCAGGACCACGGACCCGCTGAGGTTCGACACGGGAATCGGCCAGGCTGGATTCGCGGAAGTGATCGATTCCCCGGTCGCCGGCCAGCCGCAGAAGGAGCTGCTACCAGGTTCCACCACGGTGACGCAGGCGATAGACGAGCTGTTCCCGCCGGACAGGTCGGTCGGGGGCGAGGTCATGCATGCGCTTGTCGCCGGGAACTCGGCGGTACTGAGGACGCCGGGAGGGTTCTCGCAGACGGCCCGTTCGGCGTTGCTTGCGCTGAGGGAGCGGGGCAGCACGGCGGCGGACAACGCGGCGGCGGAGATAGAGATGCTCCTTGCGGACACCGACCTCCTTGACAGATACAGAATGTCCCTCTTGGAGACCTGAAAACACGACTAACGACTAACCACTAACCACTAACGACTAACGACTAACCACTAACGACTAACCACTAATGTTCGGCAGATTTACAGACTTTTCAAACGTGTTCTCCAGATTCGGCGATCTGGTGCTGGCGTTCCTTGTTGTCTGCATCATAGGGCTTCTCATCATCCCGCTGCCGACGCCGATGGTGGACCTGCTCATCTCCATCAACCTGATGATCTCTACGGTGATGCTGATGCTCTCGCTGTACCTGCCGCGCGCCCTGGCGTTCTCCACGTTCCCGTCGATGCTGCTTTTCACGACGCTGTACCGGCTCGCCTTGAACGTGACGACGACGCGGCTGATCCTGCTCAAGGCGGATGCGGGCGAGATCATCTACACGTTCGGCAACTTCGTTGTGGGCGGCAACTTCATCGTCGGCGCAGTGATCTTCCTCATCATCACGATCGTCCAGTTCGTCGTGATCGCCAAGGGCGCGGAGCGCGTCTCGGAGGTCGCGGCCCGGTTCACGCTCGACGCGATGCCCGGCAAGCAGATGTCCATCGATGCCGACTTGAGGGCCGGCGCGATCGACCAGGAGACCGCCAAGCAGCGCCGCAACGAGCTCGCGAAGGAGAGCCAGCTGTACGGCGCGATGGACGGCGCGATGAAGTTCGTGAAGGGCGACGCGATCGCGGGCCTGATCATGACCGCCATCAACATCGTCGGCGGCATCTGCGTGGGCGTGTTCATGAACGGCAAGGAAATCGGCTGGGCCATCACGAAGTACGGCATCCTCACGATCGGCGACGGACTCGTCTCGCAGATTCCGGCGCTGCTCGTCTCGATCACGTCTGGCGTAATCGTGACGCGTGTGGGCGATGTGGACAACAAGCCGCTCGGGCAGGACATCATCAACCAGTTCTTCGCGCAGCCCAAGGCCATCCTGCTCGGCGCGGTGATGCTTGTGGCGATCGGCCTCATCCCCGGTTTCCCGAAGATACAGATATTCGGGCTGGCGGCGTTCGTCGCGCTTGTGGGATGGAGCCTTGTGGCGCGGGCCAAGATCGCCGCCGCGAGGGCCGCGAAGTCGGAGGATCCGCTCGCCGCCGCCGCGCCGTCCGAAGGCACGGCGCCACGTCCCAAGAGGAAGGACGGCGACGACTTCTCGATGGTGACGCCGCTGACGGTGGACATCGACGCCGACATCCGAGGGGCGCTTTCCTACGAGGCGCTCAACGATCAGATCATGTCCGTCCGGCGCGCGCTCTACCACGATCTCGGCGTTCCGTTTCCGGGCATCAACCTCTCGCTCAATCCGTCGATGCACGATGGACGCTACCGCATTCTCGTCAACGAGGTGCCGGTCTCCGAGGGCGCGCTCAGGAAGGGGTTCATCTTCGCCCTCGAGGAGCCGGAGAACCTGTCCGCCGCCGGTGTCGCGTTCGAGGGTGGCAAGCAGTTCCTCCAGGGCTACGAGACGTGCTGGGTGAAGGAGGAGGCCAAGACGCAGCTCGACGAGGCCGGCGTGAGGTCGCTGGACCTCGGCGGGGTGCTCTCCTTCCACCTCTCCGGCGTGCTCAGACGATATGCCCACGAGTTCCTGTCGCTCCAGGAGACGCGTCTGCTCTTCGACCACATGGAGAAGGATGCGCCGGAGCTGGTCAAGGAGGTGCAGCGCGTGCTGCCGTTGCAGAAGATCACGGATGTGCTGCAGCGCCTCGTGCAGGAGGGCATCTGCATCCGCGACCTGAAGCGCATCACGCAGACGCTCATCGAGTGGGGACAGAAGGAGAAGGACGCCGTGCTGCTCGTGGAGTACGTCCGTTCCGCCCTCTCCCGCTACATATCCTACAAGTTCTCGGGTGGACAGAACATCGTCGCTGCGTACCTGCTGGACCCGTCGCTCGAGGAGAAGATCAGGAAGTCCGTGCGCCAGACGTCCGGCGGCAGCTATCTCGCCATGGACCCTGCCACGGTGCGTTCCATCCTGGCCGTGGTCAAGCGCACCATCGGAGATCTTGCGAAGATACCGCAGAAGCCGGTCATCATCGTCTCGGTAGACATCCGCCGCTATTTCCGCAAGATGATAGAGAAGGACTACTACGAGCTGCCTGTCCTTTCGTTCCAGGAACTTAGCGCGGAGATCAACATCCAGCCGCTCGGGAGGCTTAAGCTGTGAATTTTCTGCTGAAGATAGTCGAAGGGCCGAACAAGGGCGCGGAGATAGCGCTCGTGGCTGGCGTCGCGGTCACGCTTGGCAAGAGCGACGAGTGCGACATCGTCCTCGCAGACCCTACGCTTCCATCGGAAGCGATTCGCATCGAGGCGTCCGACGACGGCGTGACGGTCGATGGCGGGGTGCTTGAGCCGTTCGTAGTCAGGACGGCCGGTGCGACCGCATTTGCAGTGGGGCCTGCCGATGCGCCGTGGAACGAGCTGAAATGGCCGGAGAAGACCGTGGAGGCTAAGCCGGAGGGTGAAGAAGGGCGTGCGGCCGCGGACGAAAGGCGTGAGACGGGCGGTGAATCACATGCCTCGAGTCCCGCGCCGGAAGGTGGTGAAGCCGCGCCAGAAGGCAGGAAGAAGCGCGGCGGATGCTGTGGCTGCCTTGTAGCGCTGGTGCTGCTGATCCTTGCGCTGGCAGCATTGGCATGGTCCTTCCGGGAAAAGATAAGGGATTTCTGCGAATCGAAGGGATACGACATCCACGCCATCTCCAACATGGTCGGCGTAGTGACGTCGCCCGGCAGAACCGAGCAGCCGACGGCGGCTGGAAGTCCAACGCTTGCCGCCATCGCCGCGCGCTACGGCCTGCAGCTGGAGGAGACCGCCGGAACAGCCAGGCTCGCAGGTAACCTCAAGACGCGCGGAGAACGCCTTCGCGCGACGGCGGAGGCGTACGAGGCCAGGCCGGGCGTAGAGCTGGACATATCGGACGACGAATCGTTCAGGACCGCGGCGGAAGATGCGCTCTTCACGCTCACGGAAGGGGCGCTCAAGGTGGTTTACGCGACGAACCGCGTGCTGGCGATCAGCGGCATCTCGCGTTCCCCTGGCGAGCTAGGGCATACCATCCGCGCGCTTGACGCCGATCTTCCGAAGCTGCGCAAGGTCGATACGGAGGACGTCAAGTTCGGGGCCTTGCCAAGGCGGGTGACCAGATACAGGGTACGCGAAGATCTGCCTGTCGATCTGCCTGTCGACATGCCTGCCGTCAAGCGTCCCGCATCCAGGAAGGCGACCTCGCCCACGCTGCCCGTCTGCGGGATCCTTACGAAGCCGTATCCTTGCCTCGTCATGCGTGACGGGACGCGCGTGCTGGAGGGCGCATCGGTGGGTGGCAACATCATACTCAAGATCGATGCTGACGCGGTGACGGTAACGAATTCCACGGGGAGGTTCACATGGAGGCCATGAACGAACCGACGATGCTCCTGGAGATCGAGAGGGAGCTGGCCGGCCCCGGGAAGGATGCCGCGCTGGCAAGGTACGATGCCGTGCTCGTCGGCCTCGAGCGGCGACTGGATGCCGCGATGAAGGAAGGTCTGCCGCCGGACGAGTTTCCGAGGGTAGAGGCGTTGAGGGAGGCCAACACCCTCGCAAGGAAGATTTTGCGTCTGACCGCCCGGGTGGGTGGGGAAGCGCGAAAAGCGTAGCCGGAAGGCGACGTTCAACAACAAGGACAAAACAAACAAGGAAACAGAAAATGGCAATACCTAGCATACACAATCCTGGCCAGATGGTCAAGATGTATGACAACGTCAACACCATCACGCGTGTCGGCGACGGGCAGCAGATCGGCCTCAACGAGGTGATCCACACCGACAACGTCTACAACGCGATGCTCAATGCCGCGAACACGATGGAGGAACGCCTCGCGATCTCGCTGAAGAACTACCAGGAGCACCCGGACATCCAGGCCAACCTCCAGCAGCTGCAGTATGACCTGCAGATGTGGAACCTCGCGCTCACGACGATGACGAACATCAACAAGAACATGAGCGACGCGCTCAACTCCATCGCCTCCAACTTCCGTTGATGTTCAATCTCGAAAGCGATGAGGCGAAGCTCTTGTTGAACGTCGCCTTGATGGCGACCGGGCAGAACCGTTTCCGGTCCGCAGGGAAGATCCTCGTGGCGCTGGAGCGGTTCCGCCCGGAGGAGGCGTCCGTCGCCGTGGCGAACGCCATCCTCTTCATCAGCATGCTGGACTTCGGCGGAGCCGTGGACTACATCGACCACATCGCTCTTCCGAAATTCCCCTCTTCGGCGATGTTGCAGGCGTTCAAGGGAATGGCGCTCATAAGGATGGGGCGCAAGGCTGAAGCCGCTTTGCCGCTTTCGGTGGCGGCGGAGCAGACCGCCGATCCGGCGGCTGCGCAATTGGCAAAGGATCTCATGAGATGACAGAATCAATGATCGTAGAGGCAGTCAGGGCCGCTGGCGGGGCACAGGCCGCCACGGCCGCTGAAAGCCAGCCGGCGACGGTCGACAAGACCGCAGACCCTGCCGCTGTAGAGCGCTTCCAGGCGGCGATGGACGTGCAGGACACGACCGAGGTCGATGCGGTGCCGTTCGCAAACGAGGTCTCCGCCGCGTGGAAGAGCGCGCAGGCGAACAACCAGGGCATACTCCATCGCATACGCGCTCTTACGCAGCTGCAGGCCGAGCATTCGGTGTCCGCGCCTGAGATGGTGGAGCTGCAATACGAGGTGGCCAACCTGGCGTTCCAGCAGGAGGTCGTCACTAAGGTTGCGGACAAGACATCCAACGCCATACAGACGCTGGTGAAGAATCAGTAGTTAGTCGTTAGTGGCTAGTCGTTAGTCGTTAGTTGTTAGTGGCTAGTCGTTAGTGGTTAGTAGTTAGTAGTTAGTAGGAGGAGACGGTTATATGCATAGGTTGTCATTGGTCATTGCCGCCGCGTTGCTGCTCGCCGGGTGCGACAAGGAGACGACGCTCCATTCGGGGCTGGAGGAACGGCAGGCGAACCTTGTCATGGCCGCGCTCATAGACGCCGGAATCAGCTGCCACAAGGCGCCCGGCGAGGAAGGCACGTGGAACGTGATGGTGTCCGAGCCCAGGTTTGCCGACGCGGTGAACCTTCTGGAGCGGAAGGGGCTGCCCCGCCGTCCGCACATGGGCGTGGGCGAGGTCTTCAAGAAGACAGGCATGATATCCTCGCCTTCCGAGGAGCGCATCCGCTTCATGGACGCGCTTGCGCAGGACATTGCGAGGACCATTTCCATGATCGACGGGGTGGTCGATGCGAGGGTTCACGTGGTGCTTCCGGAGAACGACCCGTTCGCTCGCAATGCGCTGCCATCCTCCGCCGCTGTAGCGATACGCTCGCGCTGGGATGCCGACATCACGGACCTCGTGCCGTCGGTCAAGGGGCTTGTGAAGAATGCAATAGAAGGGCTCCAGCCCGAGAAGATCATGGTGACGATATTCCGCGATTCGCCACCGAAGAAGGGCGTTAAGTAGTTTGGCAAACTAAGCAATGACCGCCGACGAGAGACAGTTTCTACTGACGACCGCATGGATGTTCATGCGGCATGGGCAGCCTGCACGCGCGCGAACGGTGTGCGAGGCTCTCGTCGACGAGGATTCCCGCGATGGCGTGGCGGCGGTCGCGCTTGCAGAGCTCCTGCTTGGTTCCGGCGAAGCGTCGCGCGCGGTGGATGTCCTGCGCATGGCCGACATCCCTGCCGAACTCTCCCACGCGGCAGCGGTGCTTGAGACCCGCGCGCTTAGGAACGATGGGCGCAGGCGCGAGGCTGTGAGCCGGTGGAACAGGTACATGGAGTCTCGGAAGGGGTCCGGGCGGCGCTGGGTGTGAATGGGGAGTTTGAAAGTTAGAAGGTTGGAAGGTTAGAGGTGGAAGGCCTGATGGCTGAAGGAACGGACATAGTGATTGAAGAGGCGAGGGAGCTGGTTTCAGACCGGCTCCTCTGGCCGCTTGTCCGCGACTTCCTCTGGGATTTCGCGCCGCAGGTACATCCGAGCTGGGTGGAGGATTTGTTCTCCAGCAGAGACGCAGAGACAAAATTGCCCCGTGTCAAGCGCTACATCCTTTCTTCGCTTGGCGTCGAACCGTGCTTCCATGTGTTTCCGAAGGACGACTACAGCCGAATCCTGCTCCTGGACGGTGCGACGCTCGAATCTGTCGTCAAATGGCTTGGGTCGCTCGCCTGCGCGGACGCCCTGCGTCGCGTGACCGACGGCGCGACAGTGCGCGAGCTCAAGGCCTTGCTTCCTGGCGTCTATCCGGAGGTGTTCGGGTATACGATGTATTTCGGTGGATCCGTCCCGCGCAGAGACGCAGAGACGCAGAACCTGAAGACCGTGGTCGTTGAAGAAGGTTCTTCACTCCTGCTGTCTGCGCTTTCCGGCCTGCCCGTGCCGCTCGTCTCCCGTCTCAAGTTCAAGCTCCCGAAAGACCTGGCTTCCACGTACCTTGCCCCGCGTCTTGCGGAAGCATCGGATGATGGACGTGGACGATCGGACGATAGGCGGGAGAATGCCAGGGTCGCGATCTACAAGCTTCTCAAACTTAGATTCCCGGAGGCGTACAAGCTATGCTGCTCGTGAACAAACCAGATTTCGTCCTCCAGTCGGACCGCCGCGTCGTGAAGGCGACTGACGTTGCGACCGTGCGTTCGGCCGCGGAGATAATCGCCGCCGCCGAGGCCGAGGCCGCGCGGATCCGTGAAGAGGCAAAGACCGCTTTCGAGGTGGAGAAGCGACGCGGATACGAAAAGGGTCTTGACGACGGCAAGATGGAGATCGCGATGCAGAAGCTCGACCAGGTCGATTCCTCCCTCGCGTTCATGGAGAGCGTCGAGGAGAAGATGACCGAGGTCGTCATGAAGGCGCTCAGGACGTGTGTGACGGAGATCGGCGACCGCGAGATGGTCGTGCAGATCGTCCGCAAGACGATGAACGCAGTGATCCGCACGCAGCGTACTGTCACGCTGAAGGTCGCCCCCGAGCTGGTGGAGACGGTTCGCGCCCGCGTTTCGGAGCTGACGGCGGCGTTTCCGACGATAGAGACGTTCGACATCGTGGAGGATCCGCGCCTGAAGGGCGCGGCCTGCGTCCTCGAGACCGAGGCAGGCGTGGCCGATGCGTCGGTCGATACGCAGCTTGCCGCCATAGAGAAGTCGCTCAAAAAGCATATCGCCAAGGGGAGTTGATGTCCACACCGTTCGACTATATTCCGGAAGTGCTGAACCGGGCCGTCGAGGACGCGCAGCCAATCGACGTCAAGGGTAAGGTCATTCAGGTTGTCGGCACCATAATCAAGGCGTCCGTTCCGGGCGTCAAGGTGGGTGAGGTGTGCATTCTGCGCAATCCGTGGGAGGACCACGAGGTGCAGGCCGAGGTGGTGGGGTTCACGCGCGATGCGGTGCTGCTTACGGCGCTTGGCGCGATGATCGGCATATCCGCGGAGACGGAGGTCATACCTACGAGGCGTGTCCAGATGGTGCCCGTGGGGATGAACCTGCTGGGCCGTGTCATCGACGGCCTTGGGCGTCCGCTGGACGCCGAGACCAAGGGGCCTCTCCGCCCCGACGGCTACTATCCCGTATACGCGGCGCCGCCTTCGCCCCTGGAGCGGCGCATGATCTCGAAGCCGATCGCGCTCGGCATCCGGGCGATCGACGGTCTTCTGACATGCGGCGAGGGTCAGCGCATGGGGATCTTCGCGGCGGCGGGCGGCGGCAAGTCAACGCTGCTCGCCTCGATCATCCGCAATACCGAGGCCGAGGTCACGGTGCTCGCCCTCATCGGCGAGCGCGGACGCGAGGTGCGCGAGTTCATCGAGAAGGATCTCGGTCCGGAGGGGATGAAGAGGGCGGTGCTCGTGATCTCCACCTCGGACCGTTCCTCGATGGAGCGTCTCAAGGCGGCATACGTGGCGACCGCCATCGCTGAGAGCTTCCGCGATCGCGGGATGAAGGTGCTGCTGATGATGGACAGCGTCACGCGCTTCGGGCGCGCCCAGCGCGAGATCGGGCTTGCCGCCGGCGAGCCGCCCACGCGACGCGGCTTCCCGCCTAGCGTGTTCTCCGAGCTGCCGAAGCTCATGGAGCGCGCCGGCAACTCTGCGAAGGGATCGATCACCGCGCTCTACACGGTTCTCGTGGAGGGCGACGACATGACCGAGCCGATCGCGGACGAGACCCGCTCGATCCTTGACGGCCACATCATCCTCTCGCGCAAGCTGGCGCAGATGAACCATTATCCCGCGATAGACATCCTTGCGTCCGTATCCCGATGCCAGTCCGCGATCATCCCGAACGACCACAAGGCCGCGGCCGCGAAGCTCCGCTCGCTCCTCGCGAAGTACGCCGAAGTGGAGCTGCTGCTGAAGATCGGCGAGTACAAGAGCGGCACGGATCCCGAGACCGACGAGGCGATCGCGAAGAACGGAGCCGTAAACGCGTTCCTGAAACAGGGCCTGGACGAAAAGCCGCAGTACGACGACACCATCCGGAAACTCAAGGAGGCGGTTTCCACTAACCACTAACCACTGGCCACTACTGACTACCGACTAACGACTAACGACTAAAATGTACACCCTCCAGCCATTATTGAGAATCCGTACGATGCGCGAAGACCGTGCAACGGGTGAGCTGACTACGGCGCGGCGGGCGCTAGCCGCCGCGGAGGAGGCGTTGGCGGCAAGGCAGCGCGATCTTGCGGAGTGGGAGGACACGAAAGAGGAACGCCGCGACCGTATCTACGACGCCATCATCGGCCGCGAAGTCAGTCGTGACCAGATAGATCTCGCCAACGAGGGTGTGGCGCGGATCGATGAGGAGGGTGTGCTGAAGGCTGACAACGTCAAACGCGCCGAGGGAGTCGTAAAGGAGAAGTCCGATGCCGCCGAGATCGCACGGACGAACCTGATGATCGCCACGAAGAATAGGATGAAGATAGACGAACACAGGTCGATATGGCTCCAGGCGGAAGCTGCCGAGCAGGAACGTCTCGCCGAGAGCGAGCTTGAGGATTTCATCGTAAGGAAGCAGGAGGTCTGATGGTGGGAGCAATAACATTTGACTCGTGTTTCGGGTCTTCGACGCCGCCTTCCGCCGAAGGAGGCAGCATCTTCGCCCTGCCCGACGATTCCGGGCTTGTGCCTCTGAAGCTGCCGGAAGAGTTTCTGCGCCATCAGGGCCGACCGCAGCCAGAGCCATCATCCGATTCCATCCGCCGTTTCGAGACGGCGATGAATGCGGCGACACCGATATCCCATCTCCGTGCCATCGCGTCCATGCAAATGACGGTTGGTGATCCTGGCAATGTCGCAGGGGACGTGCCTCGGCAGACGGTCGGACCCGCAGGACCTCCGCCCAGGCCAATGATGGTTGCGACACAGGACGAGACTCCTGCCGTCATCGAAAAGACGCAGCATGTGCCCGTAGATGGTACACAGCATGTACACGTAGAAGACATGCAGACCGCGCCTGAAGACATTCGGCAGACTACGCCTGAAGACATTCGGCCCAGATTGGAAGATGCGCCGACCAGGCATGTCGCAAGGCCGCCTGTTGCACTGGTTCCCCACTCTCCAATTGTCTTGCAATCAATCGCCACTGCCGTCTCAGATGATCCTGCCAATACTGTCAGGATGGAAGCACGGCCGATTGCCGAATACGTCGAACAGCCAAGACCGCAGGCCATATCCATATCTGCCATTAAACCATCGGTCGCAGCGGATGAAATACCGCAAGTGGTTTCGCCGGTTGAAAGGCCGATAGTCGCGCAGGTTGCGAGACCGCAAGTTTTTACATCGGTTGTGAGACCGGATGTGGTCTCGTCGGTCGATAGTCCGGTAGTTGAGAAACCGGTGGTCGCATCGGTTGAAAAGCCGGTAGTCGTATCGGTTGTGAGACCGGATGTAGTTGTGCCAGTTGCTAAGCCTGAAGTGGTCGCATCGGTTGAGAATCCGTTAGTTGAGAAGCCGGTGGTTGCGTCGGTTGAAAAGCCGGTGGTTGATAAGCCTGTAGTCTCGTCGGTTGAAAAGCCGGTAGTCGTATCGGTTGTGAGACCGGATGTAGTTGTGCCGGTTACGAAACCTGAAGTGGTCGCATCGGTCGATAAGCCGGTAGTCGAGCAGCCTGTAGTCACATCGGTCGAGCAACCGATAGTCGTGCCGGTTGTGAGACCGGATGTGGTCGTGCCGGTTGCTAAACCTGAAATGGTCGTATCAGTCGATGAGCCGGTAGTCGAGCAGCCTGTAGTCACATCTGTTGAAAAACCGATGGTCGCGCCGGTTGCGAGGCCGGATGTAGTTGCGACGGTTGCGAGGCCGGATGTGGTTGTGCCGGTTGCTAAGCCTGAAGTGGTCGCATCGGTCGATAAGCCGGTAGTCGAGCAGCCTGTAGTCACATCGGTCGAGCAACCGATAGTCGCGCCTGTTGCGAGGCCGATAGTCGTGGCGGTCGAGAAGCCGGAGGTGGTCGCGACGGCTGCGGAATCCATTGCCGTCGAGGTAGTCGGTCCTGTCGTGAAGAAAGGGCGGTCGGTTGTCGCGGACGGTCCGAGAGTTGCATCGGTTGACAAGCCAGAAGAGAAGGCGGCTGCTGCTTCCGCTCATGTCGTGGTGATGCCGACAGCGGTCGAGATGCCGGTGCTGCAGGCCGGACAACCCATGCCTGAAGTTGCCGCTGCATCCGCACGCACCGAGGCCATCGTCGAGGTGGTCAACCACATCGTCGAGGCAGTCGTCGGGCAGATTCTCGTGACGCCGGGTCTCGTGCATGGCGAGGGCGAGGTAAAGATCACGCTCAAGCCGACCGTCCTTGACGGAACGGAGATCGCCATGTCCTCCAAGGATGGGGCGCTGACAGTCAGCATCACGCCGGCAACGCAGGAGGTGTCTGCCACCGTTGAAGCCGCCATGCCCCGCCTTGAGATCGCGCTCGCCGAGCATGTCACCGCATTCCGTCACGTCATGGTCGCGCTTGTTCCGAAGAAAGGAATTCGCAATGAAGCCGTTTGAGATGTTATCGTCGCTTCCGCAGTGGGCCGGTCTTGGCCACGACGCCATTGTGGATTCGCCCGCGTTCGCGATGCCGTGCCGGCTCGGCGACGAGAGCGCTACGCTTACCCTTGGCGCAACGCACCCGGCCGATGCAATCAGGCTTTCGATTCTGATCGAGGACGAACCGCATGTTCTTTCCCTCGCCCGCTCGCCGCGCTTCAAGGACCTGGATGCGATCTGGGATGCCCGGGCGGACGTGCCGGAGCCTGTTCTTCTGGCTCTTGTGGAGAAGGACGCCGGACCGGTCCTCCAGCTTGTGGAGAACGCGGTGCGCAGGCAGCTGAGGCTCGTTGGCCTTGTACCGTCCGACGGCTCTGACGCGCCGGCCTTGTTCGCGCAGGTCTCCGATGTCGCCTTCGCATTGACACGTTCCGCCACCGTGACGGCCGCGATGGGCAGTCTGCGCAATCTCGACCTCGCACATGATTCGATCCGCTCGACGATCCTTCCTGCCGTGATGGAATACGCTGCGTTCTCGCTTGCTTCTGGTGAGGCGGCCGGTCTCGGCATCGGCGATGCGATCCTTCTGCCGGAGATCGGAACGGTGTCGGCACGGCTTGTCGTGGATGGCCGCTTCGTCCTCGACGAGAGCGGAGTCTCGCGCTACAACGCAGGCGAGCTTGTACATGTCGTAGACGCTGTGCCGAAGGAGATTTCCCTTGGCGAGCTGTTCGATGCGGCGGAGAATGCGGAAGGCCGGATGTCGAAAGTTGAAGTTCCAAGGCCGGGCGGCGATGCGCCGATTCCGCTTCGGCTCGTCCATGGCGGCAAGGTGCTGGCCTTTGGACGCCTCGACCGTCTTGGTGACCAGCCCGCCTTCATAGTCGAGACTGCAACCCCCTGACCATCCAACCCCCAACCAACCAGCCCAGCCATGTTTCAGACCGACCCATTTGCGTTGATAGTCGTCCTTGTGGGACTGTCGCTTGTTCCGTTCATAGCGATGATAGCAACGAGCTATCTGAAGATAGTCGTCGTCATGTCGCTCATCCGCAACGCGCTCGGCATACAGTCCATCCCGCCGAACATGGTCGTGAACGCGCTTGCGATGATCCTCACGTTCTACATAATGGCGCCGGTCGCTAGCGAGTCGTGGAACGCGCTCGTTGAAAGCCAGAAGACGATGGTTGCGAGGCAGGGGGGGCAGGGGGCAGGCAAGGCCTACAATTCCGCGAACGCCCAGTCTTCAACCTTCGACCTTTCGAGCCTGGACCTAGGCAAGGCGGCCGAACCGTTCCGTACGTTCCTGTCGAGCCACACCGCTCCACGCGAGCGGGCGTTCTTCGTCAATACGGCCGAGACGCTCTGGGGCAAGGATGGCGAGCCGGCGGTTGTGGATCCGGAGAGCTTCTGGATACTTCTGCCGTCGTTCTGCGTCTCTGAGCTGACAAAGGCGTTCCAGATAGGCTTTCTGGTATATCTGCCGTTCATCGCGATCGACATAATAGTGTCCAACATCCTGCTCGCGATGGGCATGATGATGGTGTCGCCCGTGACGATATCGCTTCCTTTCAAGCTCTTGCTCTTCGTCATGGTCAACGGCTGGACGCTTCTCGTCCAGGGTCTTGTGAAAGGGTATCTGCTATGAGTGAAGCGCAGATCCTGGACTATGCCAAGACGTGTCTCGTGCTGGTGCTGCGTCTTTCGCTGATACCGATCATCGTGGCGACGGTGATCGGCATACTGGTCTCGCTTCTCCAGGCGCTCACGCAGATACAGGAGCAGACACTCGGCTTCGCCGTGAAGCTGATAGCGATCTCGCTCACGCTCCTCGCCTGCGCCACGTGGCTCGGTTCGTCGCTACTACTCTACACGCAGGACATCTTCTCCCATTTCCCGCTGCTGAGGTAGTTGAATGCCCTACATCGAGTTCCACAGATGGATCCTTGCGGCGGTGCTCGCGATGGCGAGGATAGGCAGCGCGTTCGCCATCTGTCCGGCTCTGACGGAGTCCATGATCCCCGGCGTGGCGAGAAGGGCGGCCGTGCTTGGGTTCTCCTGCCTCGCTATCCCGTTCATCAAGGCGGGGATGCCGCCTGGCGAGCCGAACGTCTGGATGTTCGGGCTCATGGCATTGAAGGAGGCCATCATCGGATTTCTCATCGGCTTTTTCGCGGCAATCCCGTTCTGGGTGGCCGAGAATGTCGGAAACTTCATCGACAACCAGCGTGGCTCTACGATGGGCGAGGTGTATTCACCGCTTTCAGGGGCGCAGGTGTCGACCACGGGTATCTTCTTCACTGAGATAGTGTCCACCGTGTTTTTCGTCAGCGGCGCGGTTCTCCTCATGCTTGGCGCCCTCTACAAGAGCTATGCGATATGGCCGGTGTTCCCTGCGGACGCCATCGGCCCATCCTTCGTGGCCTTTGCCCCCAATGCGCCTGTACAGATGCTGGGTACGCTCGACTGGATGCTCAAGACCACGGTCGTGATCTCCGCGCCCGTCATCATCGTGATGTTCCTTGCGACCATAGGCCTCGGGCTGGTCAACCGTACCGCGCCGCAGCTCAACGTGTTCTTCCTGTCGATGCCGGTGAAGTCCGCGCTTGGCATCGCCATGCTGATAGTCTACCTGCCGTTCATCATGGACATGCTCATGTACACCAGGGAGACCCAGCTGCTCCTGCCGGTGCAGAAGCTGCTCGGAGGGTAGGGGTGTAACGCCAGAAGATGATGTGGTATTCCCATGGCTGAATCGAGTGGAGAGAAGACGGAGATGCCGACCCCGAAGAAGCTGCGCGATGCGCGGCAGAAGGGGCAGGTGTGCACGTCGAAGGACATCGTCTCCACGGCGATACTCGTGGTTCTTTTCGTGGTTCTTGGCTGGATGGGCATCGCTCTCGTGGACGACACCGCGATGCTCCTCAACTACATGGGCGACCGCATAGGCGGCGATCCGTTCGCAGCCACGCGGCAGGCAATGGGGCTCACCGCCATTGTGATCTGCAAGCACTCCTTCATATTCGTCCTTGTCGCCGCGGTGATCGGCATCGCCGCGAACACTGCCCAGATAGGCTTCCTCTTCACCCTTGATCCGATCATCCCGAAGCTGGAGAAGCTGAACCCGGTGGAAGGCGCGAAGAAGATATTCTCGATGAAGAACCTCTTCGAGTTCCTGAAGAACGTCGTAAAGGTCTGCTTCCTCGGCTATCTACTCTACAAGATCATCTGGGCGAGCGTGCCGGAGCTGCTGACGATGTGCTACGGCACCGTCGACGACATCTTCCCGTGCCTGAAGCTGATGCTCAAGCGCCTCGCCGTCTACACGGCCTTCGGCTACATCGTCATCGCCGTCGTGGACCGGATCTTCCAGGGACGCAACTTCACGAAGCAGATGATGATGACGAAGGACGAGGTGAAGCGCGAGTACAAGGAGATGGAGGGCTCGGCGGAGATCAAGCAGGCCCAGCGCCAGTTCCGCGACGAGATTCTCAACGGCCCTGACCCGGTGAAGGCGACCAAGAAGTCGAACGTGGTAGTGACCAACCCTACGCATCTCGCCATCGGCATACGCTTCAATGCCGAGGAGGCTCCGCTGCCGCGCATCTGCGCCATCGGCGCCGGACGCACGGCGAAGATCATCCGCGAGACCGCGCTCGCCGAGGGCATCCCCGTCTTGGAGGATAGACCCCTTGCCCGTGCCCTCTACGCCGAGGGCAAGATCGAGGACTTCATCCCGGAATCGCTCATCGAGCCGATCGCGGAGGTCCTGAAGTGGGCCAAGCAGCTACAGGACGCCCGCAAGGAAGAGGAGGAACTTGATTCCGTCACGCTGGAGGATCTATGAACATCGAAGAACTATACAAGGCAATAGCGCCGCGCCTGACCAACTGGCTTGTCGCGTCTGGCAGCCAGTACCATGAGGCATGCGACCTGGTGCAGAACACCTTTCTGAAGATATGGAACATGCGCGACGACCTGCGCGACGACGAAGACTCCGTCTCCGGCCTGGCCTTCACCATCGCGCGCAACCTGCGCAAGAACCTGGCCCGTGACAACGCCCGGCTGACGTTCGTGGAGGAGATACGCGAAGAGGACGCAGGAAGCGTCGGGCCAGCCGAACTGCCGTCGGAGACCGCTGCCCGCAACGCGGAACTGCGTAAGCGGCTATCGGAGGCATTTGCGAAGCTCCCACCCATACTCCGGGAGGCATATACCTTGTTCCAGGTCGGCGAAATGTCGATACGAGACATCGCAAATCAGACAGGAGTGAGCGAAAATCTCGTGAAAGTGCGAATTTTCCGCGCCAAGGAAAAACTCAAGGAAATTCTTGCGGATCTACGTGTAACTTTTTAAACGGGGATGTGTAATCACGGCGGAAACGGAAAAGGAGACACAAATGGAAATCAATCTGAACAGCAATGGCTTTGGAAATGTCGGAATAGACCGCGGAATGCCGGATGCGACTGGTATCAACGCGGGTAGCGAGAAGGTGGATAAGTCCCAGACCTCTCGTGACGCATCGCTTCGCGTCTCGAACCTCTCGTCTGACATCAAATCCGCTGGACTGGCCGCGGCGGAACCCGTGGCCGAAGTTCCCGAGTCGGCGCTTTCGCGCGACGACGAGCTCGGCAGGATCGTGAACGCGGCGTTCAGCCTTCCTATGCCGCCGATGCCGTCATTTTCATAAGGGGGGGGGTGGGCCATGGAGATCACAGCCACATCGCTCACCCAGCTGCGGGCAGACAGGACCTACTACCTGTCGAATACGACCGGAACCATAAAGGAAACCGGTTCGGGGCAAAGGCTATCGGCTCCACCGCCACCGCCACATCCATCATGCCGATCAAGGACCACATGGCGGCCATCGCGCCGCTCGTCGAGAGGGCCAACGCCGAGAATCGTACGGTCGACGCCGAGGATGTCAAGGCGGCAATACGCGAGAAGTGCATCAGGGGCGCGGCCCTGGCAGTGCTCCTGAGCGAGTTCAAGGACATCGCCGGCGAAAAGGGCCTCGGAAGCGCCAACTACTCCATGGCCTGGTCTTTCGCCAAGCAGAACCCCGGCGTACTGGACGAGATCGTGGCATGCACTACGCCCGAGGCGGCAAAGGCCACGGCGCGCAAGTACGAGGCCGCCATCACGGCGAAGCTGCAGCTGAACCTGGATGCGGACAGGGAGGCCCACGAAGGCGTGAAGGAGGCCGCCATCGCGGCGATTGTAAAGGCCACGGGCATGGACGAGGAGCATGTGCGCTCCCACCTGAACACCGACAGGCTCGTCACCAAGGCGCTGGATGTTGCGCACAACATCGTGACCGGAGCGATAGAAGGTGCGGACAAGCCAGGATTCGACATCAAGGCCGCGTTCAAGGGCGTCGTGGATGAATTCGTCCGGGGCCGCCTCGCCGTCCTGAAGGAAGTGGATGGTCTCGAGGACCTTTCGGACGACCTCCGCCGCAAGTGGAAGAACCATGTGCTCTCCACCTACAGGGCGGAGAAGCTCCATCCGGCCTGGACCCACAAGCTCCTCGCCAACGGCGAATTCAGCGACAAGGCGCTCGAGGACGCCCTGGACGCGGAGGGCACAGCCTCCGCCGCCGAGAAGATATGCTCCTACATGGGCAGCCTCAACGCGCACTTCATCGTGTTGTTCGGCGAGGAGGAGTGGGACGACATGGGCAACGACGAGCGCGAACCCGTCCTGAACATGGTGCTGCTCGCCATCCTCGACAAGAACAAGTCCATCGCCGACAAGTTCCTTGCTCGCCGGGAGGAGCTGTGGAACGCGCGGGACGTCGAGTTCAACATGGACGAGTATATCGACAAGGGGCATGGACGCAAGATCGTCGAGGGACTCTACGCGATCCTGGTCGGCGTGCAAGGCCGCAAGGTCGGGGAGTGAGGCCTGTTTCACAATCTTGGGATTTGCCGCCCCGGCCGTATAACGCGGCTGTTGTCAATGCCAATCTCAGAAGAAATTTCCAATGCCTTTTGGCTTTTGTTTAAACGTCATATCACCAAAAGGTCAGCATTTTTGCTATACTATTGACATGACCACGCATGAAAAGATATATGAGCAGGCTGCGGACTAGCACATGTGCAAGGGTAATAGTTTCAAGACGGACACACGGTTCTTTTATTTGAGGATTGCTGACGAATGAAGCGCGAGTAAAGGAAGTACCTATGAATGACCTAACAGAAAAGACGCTCGCCACAGAGCGCAAGTACACGGGCAAGATCATTAGCGTCGATCTCTTGGACATCGAACTGCCCGACGGACGCAAGGCAAAGCGCGAGGTGATACGCCACGGCAATGCCGTCGCAATCGTCGCCCGACGTCCAGACGGCAAGTTCGTGTTCGTGAAGCAGTACCGCAAGGCGGCGGAAGAGGCTCTCATCGAGGTTATCGCTGGCGGACTCGAACCCGGTGAGGACCCGATAGAGGGCGCAAGACGCGAGACGGCGGAGGAGACGGGCTACGAGGTGACGAGCATCAAGTTCCTCACGACCATCATCTGCACACCCGGCTACTGCGAGGAGCGCATACATCTCTACTTCGCGGAACTCTCCGAAACGCCCCACGCACAGGACCAGGACCCAGACGAGAATGTGTACCCGGTCGTCCTTACTGAGACCGAAGTCGAGGACGGCATCCGCAATGGCATAATCTTCGACGCCAAGACACTCTCCGCCTGGCTCAGCTGGAAAATCGCGAGAAAACAGCCATGAAATTCAACCATCAGAATCGAGTTCGATTCGCGATTGCTGCCGTGCTCTTGTCCCTTGCGGCGGAGGGGGCGCTTGTGAAGGTGCCGGAGGGAACCGTGGTGGAGGACGCCGCGCTGCCGGCGCCGCCGATATTCCTGCGGAACCTCAAAGAGACGGTGCCCGCGTACAAGGCGCGGGTGAAGTGCGTGGAATCCGAAGGGATGTTCATGGATACGGTGAGCATCAACTTTCACGACTACGGCATGGTGGCCGTGGCCAGATGGAACGAGGGTTTCGACGAGATCAACGCCGCCGTGGAGCTCGGTGCGAAGTACATCCGCACGTCGAAGCCGGAGGAGGCGCGGCGGCATCTTGCGGAGATCGTCGCTCGGCGCACGCGTCCGGTGAAGGCGTTGGAGTTCCGCATACGGGATCCGTTCGTGCTGGCCGATCCTGCGACGAAGACCTACTTCCTGTACGAGACCACCTCGCCGTACCTCGGCAAGCCCTACGCACGCGGCGTGAGCGTACGCACTTCGAAGGATCTCGTCACATGGTCGCCACCGCGCAAGGTACAGGAGGCGCCGCTCGATTTCCATGCCAAGACGCAATGGGCGCCGGAGGTCTATCGCTACGGTGAGGGCTACCTGATGTTCGCGTCGCTCGCGAAGCATCCGGAGGGGGCGCGCAGGATCAAGCTGTTCGGCGAGGATCAGGGCAAGCCCGTGTCCGAATGGTGGTACACGAACGACCGTGGCGTGTGGGTGTACCGTTCGGCCTCGCCGCTCGGTCCATTCCTGCCGGTTTCGGACCGGCAGATAACGCCCAAGGATTGGCTCGCGATAGACGGCACGCTCTGGGTCCAGAATGGCAAGCCGTACATGATGTTCTGCCATGAGGGCGTGCAGACCGGGAATGGGGAGATGTGCCTCGCGGAGATGTCACCCGATTTCACGCGGTTCGTCTCCGACATAAAGGTGCTGTTTCGGGCGACGGACGTGCCGGGCGGAAGCCGCGTGACGGATGGCCCGTGGATATTCCGCTCCGAAAAGAGCGGTCGGCTCTTCATGACGTGGAGCAACTTCGTGTCGGGCAGCGGATATTCGGTGATCCTCGCGGAATCGCCCAGCGGTGACGTGTGCGGACCGTGGACAAATCAGCATGTGATCTATGGGAAGAACGGCGGCCATGGGATGCTCTTCAAGACGTTCGATGGCAAATTGAAGTTCGCGTTGCACTATCCGGAGAGGCGTGGCTTTGAACACCTTCGTCTGCTCAACGCCACGGATACGGGCGACGATCTTGTGCTCACCGAGCCCCAGGAGAAGTGCCCATGAATGACCTAACAAAATTTTTCTTTGGCATGGAAATTGCTAATGATAGGGCATGACATTATATGATAAGCCATCGTTCAGGATAGAACAGCAGGCACCGCGGTCAGTATTTGACCGTGGTGTGCAAAATATGATACAATGTTCGGCGCTTGAAGAACGAAAGGATGTCTTGAACATGGAAAAGAACGGCAATCTGATTCTGACGGGCTGGGGGTACGCGGAATACGTGGCCTCGGCGGCGGTTGCACTGAAGGCGCTTGGCGGCGCTGCGGATGTTTACGGCGTGAGCCGCAGGCGTCTGCCGGAGTTCCTTGGCGAACTTGCGGCGGAACGCGGAACGCCGCAATGGAAGCGCATCTACCTGCTGGGGCTTTCGTTGAGCGGCGATCCGGAGGCGCTTCGAGATGCGCTCGCGAAATTGAAGGCAAAGGGCGTGGGGGTGACTTGGATAAGCGCACTTGAAATGCCTGAACATATCGCCACCCTGCTTGATGGTGTCATGAAGGTACGCTACCATGATGGGAGCCTCCTTGAGGCAGTCGGGCAGACATTTGGTGTGGATGTCGAGGTGTTCATGCCGCTGCTCAATGATCGAAAAAAAGTGCCGGCGGACGTTCGTGCCTATTTCACGCTGATCGACACGGCACAGTTCTACTATCGCAACTACCAGGACGAATCGCTCTATGCGACAACGGCCCGCTATCTTGCGAACGGGGTACGTCCGACGGCGTGGGAGCCTGATGTGAAAAGGGCTGTCGAGCATTATGACCGCTATGGCGGCAGGGAACTTCTCGGGAAGAGCCGGGAGATTGCGATGCTGCAGGATCGCATCAACCGCGTGGCGGCGCATGAATACGCCCGCGTCCTCATCCTCGGCGAGAGTGGCACGGGCAAGGAGACCGTCGCGCAGCAGATCCACACGAAGAGTCCAAGACGGCAGATGCCGTTTATCGCATTCAACTGTGCGAGCGTGACTAAAGAACTTCTTGAGGACCGGTTCTTCGGGCACGAGCGCGGGGCGTTCACGAACGCCGTGGATCGCACGGATGGACTTTTCCTTAAGGCGGACGGAGGAACGCTTTTTCTCGACGAGATAGGCGAGATGTCGCTGGAGGTCCAGGCGCTCTTGCTGCGCGTTCTTGAGGGCGGACGTTTCATGCGCCTTGGCGGCAATGAGGAGTTGAAGTGCGATGTGCGCCTCATCACGGCGACGCACCGCGACCTGCCGCGCCTTGTGCGCGAGGGCAAGTTCCGCGAAGATCTCTACCAGCGGCTTAACGTGGTGCAGCTCAGGACGCCATCCTTGCGCGAACACAAGGACGACATCCCGATCATAGCCAACGCCTGGTGGCGCAAGTTCCACGATAACCACGTGCTGAAGGAGGAGCAGATTGCGGCGTTGATGGATTACGACTATCCGGGCAACGTGCGCGAGCTTATCAATATCCTCGATCGGGCGACTGCGCTGGAAGAGGACGATTTTGAGCTGCTGATGCGCGAACACAAGGAGATGAATGCCGGGCTTGTGGGTGGCCTTGAGTTGAAGTCGGGGCGCATCCCCGATAAGCTTGAGGACGCGACGCGCATGCATGTGCGCCGCGTGTACGAGAAGTACGGCCAGAATCTCACCCGTGCTGCCGAAGCGCTCAATGTTAGCCGGAATACGGTGCGGAAGTATTTGTAAGGTAGGGTTTGTTTCCCGCAGAGACACAGAGGCGCAGAGAGGAAGTAGGTATAGGTATGAGAGAAGATGAGGTGAGACGGATAACGGGCGATATAGTCGATTCCGCGATGAAGATTCATAAGATGTTTGGACCGGGGATGTTGGAGTCTGTTTACGAGCGGATGCTGGCGATAGAACTGAAGAAACGCGGGCATGTTGTGGAATGTCAGAAGGCAATTGGCTTTGCGTATGAGGGCGAGGCTTTTGAAGATGCATTTCGGCTTGATTTGCTTGTGGATGGGGAAGTGGTCGTTGAGTTGAAATCCACAGGTGCGATGAATCCGGTTTTTGCCAAGCAACTTCGGACATATCTTGTCCTCTCTGGCTTGGAGATAGGCTTGGTTATGAACTTCGGCATGGCCTTGATGAAAGACGGAATTGTTCGGGTAATAAACAGCCACAATCTAAACGATTCTCCAAACCACCTCTGCGCCTCTGCGTCTCTGCGGGAAACAGAAAAAGGGTTTCCCACAGAGGCACAGAGCCACAGAGAAAAGAGCGGAACAACACTCTGCGCCTCTGCGTCTCTGCGGGAAACAAAAAAGGAACAACCATGATAAAGATAATCCAAGGTGATATCACGACGCTGGCGGTGGATGCCATCGTCAATGCGGCCAACCAGGTGATGCTGGGCGGCGGAGGCGTGGATGGGGCAATCCATCGCGTGGCGGGATATGAGTTGTACAAGGCGTGTTTCAAAGTGCCGGAGGTGAGTCCGGGCGTCCGCTGTCCGACGGGCGAGGCGCGGATCACACCGGGATTCAAGTTGCCCGCAAAGTTCGTGATCCACACCGTTGGTCCGGTCTATCGCGATGGGCAGCACGGAGAGCCAGAGAAACTTGCCGCCTGCTACCGCAACTCGCTTGCGCTCGCAGCGGAGAACGGCTGTACCTCCATCGCCTTCCCTTGTATTTCGACAGGGATCTACGGCTACCCGAAAGAAGCAGCCGCACAGATTGCGGTGAGAGAGGTGAGGGAGTTTTTGTTTCCCACAGAGACGCAGAGACGCAGAGAAGAGGAGATGGAGGTGATTTTCTGTTGTTTTTCGGAATATGATGCGAATGTCTATCGGTCGCTAATCGCATGACCACCTTCCTTTCCAATCGTGAAATCTACGAGCAGGTGATCTGCGGGATTGTGCCGCAGACGCGTGAGCGATTGTGGATTGCCACTGCAGACATCAAGGATATGTATGTCGATACTGGCGGGCGGGACATGGTGCCTTTTCTGGAAGTACTGGACGGGATGCTGAAGCGCGGTGTCGAGCTGCGGCTTATCCACGCGAAGGAGCCGGGGCCAAACTGGCGAGAGGATTTTGACCGTCACCCTGGCCTATGGGAGGGCATGGAGCGGATGCTGTGTCCGCGAGTACATTTCAAGTGTATCATTGTGGACGGGCGCATGGCGTATTTCGGTTCGGCAAACTTGACCGGCGCAGGGATGGGCGCGAAGAGCGCGCGCAAGCGCAATTTCGAGAACGGCGTTTTGACGGACGATCCGATACTTGTCGGATCCGTCGTTGAACAATTCGATTCCGTTTGGCGTGGCGATTTTTGTGCCGACTGCGGACGCCGCGACTTCTGCGGCGATCCGGTGGGGTAGGCCTTTTGTTTCCCGCAGAGACGCAGAGACACAGAGAAGAGACTCTAAGGCAATCTGCGCCTCTGTGTATCTGAGGGAAGTCAATTTCTGAACAGACGGTTAGAATCTGAATCGTGGAATGCAGGATTTCTGTGGGGACAGTCCCCGCAGTCCCCACGGCTATATCGGATTTGTGAGAAATATTTCGCCAATTTGTTGATTTAATAATGGGTTGTCTGTTTGGGATGGATTTCGTCCGCACCATAATCTTACTATTTATTCCGCATCATATTCTCATCATTTAAGGAGGGGGTGGTGCCGCAAACCGGAGGGGGTTTAGGGGACTGTCCCCATTGGGTCTTGGGGACTGTCCCCCATAGATTACTGTGTACCCCCGCAGGTGCCTATATGGTTGATTTTACTTGGTTTTGCTAACCTCACCACCTGGCTTGACCCCGCGGCGGGGATTTTGGTATCATTTCTACACAGGAAGAAATGACGGCATGGACAAGACCAATCGCAATGTGATACTTGACGTGATGCGCTCTCTGGCGGGCCTCGCGGTGCCGATGATGCACCTTCGCGAGGGTTTCGGCTGGACTGGCGAGTTCTGCGGACACACCTACTTCGCAGTCGAATTCTATATCCTGCTGATGGCGTACATGTTCGGCGCGGCATACGACCGGCGTTGGGAGGAGGGTATGGGACTCATCGACTTCGCGAAGCGCCGCCTGAAGCGAATGCACATCCTCGTGCTGTCGTCGTTCGTGCTTTCCATTGCCGTGTGGGGACTTCAGCTGGCCGGCGTCGCATGGGCGGGGAAGTCGTTCATGAATGGGTCTATATGGATGCAGGCATGGTGGGTGGTCGCCGCGCTGCTGATGCTGCCGGCGGCGGGGAATTCGATGATAGCGCCGCTCAATGCCTGTTCCTGGACGCTCTACTACCAGTATCTTGGTAACATCCTCTATGCAGTGGGCGTACGTAAATTCAGCAAGACCGCGCTCGCCGTGGCCTCGGCGATTTCGGCGCTGGCGGCGGTAGTTTTCGTATTCCATTTCGACCTCAACGCTCTTTTCGGCGTGAAGTGCGAGTACTTCGCGCATCTGGCGCGGCGTCCACACACGTTGCAGGGTGGCTGGGGGATGAGTGACATGGAAATCACGGCTGGTCTGGTACGGCTCGCGTTCCCGCTTTTCTTCGGGCTGCTCCTCTACCGGCTTGGCTGGAGGATACGCATGCCGAAGTCGATCGCTACCGCATTCGTGGCAGTCCTGTTCGTGACGCTCATGTATATTCCTGGTACGGGGATCTTCCATCCCTGGAGGTCGGAGGGTTGGCTGAACGGCTACCTCGAGCTTTCCACGATGTTCTTCTTCCTGCCGCTGATGCTGCTCATAGCGGTGGGGAGCGAGTCATACGGCGGCAGGTTCGCGAAGGTCGCAAGGTTCTTCGGCGAGCTTTCGTTCCCCGTTTACATGTCGCACTACATGTTCATGCCGATGCATAAGTATTACGTAAAGACCTATTCGGCGAACCTTCCTGGCTGGGGCAACGGTCTGGTCTTCGCAGGCGAATATCTCGTGATTCTCCTGATCGGCTACGGGGTGATGAAGTTCTGGAAAACGGTCCTGCCCCAGACAGCAACTTCATGGCATTGTCGTTCGAAGACCGAGGGGGAATGTCGAAGGAAGCCTCCTATGTGGTCTCGAAGAACGACGATGGTGATATCACCATAAGCCTGCGTGACACAAGAATGGTGTCCGCCGCGACCCTCACCAAGCCAGACGGTGAGTTCGAAGATGTCGCCTTCAGCAAAGAGAGCCATGTCGACTACAGCCTCGACCTCACGATCCCCAAGGCGAATCTCGACAAGCTGGGGAACGCCGATTGGCCGAAATACGACCATGCACCGGTGGAGAACGCCGACAACGGCACAAAGGCAGACCGCCTGAACGCCGCCTCCATCGTCCCCGACACCTACAGGTTCGAGGGCAGCGTCGAGGTCAAGGTGACCGCACATCTCGACAAGGCGTAAGGCAAAGGGAAAGCCGCTATCGTAGTCCAAAAATCTGCACGTTCAACTACCATTGATGACCACATAAATGGTATAATACATGGCAGTCCTGCTGAAGTGGTGGAGAATGCAAAATGCCAAATAGAGAAGACTACGACAGGTTCCTGGCCGAGGTCAGGAAGGAGACGGGCATCGGGGCGATGACCGCCGATGAATCGGGGCTCGTGACGATGCGCGTCGACGACAAGTACAACGTGAACCTGCAGTTCGTGGAGGCCACGGGGCGCATCCTCTGCTTCGTGGAGGTCGCAACGCTGCCCGCAGACGCTCCAAAGGAGGTCTACCGCGACCTGCTCGCGGGAGGGCTCTTCGGCAAGGACACGGCAGGCGGCTACTTTACGCTCGAGGCGGAGTCTGAATCGGTGGTGTACAACTACTTCTTCGACCTTGAGACGGCTGCGAAGGACGTGGACGACTTCGTCTCGACGCTGGAGAAGATCCTTCAGCTCTGTGACACATGGTGCGAGAGGATCAACTCGAAGCTTTCGGATCCGGCCTCGCATGGCGAAGGAGGGA
This sequence comes from Kiritimatiellia bacterium, assembly GCA_017525225.1. Taxonomy (GTDB): domain Bacteria; phylum Verrucomicrobiota; class Kiritimatiellia; order RFP12; family UBA1067; genus RGIG6720. Next base: position 32,831 of record JAFXTB010000118.1, read on the forward strand.
GCCTGCTTGGGGAGTTCGTCCAGAGCCAGCACATAATCCCGTGACATCTTTCGTCTTCGCGTGCATCGGCTGTACAGACGGTTCCGATTTCAGAAGAAAGGCAAGCATGAACCATGTCGCTTAATCTAGAAGCTTTCCGCAACATTGCCAACACGGCCTGGGTCACTTCGCGCGACATAATCGTCCAGGGCGAGGGTGACAAGGCCGTCGCGAAGCTCGGCAACTACATCTTTTCGCAGGGTAGCAAGGCCAACGATGCGACGATGGCCGCCTTCAAGACCGCCCTCGAGAATGAGTATGGCGTGTTTGGGACCCATGCCTTCGACACGTTAGTCGGCACTCGCAACCAGCTGCACCAGTCGCTCCGCGCGATGGACGTGAGAAAAGTGCTTTCCAGCCTGACCGCCGTCAAGGCCGCCCGTGTGACAGGCGAGATCATCCGGCAGCTCGACACTTCGCCCAAGATGCTGCAGCTTTCGGACGAAATGTGCAAGCTCGTGCGTGAAGACATAAAGTCCAGCAGGTTCAGCGGCGTGAACCTCGTAGCGATCAAGGATACCGATGACATCATAAAGGCCGCCGCGGATCGCATCGACCGCGCCATAGCGGATGCCAGGAAGAACGCAGGGAAAATAGACACCTCGACCCATGAAATAGAAGGCGCGGTAGGAGTGGGCGACTTGGCAAAGCCGACCGAGGCGACCGGACTCAAGAACCTTGGCGTCTCCTTTCAGAATAGCGACACCTCCATCGAGGACCAGATAAAGAAGGGTACCCTTGGTGTCGGCATGAGCGTGAACCGCAGTGCAGACAGCCAGATGATCCTCGAGAAGCTCAAGACGAACGGAGTGGAGCCCGGCTTCATCTACCGCAACGACTGGACGTCGAACGACACGAGGAGCTACATGGCGAAGATTCCGCCGGACGCAGACCGTACGGCGATCCTGCGGGAAGGGCGCACCAGCAAGTTCGGCATGGCGGCGGTGTCCGAGTTGATCATCGACCTGGCCATCAGGCACACTCAAAGCAGCATCAAGCTTCCGGATCAGGTCAGAAACCTCGGCGAGGCGCTGTTTGACAAGTATCTGCTGTCCGACCTCGAGAACCTCACGAGTCCCGAGAAGGCCGACATCCTCAAGGAGATCAAGACGGAGTTCTTCACGCAGATCCGCGACGCGGTGATGAGCATCGGCCCCAAGAACGCCGACGGCACCGAGTGCGAGGTATACAAGATGTCGCCCATATTCAAGCACTTCAATGACCGCGGCATCGTCAAGCTCGACTACAACGAGGGCGACAGGATCTTCACCAAGGAGGCCGCGCACGCGGGTTCGTTCATGCGCCCCGAGCGCATCAAGAACCGCAAGCTCGGCCAGATATACCGCCTTCAGACGGCGTCTTCCGCCGACTCCATCTCCGCCGGCGCCGTAACCGAGGCGCTTGCGAACGATCTGACGCGTGTCGCGGGTGTCCCCGCGCAGGAGCTGCAGATCGTCCGCGGCAAGTATTCCGACGGCCATCCCAAGCTGATGCTCGCGGCGAAGTTCGCCGATGGCTACAAGGACATGGAGGACGGCATGATCAAGGACGGCCGCGCCGTGCCGCCCAAGAACAAGGATGGCTCGAAAGGCGCGGATCCCGAGCCGCTCGGCAGGTTCAAGGCGTTCTTCCTAGTGACGGCCGACCGCGATGCCGTTGGCAGGCGCGGGCAGAACAAGGGCTTCATCAACGGCAGGTTCTTCGCGATCGACCCCGGCCACTCGCTCGAGGGCAACGGCAAGTACCTGGAGATATCCGACGACCTCTCCTTCAAGGATACCTATGGTTCGAGCACAAAGCCTCGCTTCGAGAACTTCTCCGTATTCGACGACGACACGCGCGCGGCGAAGTTCAAGGGCGTGCTTGAAATGCGCGAGCTTCAGAAGTCCGGCGCGTTCAAGAAGGTTTTCGACGACTACCGCAATGCGTTCGATCCAAAGGAGGATGGCATCTCTGATGCGGAGAAGACGCTTCGCAGCAAGATCATCACCGAGATCGATGCCAAGGAGAGGGAGTTCAACGAGTCGATCAACAAGCTTATGAGGGTGTCCGGCATGCAGCTTGAACTGCATGACGACCTCAAGGAGTCCGCCCCGGCGGTCAATCGCAACGATGCGATTGAGACGCTCTCCAACCTCGAAAAGCTCACCTCGCCGACCACCTGGGTCAGCAGGAAGGGGCAGGTTGCGCTGAACCACCTGGAGGTCCTTCCAGAGACGCGTGTGCCGTGGCGCGCGCACCTCCAAGGCGACAACTTGGTCTACTACTGCGACAAGCCGCTCTCCAAGGCCGTGCAGGATGTCCTCCGCGCGATGCTTTCGAATTGCCTCGGCACGTTCATCGAAGTGGATGGGCAGGGTACGACCAAGGTCGTCGTTCCGATAGTCGGCCACGAAGAGGCCTTAAAGGCTCTGTCCGAAGAGAACGTCATCAAGCTCACGCACTCCGAGGAACACCGGACGATGATTGAAGGCGGCGACCGGCTCAAGGTCGCGAAGACATACGTGCCGCAGGCGCCCGTGCCTCGTGCGGACGGCAAGCCGCTAGACTCTGCAGATCTGCCCGAAAAGCTGGACATTTCGATCCTAGGCACCATGGTCACGCTGCGCAAGGGCCACTTCGAGGCGATGGTCATGAATACGCCCGAGGCGGAGCGTCCGCGTTCAGTAGCGGAACTGAAGCGCTTCCTCTCGGCGCGCGTCACCCGCGGCAACAGCATCCTGAAGGCTCTCTACGCGGGCAAGGTGAACCGCTTCGAGCCGTCAAGGGAGAACATAACGGCGCTTACGGTGGCGATCCACGTGGCGGCGCTAAAGAGAGGCGAGTACATATACCGCGGCGCGTTCTCGGTCTCCGACCCGAACGGCAACATCGCCCGCTGGCTCGATACGGCCCCCGGCCTCTACCAGCGTACATCGACGCACGCGAAGCCATACCAGTCACTGCAGGTCGACGGGCACCTCAACATGCCGCGCGGGTACGACGTCGCGCCGGGCATGAAGGGGCTCTTGAACGGAATGAGGACCTTCCACTACTTCACGATCCCCGACAACGACCACATGAACGACGTCGAGAGGGGGAGCGGGCCCAACCGCAGACTCTACCTGAAGTGCGAGACCTACGGGGTGTTCGTCAACACGATCCACGCCAAGTTCTCCAAGAAGGCGGACTCCCGTACCGAGGAGATGAGGACGCGCGGCTACGAGTTCGGCGACATCTGCGAGTCGATCGCACACGGCGCGTCGCTGTTCAGCTCAAAGTTCACGTCCAAGAACGCCGAGGGTATCCGCAAGGAGAACCTGCCAGGGCCGGTATCGGGCATGATCAACGAGCTGGAAAGGAAGCTCAAGACTACGGGCTACGGCGACTTCGCGGCAATGGCGCTCAAGGGCGTACGCGATGGCGGCGGCGTGAGAATGCTCATCGAGAACCTCAACAACGCGCTCGCGGGGCTCCAGCCCGAAAGGATAATCAATGCCCTTGTGCTCGTGAACGATACGCTCACGGAGATCAGGGACGCGTTCGAGAACCTCAACGGGGATTTCGCGAACCGGATGGGCAACGAGGTCCTCGTAGAGCCGCAGGACATCTATTGATGGTCGAGAGAAAGACAAAGACAGTTTCAGCAAAGGAATAGAGACAATGCCGATCAACGTTAACGGATACAACGCAACCTTCCAGGATTTCGTGGACTTCGCGAAAATCCGGGACGCCATGGGCAAGAAAACCGCGATCGCCCGCATCACCTCGGGCATAAACGTGTAGGAGGGCGCGCTCGCGGGCCGCACGATCACGGCCTCCAGCACCGACTCCCTCCGCGGCATCTTCAAATGGTTCCGCTCGGCCGACGACAAGGCGGCGAACAACGACGCGACGCGCAAGAGCTTCAGGGACGCCATCGTCGACATGTTCGGCGGCGAATCGAAGATCCCCGAGGCGGTCAAGAAGGCGATGGTCCTCGTTGACTACGACAAGGGCAAGCCCCTCACCGCGCGTCGCATCCTGGCGGTAAAGGCCGCAATCGACGCCTCCGGCACGAAGGAAGCGCGCACCGACAAGCTCCGCCTCGAGACGTTCCAGTCTCCGGCGGTGGAGAAGGCCGCGCGCGACATGGGCTACATGAAGTCCGAACTGCCGAAGCTCGCGCGCGCCGCCCATTTCTACGCGCAGGCGAAGGGCGTCTCCGAGGCGGACGCGATGCGTGAAGTCGGCCGTCCCGGTTCCGAGGCAAACCGCCTGATGAACTACGGCGGACGCTTCCTCGAAAGCGCGGACAACTTCGCCAACGGTCTCCGGCTCATCTCGCAGTTCTCGAACTGGCACGACGGCATCTCCGCCATCCGCGAGAACATCCAAGGGCGCGACCCGTCCTACGCCGGACTGGACACGCCCAGCAAGGTCAACGTCGATGGCCGCGCCGCCCATCCCGACGCCAAGCTCGGTCTGGAGCGCTTCATCTTCGAGGACATCGCCATAAACCCGAACTTCAACCTGGAGGAGACCGACTCGGAGCGCGCCTTCGGCGTGGAGCACAACCCCGCCAGCCGCTATATGACCGTCGCCAACAACGTCTCCACCCTCGGAACGATCGCCAACGTGCCGCCGATGAGAACATCGTGACGGTGACCTCCACGAGCGACTATCCGATCAACGGGGACTTCGCGATGGGCGGGGGGGCGATGATCGACAAGTGCAAAGTCTCGCAGTCGCTCGTCATCGACTTCACCGGCGCCGAGCCCGCGATCCGCGACTACAAGGTCGGACAGGCGCTTGAATAGCGCAGCCGCCCGGAAGGAGGCTGTTCCCGTTGATTTTCGGCGGGCGTCCATGATTGGCACGAAACCAATCGAAAATAGATTTCGTGCCAATTTTGACATTGACATTCATGGCACGAAATGCGATAATCTTTTCGTCTCAATTGGAGAATACAGATGTTTTTAGGTAGAGAGAAGGAATTGGAGTCGTTGGCGCTTCTGCTCAGGAAGTCCTCGGCGTCGCTTGTTGCGTGCCGTGGACGGCGGCGCATAGGCAAATCTACGCTTTTCAAGGAGTTCGCGCGGCGAAACAAGACCGAGTTCATTGTCATTGAGGGGCTGGGGCCGCGCAAGGGACAGACAAACGCAGACCAGCTGAGAAACTTCGGGGAACGCCTGTGCGCGCAGACGAAAGGTGCGCACGTAATGCCGGACTCTTGGATGTCGGCTTTCAGCCTGCTGGGCGAGCGCATCGACGACACGAAGAAGACGGTTGTCTTGTTGGATGAAATCTCATGGATGGGACGCCACGAGCCCGACTTCCCTGGTTATCTGAAGAACGGCTGGGACGATGAACTCAAGCAGCATGACAACCTGATTCTCGTGTTATGCGGCAGCGTCTCCGCATGGATACAGGAGAATCTTCTGGAGAGTGCGACCTTCGGTGGACGCTTCTCCCGCAACATAGTCCTGCGCGAGCTGCCGCTCGATCTGTGCGTGAAGTTCTGGCGCGGGAAGGAGAAAAGGATCGCTCCGCGCGAAATCATCGACGTGTTGTCCGTGACAGGCGGCGTGCCGCGTTATCTGGAGGAGATCGCCCCGTCGCTTTCGGCGGACGAGAACATTCGGCGGATGTGTTTCGTCGAGGACGGCCCCTTGTTCAAGGATTTCAACGCGATCTTCAGCGAGGTGTTCGGCGAGACGTCACTCGTGAAGGCCGACATCCTGCGGCGTCTTTCCGCAGGATCGGCGACTTGCTCGGAACTGGCCGGCCGGTTGGGCGTCGGACGCGGCGGCAGCCTTTCGCGCAATCTCGAAGAGCTGTGTGAGGCCGGGTTCATAGCGAAAGATGACAACATCAACCCCGCCACTGGCCGCAAATCCAAGCTTGCCCGTTACCGCGTAGGTGATAACTATACGAGGTTCTACCTGAAGTACGTCGAGCCGCATGAGGGCGAGATCCGTAGTGGACGATATGGTTTCGGATCTCTGTCGGGCCTGGCCGGATGGGACGTCGACAAGGGTTTACAGTTCGAAAATCTGGTCGCCAACCACGCGATGGCCCTAATGCCATATCTCCATCTAGACGGTATCACGGTAAAATCTGCCGCGCCGTTTATGCTGAAGGGGAGGCGCGGCGAAAAGAAAGGCGTGCAGATCGATCTGCTTATCCAGACGGCACGTGTCGTCTATCTTGTCGAGGTCAAGCGCCGGGCACATATTGGGCGAGAGATCGAGACGGAGATCGCCGCCAAGGTGGATGCATTTCCGAAGAAGCGAGGTGTCTCAATCCGTACGGCGCTTGTTTATGACGGCGAACTGGATGCCGCAGTCGCTCGTAGCGGCGTGTTCGACACCATCATCCCGTTCCCGCAATTGATTGGCCTCGGTAACGCATTATGATTCATGGCATGCGGATCATCGACGTGTAATCTTCCGCCGCGTGGCGTGTAAACAAGGCAGAAATAATTTCAATAAAGCAAAGGAGAAAAACAATGGCTATTAACCTGAATGATTCGTTGTACGGTGCGTAGTTTAACGCGTTCCGCAACCTCGCAAATGACGCGAGTCTCTCCCAGGACACTCTTGTGAGCGTCGATGAGGCCGGTCGGGGGAAGGGGTTGTTGAACCAGGCTGGCGAGAAAAGGACGATCGTCGTCAAGCAGGGCGACACCATCAGACCCACCCCTCTTCGGCAGAAGCCAGGGGCATGTTGACCTCAACAACGAAGTGCGCAACCTCTTCAGGGAGACGGTTCTCAGAATCTGTGACGCAAAGACTCTGGACGATCTTCCGCAAGCCGTCCAAGACGGTCGGCTACAACAAGAGCGACCGCAAATTGCTGGTGGAGCTGCTCGCCAACGCAGGTTCCATTGCAGAAAGTTGACCATGTAACCTTTTGCCGCATGGTGTGTAGACAGTTCAGAGAAAGGGGAAAAAGACATGCCACAGCCAATTAACATAAACAACGTTCCGATGAACTACTTCCTGCACGGCATCGATGCCGCGCGGGAGGCGCAGAACGCGCAGGCCCCCGGCGGCGTGGGCGGACAGCCGGCGGACAATGGCATTGCGGGCGAGGTGCAGGCGCATCAGCCCGGTCCCGCCGCGAAGATGGTGCAGCAGCTTGATGTGCTGCTCGTCAAGGCGGCGAAGGCCTCCACGCAGTCGCTTGACGGCAAGGCCATCAAGAACTCGCTCCTGAAACTCGTGACCGACGGGGCTCTCGACAAGGATTCCCTGAAGCTCCTCGGAAAGACCGCGGACACGGCCGCGAAGACTCTGAAGGCGCTCGACAAGTTCACCGGAGCGCAGCTCGCCGCCGCCGTCAAGTCCGGTTCCGGGGAACGGGGGTCTTTCGCCGAAATCGACTTGACGACCAATGCCGGCAAGGCGGTCAAGGCGGCAGTCGACGCGCAGAACACGCTCTCGGACATGCTCGCGCAGCTCGACCGTCAGCTTGACACCCTGGAGCGGCACGACGACGAAATGCGCGCGGCGAACCCCGACTACTGGGGCGTGGACCGCGAACTGCACAACGAAGTGGTGGAGCTGCGCCAGCTCTGCGACCGCCGCGCTGCGGAGATTGACGCGCTCGCCTTCCAGATGCACGACTTTGCTGTCTATCAGGCCTCGCGCGGCAACAACGCCGACCCGAACATCGCGGCCATCCTCAAGGCCAAGGTGAACGACCTCCTGCCGCGCCAGGCGCTCGCCATGCACGGCACGGCCGATGGCCTCGCGACGGTGAGCCAGGAAATCTCCGGCCGGCTGCGACCTCTCGCCGAAAAGATCGACGCCTTCAAGCAGAATCCCAACGCCTCGCTTGCGGGCGACAACTACCTTGCGCTCCAGAGCGACATCCGCACGATGAAGGCGGCGGTCGCCGACATCCGGGAGCACGGCATCCAGGTCGGCGGCGGGCGGATGATGGTAGCGAATGACATCCTGAAGGCGCTCGAGACGGAGGTCGCGCAGGCGGAGGAGCTCTTCAAGACGGCGCAGCGCGACGTAAAGCAGCGCATGCTCGACAACTTCATCAATACGGCGGACAAGCTCTTCCGCATGACCGACCAGGATGAGGGGCAGCTGCAGCGCGACGAGGGGGAGCACGCCGACACGCTCTTCAACGCGCGCGACCTGTTCCTTGCGTCTCTTGCCGTGGTTAAGAACGCGGTGCTGGCGGAGAATCCCGATCAGAATGCGATCAACGAGGCCCTCAACGGTTCGGCCGCCGTCGCGGACCAGCTCCTCAATGCAACCTACAACATCACCGTTCCGCTCGGGTCGAGGAGCGAAGGCGTGACCAAGTTCATCGGAACGGCGCAGGCTGCGCACACGGTCGTGGCAAAGCTCGTGACTATGGCGCACTACATCCTCAACTCGGACCGTCTCTTCACCGGCAACGAGGCGATGAGCGTCTTCAAGGGCGAGCTGAGCGTGTCGTCGGTCGTCGAGAGCAGGGCGCGCGGATTGCGGACGGACGACGTCGATCCCGCGAACGAGGACGCCAACATCGAGAGTTCCAAGCTCCTCGGAGCGGGCAACGTGGGAACGGTCTATCTCCTGCGGCGCAGGGACGGCGCGGAGGTCGTCTTCAAGGGCGAAATGGAAAGCCGGACGGGGCTGAATACCGCCTGCGTCGGGAAAGGCGACTCCTACAAGAAGAGCCAGCAGATCGTCAACCTCAACATCGCCACCAAGAACGCGGCGAACGCGCTTGGATGCGGCAATCTGATCGTGAACTACAAGGCCGGAACCCACGAAGGCACGTTCGGGTTCTTCATGGACAAGGCCAAGGGCCGTTGCGCGAAGGACCTCGCGGGCAAGGGCGGCAGCAAGACCGCCGAGGCGGGGCTCACCGGAAAGGAGATTTCGAATCTGGAGGCCGGCGAGCGCCGCCGGGTGAAGGGCGAAATCATGCGTCAGCTCAACCGCCTGCAGTGGCTCGACATCATTACCGGACAATTGGACCGCCACAACGACAATTACTTCATCCATGTCGATCGCCAGACGCATAATGTGACCGTATCGGGCATCGACAACGACGCCTGCTATTCGAAATACCGCACGGGCGTTGGCACCTTCGCCCTCGACAAGAGCCGCGGCGGCCAATTCTACAAGGAGCTCGTCAATGTCCTGCGGAATGCCGGCGTGCGCAATCCGGACAACGAGGCGAAACGCCTCTTGCAGGAAGATCCGTCCATCACGCGGCAGGGGAAGAACATCACCGTCAACGCGCTCAGGGTCAGGAACAAGGCCATCCTTTCGGCGCTGGCGGAGACCACCGGCGTGAAGTCCATCGCCGTTCCGGACAAGATCGATCGCGACTTCTACAACCATCTGATGGAGCTCAAGAACAACCCTGCCGCTCGCAGCGCATATCTTGATTCGCTTCGTCCGCGCATGGGCATGGAGAATCTTGCGGCCGCCGAGGCGCGGCTCAAGGATGTCATCGACCACGCCGAGCGTCTTGCTGAGGAGCACAAGATCGTGGAAGTGGATAAGTGGGGGAGCGAAACCACGCCGCCCCGCAACTCCAGCTATGTCCAGATCGAGCTTCCTGACGGCAGGCATAAGAGCCTCAATCGGCAGTCGTCCTTCGATGTCAACAACATGACCTGCCCGTCCTACTTCGCCCGCGACGGACTGGACAAGCTCTTCCCCGCCGAGTAACCTTTCTCCGCATGGCGTGTAGACAGGGCAGAAACGGCAAAACGAAGGAGCAGACCAATGAGCGGACATTCGCATTTCAACCCGATCGGCGGCAATCCGTTGCCGCCAGTCATTCCGCCTGCGGGCGAAGAGATCCACGTCGGCGGCAGTCAGCAGGTCGGAGGCGGGAACGCCGTCGGAACCGGCGCCGGCTTGCAGGAGGCGCAGCAGATGGCCCAGGTCGACTTTAAGCTCGAGTCGACCAGGGAACTCGTCCGGCAGCTCGACGTCCTTCTCTCGCGCGCGGCCGAGAGCGCGACGAAGTCCGTCGACGCAAAGGCGCTGAAGGCGACCCTGAAGGACGCCGAAGGCCTCTCCACTGCAGTACGCGCGACGATCAACGCCACCGCGAAGAATGCCGAGAAGTCGTTCAAGGCCATCAACTCCTTCACGGGGCGACAGCTCGCGCGTGCGACGGCGGCGGAGGATGGTAAGTTCAGCTGGGACATGACGAATCCGGCCGGGGTGGCGATCAAGAAGGCCCTCGACGCGCAGGCGAAGCTCTCGGACCTCCTCCGCCAGGCCGTCAACAGTCTCCCGGCCGGCGAGGTGGCGGACGTCTTGACTGAGGCCATGTTCCAGTGCGACCGCCGCTTCTGCGAGATACAGACACTCGTCTGCGAATTCGCGGGCCTCGCGGAGAAGGGCGATGCCGCCGACCCCGAGGTCAAGGCGATGCTCGGCACGAAGCTTTATAAGCTCCTGCCGCAGAAGGCGCTCGCGATGCACGACAACGAAGCCGCGATCGAGGCGATGAAGAAGGAGCTGTCTCCGCTCGCCAAGCGGCTGGACGCAATCTCGAAGAATCCCGGGACGTCGGTTGCGAATGTGGAGATCGCGGCCATCGGACGCGAGATCGACCAGGTTTCGAACGCCCTTCGCGGCGCCGTGGAGAGCGGTTCCGTCAACGGCGTCTTCGTCGACCGCACGCTTCTCGGCGCGGCGAAGGATGTGCTGGAAGACGTGAAGGGCAAGCTGGGTAACGCTCGCAAGGAGACGTTGAAGGCGTCCATGCTCAATTTCGCCGAGAAGGCGTTCCGTCCGCTGCCGTTCGAGCTCTTCTCCCCCAAGTTCCTGCCGTTCCTCCAGATCGTGGCGCCAGCGATCGCGTCTGCCGTGGACAAACTCGAGGATATCCGCAAGGCAACCAGGAGGTTCGCGAAGGAGCCCACTGAAGAAAATCTGGCCAGGGTGAAGCAGCTTGGCGAGGAATACGGGTCGATCTCCCTGGTCAGCATACGGAAGAACCTCAAGTCCCTAGCGAGATACGACGACGGCGGATTTGAGGGCTACCTTGACGCAAAGGGGATTGCGGACCAGATCGAAGAAGAGGCCGTTGATTATCGCGAAGAAGGGGCCTCGGACTTCGATCGGGAGGACCTCGCCAAGTTCGCCTCGCTTGTAAAGGCGCTGTGCGACGACGTGAAGGTAAAGGGGCGCAATGAAAACGACTACCTCCTGAACAAGATGTACAAGGCGTTCCGTGCGGAGGCCAATCTGCACTCGCAGATCGCCCATCTCGCGCTGATGGCCGCCTCTGCGGAGAAGATGGACGACTCCAAGTTCCTGACGAACGGCACGGTATACGCCGCGTTCGAAGGCAAACTTCGCGTTACTACGCTTGTTGAGTCTCGTATCCACGGACTGGGCGACGACGCGGTGGACCCGATGCTCGACGACATGAACGTCGAGTCGTCGAGGCCGCTTGGGAGCGGTGCTGTGAACACCGTCCACGAGGTCACGTACAAGAACGGCGAGAAGTATGTCTTCAAGCCCGAGGCGGAGGGTCGCATGGCCCTCGAGAACCTTACGCTCTCGAAGGGGATGAAAGAGCTCCAGATGGTAGCTCATCTCAACATCGTGTCGCAGAAGACGGCCGACATGCTGGGGCTCGACGACGTCATGACCAAGACGACCGTCGGCTCGCACAAGGGCGCGTTCGGCATATTCATGGAGAAGGTTCCCGGCGAGGAGGCGAACTTCTGGAAGAACAGCGCCAACTGGGACAAGTTCCCCGAGGGCCAGCTCTCCCCGCAGAAGATAAGGGAACTGCCCGATGGCGACTACGCCAAGGCAGTCGGCGGCCTGATGCGAAAGGCGAACCGCCTGGAGTGGTTCGACATGATAACGGGACAGGGAGACCGCCACAACCACAACTACATGCTCTCGGTCGGCGAGGGCGGTTCCGTGGTGCTGAAGGGAATCGACAACGATGCATGCTTCCCGGCGTACCGCACGGGCATCCGCACCTTCACGCTGAACAAGGAGATGTCCGAATCGTTCGTCATGGCGCTTCGCAGAGTAGCCACGGAACTGTACCCCGGGGACTCCACGCGCATCGCTGACTTCGCGAACGAACTTGCCAAGGATCCTAGCATCACGGTCAGGAACGGTACCGTGACCGTCGACACGTCCAAGGCGAAGTCCAAGTTGATAGGGGTCGCCCTCAAGTATTCGCTCGGGGTCCACATGCTGGCGCTTCCCGACTGCATCGACGAAGACCTCTACAGCAAGCTGATGGAGCTTGACGGATCCGACGACAAGTTCAAGGCGTTCGTCAAGGATATGACGGCATACCTTCCGAAGTCTGCCGCCGATGCGGCGGCCAACAGGCTCAAGGAGGCGATAGCCCACGCGAAGACGCTGAAAAAGGAAATGGTCATTTCCGAAAACGCCTGGAACGACCACGACGTGCAGCGCAAGATCGCGGGCAAGGTGTCTTTGAGCGGACACAAGAACGACTTCGAGAGGCTCCCGAAAATCCGGCCGGGAGATCCGGATTTCAACCTCGCAGGGGAGAAGTCGGTCTCCTCGACGGCCGAGCATGTCTCGAACGGGTATTTCCGCCGCGACCTAATGCGCGCCGTCGCCAAGCCCGGCTGGTTCGAGGAGGTGTAGGCCATGGACGACAACGACAACACTGCGGAAACGAGAGAAGAGACGATTGCCGAACTCAATGCCGCGCTTGCGGAACTTGAGGGCGGCGAGGGACTTTCGCTCTTCGTCGGCGGGCATGGCTTCATGAGCCGCCGCTTTGAATTCAGCTGGAGCGAACCTGCGCTGGAAATCGACTTCCGGTTGCCGTATGCGCGGGTTCTTTCGGACGAGGAGTCGCAGAAGGACGACGATGCCGAGATTGGCGCGGCAATCCGCATGGCGATACTGCTGCTGACGATCGAGGACCGGAGAAATGACGACGGCGGGATGGCCTTGAACGTGTGGGTGAATGAAAATGGAGCGGGATATTCGATTAGGGACGGACAGGACGAGCTTGTCGATTCCGGCGACGACTGGTCCGGACTCGTCCACCGCCTCGAATCGGTGCTGCCCGAAGGTGAGGAAGACCTGGCCGTGATCTGGCCGTAGACGAGCGTCTTCACGGGAACGTGTAACTTTTCGCCGTGCTGCCGCTCGAAGGGCTTTCGGCTGAGGAGTTCGGCAAGCGCATGCTGGCCTTGGCAGCGGTGTCGAAGAAGATCGCCGATGCGCTTGCAAGGGCGTCGACAGAGGGTGATTGCGGGCCATCGGATGGTTTACAGCCTGATACGGGAGAAAATGACTTCATGCGGGTGTGAGAAGGAAAGAACGGAACACGTTCTTTCAAACATCGCAGGGAAATCGGTAAGGATCACCTGCTAAGCAACTCTTCCCTGACGTTCTTGGGCACGAGCGCGAAGTCGCTAGGCTCCATCGAATACGAGGCGCGGCCCTTGGTGAGCGAGCGGATCGCCGTGGCGTAGCCGAACATCTGCGCCATCGGCACACGGGCGTGGACGATCTGCATGTCGCCGCGCTGTTCCATGTCGAGCACGGTGCCGCGCCGCCCGTTGAGGTCGCCAAGCACTTCGCCAACGGATTCGGGCGGGGTGGTGATCTCCAGCTTCATTATGGGTTCGAGGAACTCCGGTGCGGCGGCCTCGGCGGCTTCGCGGAATCCCATCACGGCCGCGCTGCGGAAGGCGACCTCGTCGGATACCTCCGGGTCGATCACGGTCACGCGGAGCGCCGTAGCCTGGATGTCCGTCATCGGATAACGTGCGAGAACGCCCGTCATCACGCCGTCCATCAGACCCTGCTCAATGCATTCTGCGAGCTTGGGATCTGGCAGGGCCATCTTCGCGTCGCGTGAAATCTCCACCTTGCGGCCTTGGCCGCGTTCCAGCGGCTTCACCTCTATGGCGATCGCGGCGGCATGCCTCTTGCCGCCGAGTTCGCGATCGAAGGTGAATTCCTTCACGATGGGCTGCGTGACGGTTTCGACGTAGCTCACCATCGGCTTGCCGACGTTCGCGGCCACCTTGAACTCGCGCTTGAGCCGGTCCACCAGTATCTCCAGGTGCAGCTCGCCCATGCCGGAGAGGATGGTCTGGCCGGTCTCCTCGTCCTCCCGCACCTGGCAGGTGGGATCCTCGGCGGCGAGCTCCTGCATGGATTCCACGAGCTTGTCCTTGTCGGCGCCGCTCTTCGGCTCTATCGCCAGGAACATCACGGGCTGCGGCGCGGTGATGCGCTCCAGGTAGCAGGGCTTCATCTCGGAGCAGAGGGTGTCGCCCGTGGTGGCCTCCTTGAGCCCCACGATGGCGCCGATGTCGCCGGCCTTCAGCTCGTCGATCTCGATGCGCTGATTGGAGAACATCCTCACTAGCTTCATCACGCGTTCGCGCTTCCTTGTGCGCGGGTTGAACACGTTCATGCCCTTTTTCAGCGAACCTGAATACACGCGCACGAAGAAAAGCCTGCCGTACGTGTCGGCGGCGATCTTGAATACGAGCGATGAAAGAAGCTCCTTCGCGTCCGGCTTGCGCGTTACCTTCTCGCCGCTCTTCAGGTCCGTGGCCTCGGTCGCGGGACGGTCCAGCGGGCTGGGCAGATACCATGCCACGGCGTCGAGAAGGGGCTGCACGCCCTTGTCCCTGAGCGACGTGCCGCAAAGCACGGGCACCATCTGGCTGGATATGGTCAGGCGGCGGATCGCGCCCCTGAGTTCGTCGGCCGTGAGGTCGCCTTTCTCGAGGTAGGCCTCCATCACGCCCTCGTCGAGATCTGCCACCTTTTCACACAGTTCGGCGCGGGCGAACTCTGCGTCGTCCTTGAGCCCGGCGGGGATCTCGCCGACTGTGAACTTCGCGCCGAGCGAGGCGTCGTCGAACACGATGGACTTCATCTCCAGCAGGTCTATCACGCCTATGAAGCCTTCCTCCCTGCCAATGGGAAGCTCCACGGGCACGGCGTTGGCACGCAGCTTGTCGCGCATCTCCTGCACGACCCGGGCGAAGTCGGCGCCCATGCGGTCCATCTTGTTCACGAATGCGACACGCGGAACATGGTAGCGGTCGGCCTGGCGCCAGACGGTCTCGCTTTGCGGCTGCACGCCTCCCACGGCGCAGAACACGCCGACCGCGCCATCCAGGACGCGCAGCGAGCGCTCCACCTCCATCGTGAAATCCACATGTCCGGGGGTATCGATCAGATTGATGGCGCAGCCTTTCCATTCGCACGAGATGGCCGCGGAGGTGATGGTGATGCCGCGTTCGCGCTCCTGCACCATCCAGTCGGTCGTGGTGTCGCCCTCGTGCACCTCGCCGATGGCGTGGATCTTGCCGGTATAGAAGAGGATTCGCTCGGTCGTCGTGGTCTTGCCCGCGTCGATGTGGGCCACGATGCCGATATTGCGTACCTTGGATAGTTCACAGTCTGCCATAGGCCTGATATCATAGCAAAAAAACTTCGCTTGCGGGAGATGGTCCATGTCCCGCATGCCGCGTCTGAAAATGGGGCAATTTCCCGGTTGCATCCGTGAGCGCGATAAGGTATAATATTTCACGTCGCAACAACCACTTTAGGAAAACCAACAAGGAGTAACAATGAAGACAATGCTGAAGAATGGCTTTATGGCGTGCGCGGTCGCCGCGCTCGCGATCCAGGGTTTCGCCGGGGAATCCGAGACCGAGGCCGAATGGCCGGCCGGTGCGCCCGATCCCAAGTCCTATGGCTACACGGCGCTGATGCTTGGCCTTGCCACGCCGTTCTCGCTGCCCTGGGATTTCAACTGGGACGTGTTCGGCATGGCGGTGAACGTCGGCTACACCGATGCCAACCTCATGTATGGTCTGGAATTGGCCGCTGGCGCCAACACGGCCCGCAACACGATGATGGGTCTGCAGGCGTCGGCCATCTTCAACTACGCCAACCGCAACGCATACGGCGCGCAGGTGGCGCTCGTCAACGTCTGCAACCGCGAGACGCTGGGTCTCGCATTCGACGCGTTCGGCATGAACAGGCAGTTCTACGGTCTGTCCGCCGACATACTCGGTTCGATGACCGACCGTAGCTTCTACGGAATGTCGGTGGCGGTGCTCGGCAGCACGGTGCGCGAGGACATGTGGGGCTGGCAGCTTGCCGCCGGCGCGACATTCGCCCGCCGCACGCATGGCCTGCAGACCGCTATATTCACGATGACGTCGGATCTCCGTGGCGCGCAGGTCGGTCTCGTCAACTGGGCGAGCACCTGCTCGGCTGGATTCCAGGTCGGCCTCGTCAACATCATCGCCGACAACCAGATTCCCTTCATCCCGATCGTCAACGCCTACTTCTGATCGGGCGCATGCCGGTCGCTTCCGGGCGACTGTAGCTCAATTGGATAGAGCGTTGGCCTCCGAAGCCGAAGGTTGCTGGTTCGATCCCAGTCAGTCGCACCATTAGAAACTAGGAGGAAGCCCATGGCCGTCTGGCCGTGGGCTTTTTCTCGTACATTCGTTTTTCCTGTCTAGGGGGCTATTCTGTATTTACGCATACCCCTCATTATGGTATAATACGCGCCCACGAAGGCCCGCTGGGGTTTTCGTGCGGTGAGAACATCAAAAATGAAAGGAACAAAGCAATGAAACTCAAATCCCTGGCGGGCGTTGCGCTCGCCCTCGGTGTCGTGGCGGGCTGCAAGCCCAGCAAGCCTGAACTGCACATCTACACATGGAGCGACTACATCGCCGATGATGTGATCGCCGCCTTTGAGAAGCAGAACGACTGCCGCGTGGTGGTGGATACGTTCGACTCCAACGAGGCCATGTTCGCCAAGCTCAAGGCCGGGTCCACGGGCTACGACATAATCATGCCTACGTCCTACCAGATACCCCTGATGGCCCGCAACGGCATGCTGGGCGTCCTCGACCACTCCAAGCTGCCCAACTTCCGCAAGAACTTCGACGCCAACTACAGCAAGTGCGTGCTTGATCCCTCGTTCAAGTACGGCGTGCCGTACGCCGTCACGTACACGGGCTACGCATACCGCAAGGACAAGGTCGGCAAGGCTCCAATCGACAGCTGGAACGTGTTCGCGACCGCCGATCTCAAGGGGCGCATGTCGCTTCTTGCGGACATGCGCGAGACGATCGGCGCCGCGCTCAAGGCCCTCGGCTATTCGCTCAACTCCACAAAGCAGGCGGAGATCGACAAGGCCGTGGAGCTTGTGATCAAGTGGAAGCAGAACATCGCGAAGTTCGACAACGAGCAGTACAAGACGGCCGTTGCCTCCGGCGAATGGTTCGTGGGCCACGGCTATTCCTCGGACATTATCCAGATTATGCTGGACGACCAGAACATCGGCTTCTCGCTGCCGAAGGAGGGCTTCACGGTCGCCTGCGACGAGATGGTGATCGCGGCGGACTCCAAGCAGGTCGATCTTGCGCACAAGTTCATCGACTTCTGCTATGATTCGGACATCGCGGTGCAGAACATCTCCGACGTGTGCGCGGTCATGCCGATCGCCGCGGCGTTCCCCAAGCTGGAGGAGAAGCTTCGCAAGCTCGTCGTGCTGGACGCCGAGACGCTCAAGCGCGGGGAGATCCTGCTGGACTTCTCCGACAAGCCCGAGATCCACAAGATGTACGTGGCCGCGTGGGACAAGATCAAGGCCGCTAAGTGACCGGCGCGCCGGGCCCTTAAGGAGAAGAACATGGGAAAGCCCCTGAACATAATCGTGTGCGGCAGTCTGGTGCCAGACCCGCTCCAGACGCTTGAACCCGTAACGACCCCTCAAGGGCCCGGCCTGAAGAACGAGCAGATGCTGCCGTCCGTCCTGGATCCGTGGGCCGCCTGCGCGCTCTACGAGGCGGCTGCGCTTGCCAAGGCCAGGGCCGGCTCGAAGGTGACGCTCGTATCGGTCGGTCCAAAGGCCAAGCTGCAGCAGCTCATGATGACCGTCGCCCAGAAGGCGCCGTTCCAGCTGGTGGCGGTGAACGCGCCGGCTGGCGGTTTCACCGATGCCATGGAAACGGCGGCCGCGCTTGCCAAGGCCATAAAGTCGACTCCCGGGCTGGACATCTCCACCGCGCTGCTCTTCGGCGGATGCGCCTCCGCCTCGCGCGATGCGGGTGTGACGCTGCAGTTCGTGGCGGAGATGCTCGGGATATCGGAGATGTTCAACGCCGTGGATTCGATCAAGCTGGAGGAAGACGATTCCTTCACCGTGCTGGAGCGAGTAGAGGGGGGGCAGTACCTCTCCTCCACGTGCAAGGGACTCCCTGCCGCGATAGGCTGGGCCACGGGCAGCCTGCCGGAGCCGCCGAACAATCCGCAGACGGGCATGATGAACATGCGCGGGATAATGCCGGCGCTCATGAAGGCGCCTGCGGTGGACATCGGCACGGGCGGCATCTCGTATGTCTCCGTAGAAGTGCCTGCCGCCCGGCGCGACACGGTGGTAAAGAAGGACATGTCGGTCGATGCGATCGCGGCCGAGATCGTGGAATGGATGAAAGGCTGAAACATGACGATCCGTGCTTTTTCGATAGATGGAGACGGTACGCACTCGCAGGACGTGCCGGCGTTCGCGGCGGCGATAAAGGAAGCAGCGGCCGACCTGGTGCTGGTGCCGGGCAACTCGCGCGTCAGGCGTTCCATGGCGGCGGCGGCGCTTCGCGCCGGCGCGGCTGTGGATACGGGCATAGTGGATGTCGCCGTGGAGGGCGACATGGCGACCGTACGCCGCTGGGTGTACCGCCAGCGCATACTTGCCGCGTTCTCTCGCGTGGCGCGTCCGTGGGTGGTGGTGACCGACCCTGCCCTCTTCGACGAGATCTGCGCGAAGCTGGGCGTGAAGCCTGAGACCCCGAAGCTGGATCTCGCGGCCGACACCCATTCGTGGATGAACGGCAGGCAGTCCGCCGTCGCCGGCGGCGAATCTACGATCCGTCCAGACGCCAAGATGCTTTTCGTGGCCGGCGCGGGATGGACCAAGAAGCAGGCCGACGGAGCGCTGCACCTCGGCGAGGCGGCGGCCGCCATCACCGGATTCCTTGCAAGAAGCGGCGCCTCGCTCGGATCCTCGAAGTCCCTTGTCGACATGCCGGAGGCCGCCGAGGCCTTCAAGTTCATGAGCCACATGAACCAGATCGGGCAGACCGGTTCTACGCCTCGCCACGCGAAGGGGCTTGCGACCTGCTGCCATGGCGAGGAGCCGCATGTCGTTGGCTGGCGCTTCATAGGCGAGCGCCGGGCGGTGAATCTGGATGCCAACTGCGGCTGGGCGCAGGGCAAGGCGGACGTGCTTTACGTGGCCGACGCGTTCGCGGTCATGGCGAAGGTCAACGAACTTCTCGGATAGATTGAAATGAAAGTCTGCAAATTCGGCGGAAGCTCGCTCGCGGACGCGAAGCAACTCACCAAGGTGATGGACATAGTGCTGTCCGACCCTGCAAGGCGGATAGTGGTGGTGTCGGCCCCGGGCAAGCGCGACAAGGGCGACACGAAGGTCACGGATCTGCTCATCGCCTTGGCGGAGAGCGCGCTTTCGGGCGGGGACGTGGAGAAGCCGCTCGCGGCCGTGGTCGCCCGCTACGCCTCCATCGCCGCCGACCTGCAGCTGCCGGATTCGATAGTGTCCATGATCGAACGCGACCTCCGCGAGAGGCTTTCCTCCGACAGGTCGAACCCTGGCGAGTTCATGGATCTGCTGAAGGCGGCTGGCGAGGACGACAATGCCAAGCTGGTGGCGGAGGCCTTCTGCGCGCGCGGTGTCAAGGCGCGCTATGCCAGCCCTCGCGACACCGGCATGGTGCTTGACGGCGAATTCGGCAACGCCACGCTGAACCCCGACAGCTACCGCAGGCTGGCGCGCGCACTCTCTGACTTCGAGGGCATAGTGGTCTACCCCGGATTCTTCGGACATACCGCCGACGGGCGCGTGGCGACGTTCCCGCGTGGCGGTAGCGACATCACGGGGTCCATCCTCGCGGCCGCAGTGCGCGCGGACGTGTATGAGAACTTCACGGACGTCGACTCCGTATACCCCGTCGACCCCAGGATCGTCCCGGAGGTCAAGCGGGGCATCGACACGATGACCTACCGCGAGATGCGCGAGCTTTCGTACGCCGGGTTCGGCGTCTTCAACGACGAGGCGATCTTCCCGGCGGTGCAGGCGCGCATACCGATCAACGTGCGCAACACGAACCATCCTTCCGAGCCGGGAACGATGATCGTGCAGACGCGCCGCGTGACGCCAGGAACCGTGACGGGGATCGCCTCGGAGGACGGGTTCTGCAACATAGTGGTGGACAAGTACTGCATGAACCGCGAGATCGGCTTCGGCAGGCGCCTGCTGCAGATACTCGAGAACGAGGGCGTAGCGTACGAGCACATGCCTTCTGGGGTGGATTCGGTGTCCGTGGTAATCCACGAGAAGAACTTCGACGCCGCGAAGGAGAAGCGGGTCGTCCAGCACATAAAGCGCGACCTTGCGCCAGATGCCGTAGTGGTGCAGCATGGATATGCGATCCTCATGATCGTGGGCGAGGGGATGTGCTTCTCGGCGGGCATGCTCGCCAAGGCCACCCAGTCGCTCGCATCGGCCGGGATAAACCTCTCGATGGTCAACCAGGGCGCGAGCGAGATATCGGTGATGCTCGCGATCCGGGCGGAGTACCGCGCCACCGCCGTGCGGGCGCTGTACAACACGTTCTTTGGAGGATGCTGAGATGAAGAAGAAGACCCATGACAAGGTAACCGCCGTCATCGAGCTCAAGATCACGCCCGCGAAGGATACCGGCTTCGCCAAGATAGCGCGGCGCGTGGCCAGGTATCCCCAGGTTGAGGCATGTTTCCTCATGAGCGGTGCGTACGATCTTCTGGTGTTCGTGGGCGGCAGATCGCTTCAGGAGGTGGCGCATTTCGTCGCTGCCGAGCTTTCCACGATAGAGGGCGTGCTCTCCACGGCCACGCACTTCATGCTCAAGACCTACAAGGCCCGGGGCGAGCTGGCCGATTTCGCGGAAGATTCGCGCCTCGCGGTGGTTTGACCGTGAAGCGCCGCTGTTTCATCGCGCGGCACGTGGCCGAGCTGCCGAAGAGCGGCATACGCCGATTCTTCGACATAGTGGCCCAGCGACGGGATGTCATATCGCTAGGCGTTGGCGAACCCGATTTCGATACACCCTGGCACATATCCCGCGCCGCCGTCACCTGCCTGGAGGATGGCGGCACGCACTATACATCCAATCTCGGAACGCCGCAGCTGAGGCAGGCGATCAGCGGCTATGTCGAGCGCAGGTTCGGCGCAAGATACGACTGGCGGCGCGAGATACTTGCCACGGTGGGCGTATCCGAGGCGATCGACCTTGCGCTGCGCGCCATAGTGGAGCCTGGCGACGAGATCCTGTACCATGAACCCTGCTTCGTCTCGTACGCGCCCACTGTGCGCCTGGCGCACGGCGTGCCGGTGGCGGTGGAGACGCATGCGAAGGATTCGTTCCGCCTCGCCGCATCCGCGCTCGAGCGCAAGGTGACGTCCAGGACCAAGGCGCTGCTGCTGAACTTCCCGTGCAATCCCACCGGCGCAACGCTGACGCCCGCCGATGTACGGGCCATATCGCGGTTCGTCTGCAGGCACGACCTGTTGTTGCTGGCCGACGAGGTGTATGGCGAGCTGGTGTATGGCGCAGGGGCGCGTCCGCTCTCCTTCGCCTCGTGTCCGGAACTTCGCGACCGGCTTGTGCTGCTCAACGGATTCTCGAAGTCGTGGGCCATGACCGGCTACAGGCTTGGCTATGCATGCGGCCCGAAGGACGTGATCGACACGATGATGAAGATCCACCAGTACGGGATAATGAGCGCCCCCACGCTGGCGCAGGCCGCCGGGGTGGAGGCAATGCGCCATGGCGACGACGATGTCATTCGCATGAGGGCGGAATACCGTCGCCGCCGCGATTTCCTGGTACCGGCGCTCAACGGCATGGGGCTGGCGACGGTCATGCCGAAGGGGGCCTTCTATGCGTTCCCGGACATACGGTCCACGGGGCTTTCGTCCGAGGACTTCTGCCTCCGCCTGCTGGAGGAGCAGAATGTCGCCTGCGTGCCGGGGTCGGCGTTCGGAGCATGCGGCGAAGGGTTCGTACGCCTGAGCTACGCCACTTCCATGGCGCAGATAGAGGCGGCTGTATCGCGCATAGGCGAGTTTGTGCGCGGATGCCGCAGGAGCGCTCCATGACGGAACGCGAAGCCTACATAGCCTTCAACCTGCTGCCGGACAAGGGCGCGGTGGCCGTAGACCGGCTCGTGAAGATGCATGGCGGCGCGGTGGCGGCGTGGGAGGCCCTGCCCGACAAGCTGGACTGGGAAGGGCGTCCGCCGCAGTGGGAGCGCGAGATCGCGCGCGCCGAGAAGATGAAGGTGACGTTGGTGACACTGCTGGACGATTCCTATCCGCAGGCGCTCAGGGAGATAGCGTCGCCGCCGCTCGTGCTGTACGTGGCGGGGAACGTGCAGGCGCTCTCAGGTCCGGGTGTCGCGATAGTCGGCACGCGCCATCCCACGCTCTACGGGCAGGATACCGCGCGGAATTTCGCGATCGGCCTCGCCCATGCCGGATGGTCGGTGTTCTCGGGTCTCGCCCTGGGCGTGGATGCGGCGGCGCATCGCGGCGCGCTCATGGCGGGCGGAGTCACGGCGGGCATCCTGGGTGGCGCGCTGGACAGGTTCTATCCCAAGGACAACACCCGGCTCGCCCGCGAGATCGTCGATGCCGGCGGCGCGGTGGCCAGCGAGTTCCCGTTCGGCCGTCCACCTGATTCCCAGACCTTTCCGCAGCGCAACCGGGTCGTTTCCGGACTGTCGCTCGGTGTCGTTGCCGTAGAGGCACCGCAGCAGAGTGGCACGCTCATCACCTGCCGCCTCGCAGGCGAGCAGGGGCGTTCCGTCATGGCGGTGCCTGGGCGCATCGACTGCCGCAACGCGCAGGGCTGCCTGCATCTCATCCGGGAAGGCGCGCGCATGGTGACTTCGGTCGACGATGTCATAGAGGAGCTGACGCCGATATCGGCCGCGCTGCATGCGCCGGCCGCGTCCGCCCCGGCGAAGCCCGCCGCGCGAACGAAGGCCGCAGGCGCGGCCAGACCGGCGGCGCGTGCGGCAAGGACGCCGCAGGCGGCGCCAGCGGCGGCGGCATCCAGGCCGAACGTGGCGCTGTCGCTGGAGGAGGCGATGGTGCTGCGCGCGGTGCCCGATGGCGGCACCACGGTCGATGCCGTGGCGCGTGCGGCGAAGCTGCCAGCAGGCAAGGTCAACGCCCTCCTGGTGCAGCTACGCATAAAACGGCGGGTACGCTTCCTGCCCGGCAACAGGGTGGCCCCTTCAGATTTTTGATTTTAGGGGTTGCAATCCGAGGCGATTAGTGAGAAACTACTTCCCTGACCGAAAGCAGGAAGGAGGTATGCCATGATGACGATATACAGATGGGAGAACGGAGGCCTGAAGGAGACTTCAGACCTATGCGATTCTTGCTGGGTCAATCTGGCCGATCCCTCCACGGCGGAGCTTGAGAAACTGCTGTCGTTCTCGCAGGTTCCGCGCGACTTCCTAACCGACCCGCTCGACCGCGAGGAGCGTCCCCGCTTCGAGAACGAGGACGGCGTGTCGCTCATCATCGTGCATGTGCCGTACCCGGTGCGTGGCGAGGAGGACGACGAGAGCGTGCTGCCGTACGAGACGATACCGATGGGGATAGTGCTTTTCGGGCGCAGCGTGATAACGATCTGCTCCATCTCCACGCCGGTCGTAAACGCGTTCCTCGACCAGATTCGGCGGGTGTGCCCGCCATGCGAGCAGAACCGCTTCACCGCGCGCCTCCTGTGGCATGCGGCGGTCCTCTACCTGCGCTATCTGCGCGACCTGCACGTCAAGACCGAGAACCTCGAGGACACGCTGCACGAGTCGATCTCCAACGAGGTGCTGCTGAAGCTGCTTACATACCAGAAGTCCCTGGTGTACTTCACCACGTCCCTGAAGGCCGACAACATCCTGATCAACCGTATCGACCACGCGCGCCAACTCAACCTGACGGAGGACGACCACGACGTTCTGGACGATGCGGCGGTCGAATACCAGCAGGCGCTCGAGACGGCCTCCATACACGCCAACATCCTCAACGGCGCCATGGACACTTTCGCCTCGCTCATCAACAACAACCTCAGCAACGTGATGAAGTATCTCACGGTGGCCACGATCTTCCTAGCCGTGCCCACGGTGATCACGTCCGCCTTCGGGATGAACGTGAACCTGCCGTTCGTCGACGATCCCGGCAACCCCTGGGTGTTCTGGATGCTCGTGGCGATATCCATCGGCATCGCAGGCGTCCTGGGCGGCGTGCTGTACTACCTCTACAAGAAACGCGTGTTCTGACCATGGGCGTCATAAGCATAGTAGGCCGGCCGAACGTCGGCAAGAGCGCGCTTTTCAACCGCATCGCCGGTAGGCGCATAGCGATCGTGTTCGACCAGCCGGGCGTCACGCGCGACCGCGTCGCGCGCGAGGTGGAGGCGCTAGGGCGGCGCTTCCTGCTGGTGGACACGGGCGGCCTGGCCTTCGACCGTACGCCCGGTTCCGAGGATCCCCTGGCCGCCGAGACGCGCCAGCAGGCCGCGCTTGCGGTGGAGGACTCGGACGCCTGCCTCATAGCCGTGGACGTGCGTTCCGGCGTGACGCCTCTCGACGAGGAGGTGATACGGCGCGTCAGGTCGTCGGGCGTGCCATGTGCGATAGCAGCGAACAAGTGCGACCGTGCCGAGGACGACGATCTCGCCGACGAGTTCATGCGCTTCGGACTGCCGGTGTTCCCGGTGTCTGCCGAGCATGGCCGCGGGATCGAGGCGCTGGTGAGGTTCGCCACCGACAGGCTGCCGCCTGCCGAACCGGCGGAGACCGGCCGCCAGTTGCGCGTGGCGGTGGTGGGGCGCCCGAACGCCGGGAAATCCAGCTACATCAACAGGCTGCTGAACGCGGAGCGCGTGATAGTGTCGGACATCCCCGGCACCACCCGCGACTGCGTGGATGTGCCTTTCACGATCGGCACGGGACCCACCGCTCGCCGCTATGTGCTGGTGGACACAGCCGGCATGAAGCGGCATACGCAGATGTCGAAGACTTCCGTGGACAACTTCTCGCTCTTCCGCGGCGAAAGGGCCATAGAGGAGGCGGACGTGGTGCTGCTGATGCTCGAGGCCGAGATAGGGCCCACCCGGCAGGACATGCGCATAGCCGGCAAGATACTCGATTCGCATCGCGCCTGCGCGATACTGATGAACAAGTGGGATCTCGCTGAGAAGAAGGGTGTCCGCGAGACCGATGCGGTGAAGGCCATACGGACCATGATGCCGTTCCTCTCCTTCGCCCCGGTCGTATTCTGCAGCGCCCGGACCGGCTACAACGTGCGCAGGACGGTGGACGCGATAGACGCAGTGGCCTCAAGCGTGCAGGCGAGACTGCCCACGGGCATCCTTAACCGCACGATCGAGGCCGCCACCAAGAAGACCCTCGCCCCTATGCGCGGCGGCCGGCGTCTGAAGGTCTACTACGGTCTGCAGGTGGGCACGGACCCGCAGACGGTGCGGCTTTTCGTAAACGATCCCAGGCTCGTCACGGACGCATATCTCGCCTACATCGAAAAGGCCATACGCGCGCGCTTCGGGCTGGAAGGCGCGCCGCTCAGGCTCTTCCTCAAAGCCCGCAGCCGCAAGGACGGCGCGAAGCTTGGCGCGGAGATCGCGGCGCTCAAGGGCGCGGGTGCGTGATGCTCGAGGAGCTCTCCAAAGGTTCCTTCAAATTCTTCCTCTCCGGAAAGGGCATGTCGTTCCGCACGGGAAGATACTTCCTGGAATCGGCCCTGCTCGGCGGAATCGCGGGCCTCGTCACCAGCGCGTTCCAATGGATGATAGTCTCGATGGACGAACTTGTGTCGCCTGTGGAGACGCCCTGGGTGCGGCTGGTGCTGCCTGCGGCCGGCGCCATGGCCGGGGCGCTGCTGATCTCGAGGTTCGGGCACATAGCGCAGGCGCGCGGCACGGATTCCGCCGTGCATGCCTTCCATCAGGACGAAGACATCCCGCGCACAGTCATCCCGGTCAAGTCCGTGGCATCGGTGCTTACTGTCGGTACAGGCGGCAGCGCCGGCTACGAAGGGCCTGTCACGCTGCTCGGCGCGGCATGCGGGCGGGTCGTCACGCGCCTTCTCAAGCTGGACCGCCACGCCGCGCGCATCCTGCTCGCCGCCGGCGTGGGGGCCGCGATCGCGGCTCTATTCCGCGCTCCGCTTGCGGGCGCCCTGTTCGGGGCCGAGATATTCTATTCGTCGAGCGACCTCGAATACGGGGCGCTGCTGCCGAGCTTCATCGCCTCGACCGTCAGCTATACCGTGTTCGCCTGCTTCTGGGGCTGGGCGCCGCTCTTCAGCATGCCCGTGACGCCGTTCGAGAAGGGGCTCCATCTGCTGCCATACTTCGCGCTCGCCCTGGTGATCACCTTCGGCGTACGTTTCTACATCTCGTTCTTCCGCTATACCGAGGGTTGCTTCAGGCGCGCGCGCGGCCCGGTGTGGGTGAAGGCCGCGATTGGCGGGCTGGTGGTCGGCGCCATCGCGTTCACCTGTCCCGGCATACGTGGAGCGGGATACGACATGATAAGGATGTTCTTTTCGTACGACATGTCATCGTCCGTGGACGGCATCTCCCGCATGCCGCTTGCGCTGCTGGCCGTATTCCTGGTGAAGGTGGTGGCTACGTCGTTCACCGTGGGGTCCGGCGGTTCGGGCGGCGTGTTCGCGCCGGCTCTGGTATGCGGCGGCACACTCGGCATGTCGGTTGGGTTGCTGGCTAGGCGGCTTCTGCCGGAGTGGGTCGGCATCGTGCCTGCCGAATTCGCGCTTGTGGGCATGGCCGGCTTCCTTGCCAGTGCCGTACGCGTGCCGCTGACGGCAGTCGTCATGGTCGCGGAGATATCGGGAAACCACGAGCTGCTGATGCCCGCGATGTGGGTGTGCGGGGTGGCGTTCTGGCTCAACAACGGCTGGTCGCTCTACCGCAGCCAGGTGCATGCGCGGGAATCGTCGCCGCAGCACTACGGCCGCTAAATGTACTTCAGCACTACGGGTGTCACGTCCACCAGCGACTTGACGCCTGCGCGCACCTCGGCCTCCTTCGGTCCGAAGGCTACGAACGGCACAGGATTGCGCGTATGCCCCTGCTCGTTCATCGATTCCACGTTGCCGTGGTCCGACGTCATCACCAGCAGGATGCCCGCCGCCTCCACATAGCGCAGAAGGGCGGCCAGGAAGCGGTCGTAGGTGCGCAGCACGCTGCAGGCGCGCGCGTAATCCATGGAATGCCCGGCGATGTCCGTCTGGAAGAATTCGTACAGCGTGAAGTCGTGCGTCCTCGCCAGGGCGAAGAGATGCGCGGCGGCATCTTCGGGCGTGATGACTGGGATGTCGGGATAGCGGTCCTGTATCGTTTCGCGTGTCAGGTCCTGCATCACCGCCTGGTCGTCCGCCAGGTCGTCGGCCGTGGCTATGACCTCTGGCGTTGTAAGCGCCATCACCGTCGTGACCGACTTGAACCTGCGCGCGGCCAGCTCGGCGGCATCATCTATGAGGTATGCGTCGGCGAAGCAGATGCTCTTGCCCCGCTTCTTCAGGGACATGAACAGGTTGCCTTCCTCGATCTTCTTGCGTAGCGACGGTCCCGGGAAGCCTTCGCAATGCCGCCCCATGAACACGGGCGCGTTCACGCCCGTGAACATCGTCGCCTGCCCGGTGGCGGACTGCGGCAGTCCGTCCATGCAGAGGCATGCGTCGATCGGCGTGGCATGTCGGCTCAGCAGCCGGCACAGGGCGGGGCACACCTCGGCGTTCACGGGGTTGTCCGCCGCAGGTTCTCGCAAGCCTACGCCATCGATGAAAAGGAAGATGATCTTCACAGGCCGTACGTCTTCATCTCGGCCTTCAGCACTTCAAGCGACTTCTTGTCGTCCTTGGCCTTTTCAAGCGCCGGCACGTAGTGCTTCTTCGCGCGGGCTGCGAGCTCGTCGGCCTTGGCCGTGTCGCCGATCTCTCGGGCCAGCTGGGCGCTGCGCATGAAGTTCTTGGCGGCGACCCAGTCGAAGGAATAGACTACGCCGGTCGTTGGATCGCAGTCTTCGAAGTTGTTCATCGCGTCCGAAAGCATGTACTCGCCGAAGATCGTGAAGTTCTCCAAGGCCTCGCGCTTGGCCTTCTTCACGGTGTCGGCGTCCTGTCCAGGCTTCTCGGCGGCCTCAAGCGCGCGGTGGGCGCGCAGCTTTGCGATTGTGGCCTTCGCCCAGCCAGGGTCGTGGCCCGGCATGCCTTTCTCCAGCATGGCGATGGCGCCATCATAGTCGTGTACGAGGAAGTGCCCGTCCAGCAGGCGGTCGCGCAGCGCGTTAGCCGCCATTTCGGAGGTGCAGTTGGGCAGGAAACCCTCGGCGAAGGCCATTATCTGCCGCAGGTGCGGGATGTCCTCGGAATCCTTTTCGCCGTTTCCGGCGAAGCGCAGGAACGCCTCCTCGGCCAGCTGCGCGATGAAGTCGGCAGGAACGCGCGTCTCCCATGCGACATGCATGTATGGCATCGTGTTGTCGAACCACGTATGGAAGAAGCGCTCTGATGCGAGCTTCTGCAGGCAGGCGGCCACAGCGTCACCCTTTGCCTCGCGCATCTCCTTCACGACCTCCTTGCGCGCAGCCTTTCGCGTTTCAGGCGTCTGGCGGATCTTCCAGCACCAG
Source organism: Kiritimatiellia bacterium (assembly GCA_017525225.1). Taxonomy (GTDB): domain Bacteria; phylum Verrucomicrobiota; class Kiritimatiellia; order RFP12; family UBA1067; genus RGIG6720. The sequence continues at coordinate 61,618 of JAFXTB010000118.1, forward strand.
GCTACACCGCCAGCCAGCCCCAGCGCGACGAGGATCACGAGGGCAAACGAGATTCTTGTGTTTCTGGACATACGTCTCCTTTTCAAAAAGTTCCAATATTATAATGTTTATCGCAGTCACTTGCAAGT
>JAFXTB010000119.1 GCA_017525225.1 Kiritimatiellia bacterium
AATCCATCGAAGACGATATGCAGAAGGCAGAAAAAGCGCGGGCGAGTTAGCCCGCGCACCTCTCTCAAAGTTGTTTTTACCAGTTGTTCTGGTTGTTTCCAAAACTCAATACGCATGGGTGAATTACGCAGATGCGCCCAACACGATCACGCCAGTCGCGCAGATGCTGCCGTTCTTCGTGTATGTGAACGCCACCTCGCCATCGCCTCTGGCGGCAAGGGAAAGGTGCAGCACGTCGCTGGGCCGCACGACGCCCATGAACTTCAGCTTCTTCACGGTCCTGATGGTGACGGATCTTCGCAGCATGATCTCCGTGAAGTGATGGGCCGTTCCAAGCTGCACAACGCCCGCCAGCAGCGGGAACCCGGGGAAATGCCCCTGGAAGTACACCGCCTCCGGATCGAAGGCCATGTCGGCCTCCCAGCCGTTTTCATGTCGCTGCACGTTCCATACGAACGGCTCCGTCCAGGAAGTCTCGAAAAGGCGCCTCAGCTCCGAAACCTCGACCTTGCCCTGGGCGTTGCGCGGCAGCTCATGCACGAAGCGGTAGCGCTTGGGGACAGTCCCCTTCGGAAACAGCGGCAGCAGCCGACGGCGCAGGTCGAGGGCGAGCCGTCGCTTGCAGGGATCGCCTGGCGGCGAAGCGCCGAAGTCGAGCGAGACGACGGCCCCCAGGCAAGGTCCGTGGGCGCCTTCCAGCGGCACCAGCGCCACGGCGCGAACGCCGTCGAGCGCGGCGATGGCATCCTCCATCTCCGGCAGGGAGATGCGAGTCTCGGCTATCTTGACCACGCGGTCCAGCCGGCCCAGGAGCCTGAAGTGGCGTCCGTCCGGCGACAATTCCACGCCATCGCCCATGGCGAAGCGCTTCGCGATTGAGAACGGTGAATCCACCACGAGCCTACCGGATGCATCCACGGACACATCTACCGGCGAGAACACGGTCCAGTCGAACGGCCCCTGATCCGCATCCTGCCGCCGCCAGGCCACGCCCCCCGTCTCGGTGGAGCCGAATATCTCGATGGGGGCTACGCCGAAGACGCGTTTCGCCGCAGCCGACACCGGCGCCGTCAGCAGCGCCCCTGAAGTGACGATCTCCACGCAATTGCCAGGCACGTCGTACTGGTCGGCGTACGCGCAGAAGCGTTCAAGGAAGCTGGGCGTGGTGACGAGCATCACGCTCCCGGCCTGGCGCATCTTGGCAAGAAGCGATTCCGGCGTGAGGATCACCTCCGGATCCACGGTGCATCCGGCGGCGCGCGGCAGCAGCACACGCCAGAGGATGCCGTACATGTGGCCTGGCTCGATGGTGGAAAGGAACACGGGATGGTGCGAAAGCGCGGCGGCGACGGTGTCGTCGCGGTGGAACGCGACCTCGGCGGCAAGTTTGTCGAAGGGCTTGACGATCGTCTTCGGTGCGGCGGTGGAGCCTGATGTGCGGAACTGCACGGAGAACCTGCGGCGGCGGACCAGCCGCTCAACCAGGACCACGGCGCCCATCAGGCAGTACGAGAGGACGCAGTTCCATGCGAACCAGGTCCAGCGCGGCGCGAACACCGTGACGGCAGCCACAAGGCCGTTGGCGGCAAGCACGGCGCACCACACCGCCGTGAGGCGGCGGCAGTATGCCTCGGCGCCATCCGGGAGGATGCGTGGGGGGAGAGACTCCGCCAGCACGAGGCAGAGCGGCCGGCCGAGGAGTGAAAGTCCGAACGCCAGCGAGAGAAACGCGCTCATGCCGACGGGATACCAGGCTATGAACGCGAAACGCCGAAACACGAGCGCGGCGGCCACGCAGACCGCCAGCACGCCAAACGACCAGTAGCGGTGCAGCTTCACCCGTTCACCAGCCGGACGACGGCCGCAGTCACGTCGCGAAGCGTGCGGATCTTGCGGAAGGATTCCGGATCGACCTTCTTGCCGGTCTCCTGCTGCAGCCGCACCACGAGGTCCACGGCATCTATCGAGTCTAGATCCAGATCGGTGAAGAGGTTCACATCGGGCGTAAGGCGCTCCGGATCGCATTCAAAGTCCGTGGCAAGGATGTCCTTGATCTTCTGCTCTATCTCTGCTTCGGTGGCCATGTCATTTGTCCTTTTGCTGCTCCTCAACGAAATCGGCGAGCGTCCGCACGGACTGGAACGTCGCCTTGTTGTCCGCCGGGTTCTGCGAGAACGAGACCCCGAACGCCTTCTTGATCGCCATGCCTAGTTCGAGGGCGTCTATGGAATCCAGCCCGAGGCCTTCGCCGAAAAGGGGCGCGCCGGCGTCGATGTCAGCCGCCGTCAGATCCTCCAGATCCAGCGACGAGACTATCAGCTCCTTGATCTTCTGCTCTAGCTCTTCACGTGTCATGGGTTATATTCTACCATACGCGCCCCCGCCGTTCAACATAGAAGAGCGTCCATCCGAACGCATACAGGAAGCGCACCGCCTGCGGCGATGCGCTTCCATGCAGCTTCCGGATGGGATGGCTCCGTCACTCGGCCGTATCTTCGACGACCTGGAACTTGAACGGAACCTGCACGCCCTCGCCGAGATCGATCTTCGGGGTGTAGGAGCCGATCTCCCTGAGGTGTTCGGGGAGGAGGAGCTGCCCACGCTCGAGCTTGACGCCGCGTGCGGTCTCGATGGCGCTGAGTATCTCGGCGGGGTTGACGCTGCCGTATAGACGCGTGCCGTCCACCGTGCGCACCTTGACCGTGAACTCGAGGCCGGCCAGCTTCGTGGCCAGGGCCTCCGCCGCCGCCTTGCGCGCGGCGCGCTCCTCGGCGCGCTTCGCCTCAAGCTTGGCGAGCCGACGCTTGGACGCCTCCGTGACCGGTGCGGCCAGACCCTGCGGGAGGAGCATGTTGCGCGCGTATCCGGGCGCGACCTTGACGATCGCACCAGCCTTGCCGAGCTTCTTGACATCGGCCATCAGCATGACTTCTACTGCTACTGCCATGGTATACCGTCCTTTCCTGCTAGGCGAGAAGGCCCATGTTGCGTGCGCGGCGTACGCCCTTCTTGATTTGGCGCTGCTGCATCGAGGTTACGCCCGTGACGCGGGCGGGGATGATCTTCCCGTACTCCGTCACGTAGCGGCGGAGCATCTCGACGTCGTTCAGGTCGATCTTGTCGTTGGCGGGTATCGCGGGGCGGCGACGGGGCACGAAGTCCCCGCGGTCCTCACGCGATGCGCGTTCTTTCTTCTGGTAAGCCATTTTCTTTTTCCTTTCGTATGATGACATTCATCCGCTTCATTCCGCGTCGTAGCCGTCCATGTCGCCAGAAGGCGACTCGCCAGCCGACGGCGCGCCGTATGGCGGCAGCGGCTCACCCGTGAGCCGGCTCTGGTTCGGCGCGGGCAGAGGCATGAACTTGACGGTCGCGGCGCGGATCTTCAGCTTCTGGATCTTGAAGCCGTCCTTTTCCCAGGTGTCGGACTGCAGGCGGCCCTCCACGAGGGCCGCGCGGCCCTTGCGCAGATACTGCCCGCACAGTTCCCCGAGCTTGTCCCATGCGTCGACCTCGACGAACACGGGGCACTCCACAAGATTGCCGTTGCGGTCGCGGCGGCGCTCGTTAAGCGCCAGCGAGAAGCGACACACCTTGACGGCGTTCATACCCACCGTGCGAACATCAGGGTCGCGCGTCAGGTTGCCCATCACGATCACTTTGTTGAAGGACGGCATTGCGTCGCTCCTTTACTCGGCGACGGCCTCGGCGGCCGCCTCCTCCTTCTGGGCCTTCGCTTCGGCGCGCTGCGCCGCGATCTCGCGCTGCTCCGCGAGGATCGCCTCGCGACGCTCGTCGACCGCGAGGATCTGCACGCGGAACACCTCTTCCACGAGGCGGTAGCGCTTCACCAGCTCGGCGACCTTGGAGGGGTCGAGCTCGAAGCGGACCAGCACGTAGACGCCGCTCTCGCGCTTGCGCATCGGATGCGCGAACGCCCGCTTTCCAAGAACCTCCTGCGAGAGCACGTTCCCGCCGAAGCGCGTCACCTCCGCGAGCGCCTTGGCGATATGCCCGTCCAGGACATCGTCCTTCGCCTGACCGGCGAAGATGTAGAGACCATCGTACTTTTTCATGTGTTTCCTTCCCCGGCCATGGCGGCGGCCGCAGGCGCGGTCCATCCGTTGTACCGGTTCATAGCTTGTTCAAGGTTTTCGTTTTCAATCGTTCCGACCGCGTCCGCGGCCTCAGCCACCACTTCGTCCATCACCTTCCGGTCGTCCGGGGAGAACCTCCCCAGGACGGCCCCCACCAGGTCCTCGCCGCGCAGGCCGCCGTGGCCCACGCCTATGCGCAGACGGGTGAAATCCTGCGAGCCTGTGCGCTCGATCACGGACTTCAGCCCGTTGTGCCCGCCGGCGCTGCCGCCCTTGCGGATGCGCATCCTCCCGACCGGGAGGTATACGTCGTCGGACACGACAAGCAGGTCCTGGATCGTGGCGTTGTGGTACTTCAGCACCGGGGCCACGCAATCGCCGCTGAGGTTCATGTAGGTCTGCGGCTTCACGAGCAGAACCTTCACGTTCCCCAGGACGCCGGTCGCGATGTCGCCCCTGAACGAGGACGAGCCACGCCAGGACGCGCCGATGCCGCGCGCCACCGCATCGACGACTTCGAAGCCGATCGAGTGGGGCGTGCTCGCGTACTGCGCGCCGGGGTTGCCTAGTCCTGCGATCACTTTCATGGTGCGGTCGGATCCAGACGGTTACTTCTTCTCCTCGGCCTTCTTGGCGTCGCCGCCAGCGGCCTCCTCCTTGCCCTTCTTTATGACGTCGGGCTGGGCTGCCTCGGTGGCGGCCGCGGCGCCAGGCTGGGCCGTATCGGCGCCCTCGGGCGCCTTCACCACCGCCACCGCGTATTCACCGCGCGTGACGAGCGTGAACTTGTCGCCAAGCGCGAGATCGCGCACGAAAAGCGTCTGGTCGAGGCCGAGATCCGTCACATCGACATCGAACTTCTCGGCGATGTCGGACGGGAGGCACTCCACCTCGACAGTGCGCAGCACCTGCTCGAGCACGCCGCCGCCGAGCTTCACGCCCTTGGCCTCGCCTACGAGGTACACAGGCACGGTCACGCGCACCTTCTCGGTCAGCGACACCTCGCTGAAATCCACGTGTATCGGGGTTCCTGCCAGAACATCGTTCTGCATCTCCCGCATAAGCGCCGGCATCTCGGCGCCGCCCATGTCCAGCGTGACCAGCAGCTGCTTGCTGGTATGGCCGCGCAGACCAAGCATGAACTCGTGGGCATCGAACTTGATTAGAGTCGTGCCGCCCTTGTTCATGCGCATCACCGAGCCGGGCACCTTGCCCGTCCGGCGAAGGCGGCGGACCGCAGCGGTGCCATGCTCCGTGCGCTCCTCCGCCTTTATCCTTATCTGATCCATTTCTCTTCCTTTTTTCTACCTTCCGCCTGCTCTCGCGCACGCGCGCTACCCTCGGCGGCGAAATCCTATGCCTGCGTTCAGTGGTTCGAAGGGCTCCTGAACAGCGAATTGACGCTTCTGTTGTTGTGGATGCGCCGGATGGCCTCGCCGATGAGGCCGCTCACCGTGAGCACCGTGAGCTTGAACGGCAGCGCCTTCACGTTGAAATCCTCCGGGATCTGTATGGTGTCGGTGACGACGAGCTCGTCGAGCTGGGATTCCTCCGCCAGCCGCTCCCGCCCCTTTGCCGTGAGCGGGAAGTGGGTAACGAAGGCATGCACGCTCCTTGCACCGTTCGCGCGCAGGATCTTGGCCGCCGCCGAGAGCGTGCCGCCGGTGGAGGTCATGTCGTCGATCATTATGACGTCGTATCCCTTGACGTCGCCCACCACCGAGAAGGCGTCCACCTCGCTGTCGCCCATGCGCTGCTTTGCCACGATCGCGAGGCCCGTGCCAAGCTTGCGGCTGTAGCCGTAGGCCGTCTTGGCGCCGCCCGTATCCGGCGATACCACTATCGGACGGCGGAACCTGCACGCGCGGATGTACTTGAGTATCACCGGCTCGGCGTGCAGATGGTCAACGGGTATGTCGAAGAACCCCTGGATCTGGTTCGCATGCAGGTCCATCGCCAGCACACGGTCGGCGCCGGCCTCCTCCAGCAGGTTCGCGATGAGCCTTGCGGAGATCGGAACACGGGGCTGGTCCTTGCGGTCCTGCCTGGCGTAGCCGTAGTATGGCAGCACGGCGGTGATGCGCGCGGCAGATCCGCGGCGCGCCGCGTCCATCATTATGAAAAGCTCCATCAGCGCGTCGTTGGGACGGGGATTGCCGGACTGTATGAAGAACACGTCCTTCCCGCGCACGCTCTCCTTGATCTGGCAGAACGTCTCGCCATCGGGGAAATGACGGATGTCGATCTTCCCCAGCGGCATCTTGAGATACTTCGCCACCTTCGCGGCCAGCGGCGCGTTATGCGTGCCCGCGAAAACGATGAAGTCGTTTTTCCTGCTCATTTCCTGACGTCCTCTTACAAAAAACATGGCCACACCGCCCATGCAGGCGATGGAAAGTGGAAATTATACCATATTTCCATCGGCATGAACAGAGGGAAAATCCGTCGCTATGAAATCGGCCAGCGCGGCCTGCCAGGCGGGCATACGGTAACCCAGCGAACCTAGCACCGTCTTGGCCAGCGCCGAGTTCGCCGGCCGCGGCGCAGGACGCGGGAACTCCGCCGTTGTGCATGGAACCACCTCCCGTTTGAGCCCGAGAAGGCGGAACAGCTCGCATGTGAGCCCGTACCAGGTCACGACCCCTTCACACGTGCCGTGTACCACGCCGGCCACATCCGGATGGTCCAGAAGGAACGCCACGGCATCCGCCACGGCCGAGGTGGAGGTGGGATTGCCGCGCTGGTCGTCGACTACCTTGAGCGGGGGACCGTCCTGCACGCCGAGCTTCGCCATGGTGTGGATGAAGCTTGGGCCGCCGGCGCCATACAGCCACGCGATGCGGAGTATCGTCGCGGAGGGAAGCGTCTCCAGGATGGCGCGTTCGCCGGCGAACTTGCTGCTGCCGTACACCGTGCGCGGAGCAGGCTCGTCCGTCTCGCGCCAGGCGCGGTCCGCAGGGAGGTCGCCGGAGAATACGTAGTCCGTGGAGATCGCGATGAGCCTCGCGCCGCACCGGCGGCAGGCCCATGCCACGTTGGCGCTGCCGTCCCTGTTCAGGCGGAAGGCGAGATCTGACTTCGTCTCGCAGTCGTCCACCTTCGTCATGGCAGCGCAGTGGATCACGGCGTCAGGATGGAAACCGGCGCACACGGCGTCGAAGGCGTCACGGTCGCAGATGTCGGCCTCCGGCAGGTCGGCTATGAACAGGCTGTGCCCGGCGAGCTTCCGCTGGAGTGTGCGCCCCAGCATCCCCTTCCCACCCGTTATGAGTATTCTCGACATCCCATCCTCCCTTCCTCAGCAGATGAACGTGCGCTCCCCGAGAATCCGCATGGACTCGTCGCTGGCGTCCAGGATGTAGACGGTGTACGCACCGCCGCCGGGGAGGACCTTCACGACGGCATGCCCGGCCGGCGCCAGATCGCCAGCGAACCTGGCGGCGACGGGCTTGACCCTGTCGGCGATGTAGCCGAAGCAGATGAGCCTGTCGCCGGGATAGAGGTCGCGCGAAGTCATGTTCGCGAGCGACGCCTCGTTGACCATCCCGGCCTGCCACACGCTCGAGAGATAGACACGCGGGCGCACCGCCTTGACGAATCCTGCGGACATGGCGGTGCAGCCGGCGTGGTGGTTGGTCTTGCACACGTGCACTGGGCCCACGGTGCGGCCGATGCGCTCCTCCCAGTTGTAGTCCTTCCCGTCGGCGCCGCGCAGCGTCAGCTCCACGTCGCCGCCGGTGTAGTACGAGAACTGCCCGTAGCGTATGCGTATCACGGCGGAGAGGCGGTTCTCGTGTATCTTGGCGTCCCCGCCCGCCTCCACGTGCTCGCGGCCGCAGTCGATGGTGCCGTTCCTGCCATCCCACAGCACTGCGTTCGCGGCGATGTTGCGGACCTCGAAGTTGCCGTACTCGCGCGAATTGTGTTTCAGCGAGATCTGGTCGTACGAGCCCACACGGAACGGCTCCACCATCATGCCCGTCTCGCGCTGGGCGCGCGGGATCCATTCCTGCATCATCTTGAACGCCTCGGGGTCCGGATCGCGCGCATACATGCCCGCGTTCGGATACTGGTGGTCGAGATACCGCACGAAGCGGAAGTTCTCCGCCACGGCCGTGATGCCGCAGATACTGTGCCCTTCGGCGGATTTGCGGCAGCCCAGGGCCGGGTCGCCCACATGGTCGCCGTGCCAGTGCGATACCATCAGATAGTCTATCTCGCGCTTGGTCGTGAGCCGCCGGATGTAGCGGCTTGTCCACTCGCCGCCCAGACGCTCCTTCGACGGCGACGGCGGCACGTCGACCATGTACTTGGCATGGTGGGTGTCGCCGCAGTCCAGCAACATCGTGGTGCCGTCCGGGAAGATGAAGAAAGTCTGCTCGCCTACGCCGGTGTGGATGAAGTGGATGTCGAACTCGCCCTCGTGCCAGCCGGGATAGGTCCTGGCCGACCAGCATCCTATGGCGAACGAGCTGGCGGCGCCGGCCCCGCATCCTATGAACCTGCGTCGTCCGACGCGCAGAGGCATCGTCTGGTTCATGTTGCGGGACGTCGTGGCATTCATGTCTGTTCCTTTTCCTGTCTTTAGGGTTGTTGGTTGCTGGATTGTCTCAGAACAGCGTCATCTGTCCTGGAAGATCGGAAAGCTTCTTGCGCGGACGGCGGACGACCTTCGCGGACTCAACGTCCAGCTCGTTCGCCTCCAGGTTCTTCAGTATCTGCGTGGCGCGGTCCACCACCACCCTGGGCAGGCCGGCCATGGCGGCCACGTGTATGCCGAAGCTCTTCTCGGCCACGCCCGGCGCCACCCGGCGGAGGAACACGATGCGCTCCCCCTCCTGTTTCACGCGCACGGTCCAATTCTTCACGCCGTGGAACCTGTCGGCAAGGTCCGTCAGCTCGTGGTAGTGCGTGGCGAAGAGCGTCTTGGCCTTGACCTTCGGGTTCTCGTGCAGATATTCGGCGACGGACCACGCGATGGAGATCCCGTCGAAGGTGGATGTGCCGCGGCCAATCTCGTCGAGCACTATCAGCGACCGCGGCGTGGCGTTGTTGAGGATGTTGGCGGCCTCCTGCATCTCCACCAGGAACGTGGAACGGCCGCGAGAGAGGTCGTCCCCGGCGCCTATGCGGGTGAAGACGCGATCCAGCGCGCCCAGGCGCATCGACGACGCCGGCACGAAGCTGCCCGCCTGCGCCATCACGGCGAGCGTCGCCACCTGGCGGATGTACGTGGACTTGCCGGCCATGTTCGGCCCCGTGATCAGCATGATCTGGTCGGTGGTGCAGTTCAGGCGCGTCGAGTTGGGGACGAACGGCTCGGCGTCCGGCAGCTGCTCTATTATCGGATGGCGGCCGTCCGTGATCTCCAGGATGTCGGAATCGTCGACCACGGGGCGCACATAGCCAGCCGCGAGGGCGCGGTCCGCGAAGGACAACAGCGCGTCCAGTTCGCCCAGCGCCGCCGCCGTGCGCTGGATGCTCTCGGTGCGCCGGGCCGTCGCCGCCACGACCTCTCGGAAGAGATCCTGCTCCAACGCGCAGGCGCGGTCCTGCGCGCCCAGCACCTTTCTCTCGTACTCCTTCAGCTCCGGCGTGGTGAACCGCTCGGCGTTGGTGAGGGTCTGGCGGCGCTCGTATTCGGGCGGTGCGTTCACCGCCGCCGCTTTCGATATCTCTATATAGAATCCGAACACGCTGTTGCGCCGTACGCGCAGCGTCTTTATACCGGTACGCTCCACCTCGCGAGCCTGGTAGTTCGCTATCCAGCTGTGGCCCTCCGCGGCGATGCGCCGCAGCTCGTCGAGATCGGCGTTGTAGCCTGGCGCGATGAGATTCCCCTCCGTCAGCAGCACGTTGGGGTTCTCGGCGATGGCGCGATCTATGAGATCCACCGTCTCCGGCTCGGCGGCCAGGCGGCCCGCGATGCTGGCGACATCTCCGCGCGGCGAGCTGCCAACGGTCTCGATTATCTCCGGCATCGGCCTCAGCGAGACCGCCAGCGCCTTGAGATCGCGCGCATTGGCCCGTCCCGAATCGACCTTAGCTATGAGGCGCTCCATGTCCCTCACGCCGCCCAGCAGCCCCTGCAGGCGCGAAAGCGCCAGACGGTCGTGGACGAACGACTCCACGGCGTCCAGACGCGAGTTCACGGCCGCAGGGCGGCAGAGCGGCTGGCGTAGCCAGGCCGCGAGCCTACGTGCGCCCATAGGCGTCCTGGTGACGTCCAGCACGCCCGCAAGAGACGCCTCGCGGGACACTCCGTCGCCCGGCAGCAGCGCCAGATGGCGGATGGTTCCGGCATCGAGCGCAAGGAAGTCCGAGGATTCCCGGAGCCGTACGGACCTGATATGGTCCACCGAGTGGCGCAGCGTGGCATGGACGTAGTGCAGCAGCGCCCCTGCCGCGCGTACGAGGTCGGGCCTGCCCGTCAGCCCGAAGCCGTCCAGCGCCGTCACGTTGAAATGCCGCATCAGCTCCTCCTGGGCGGCATCGAGCGAGAATGTCCACGCCTCGGCGGGGGTGACGTTGCGGACCTGGTCGGTGTAGGGCAAAGGCGCATCGCCTTCATCTGCCTTTGGCACCACCAGTTCCGCCGGACGATACCTCGCCAGCGCATCGGCCAGCTTGTCCTGGGAGGCGAACTGCTCAACCGTGAATTCGCCGGTGGAAAGATCCATGAGCGCCAGCCCCATGTCCGCGACAGCCGCCACGTAGCAGTTGACGTTCGCGTCGAGAAGCCCGTCCTCCGTGACGGTTCCGGGCGTGACGATGCGCGTGACCTCGCGCCGCACCACCTGCCCCTTCTTGACGAGCCTGGGATCCTCCATCTGGTCGCAGATGGCGGCGGTCTTCCCGGCGCGGATGAGCTTGGCCAGATAGGCGTCGAGCGCATGGTAGGGCACGCCGCAGAGCGGCTGGCCGTTGCGCTGGGTCAGCGTGGCGCCGATTATGGGGGATGCCGTCACCGCGTCCTCGCCGAACATCTCGTAGAAGTCGCCGAGACGGAACATCAGTATGGAACCAGGCGGCAGTTCGCGCTTGATCGCGCGATACTGCCGCTGCATGGGGGTCAGCTCTTCCGACATGGCGCGACCGGCAGCCTTTCGCCTATGCGCCCTTCACTATCGACGTGCATGCCTTTATGACGCCGGCCACGTCCGCCAGGTCCGCCGGGATTATCATCGTGTTGTTCGCCTTCGCCAGGTTGCCGAACTGCGCGAGATACTGCTGCGCGAGCTGCATGTTGACGGACTCAAGCCCACCCTTGGCCTCGATCGCCTCGGCCACCTTGCGGATGCCCTCGGCCTGGGCGTCAGCCACGAGCAGGATCTCCTTGGCGCGGCCCTCGGCCTCGTTGATCTTGCGCATGCGCTCGCCCTCCGAAAGCGCGATCGCCTGCTGGCGCTCGCCCTCGGCGCGGTTGATCTTCGCCTGGCGTTCGCCTTCGGACTCCGCGATCATCGCGCGCTTCTCGCGCTCGGCGCGCATCTGCTTCTCCATCGCGTCGCGGATGGTCCGGGGCGGCGTGATGTTCTTGATCTCGTAGCGCGTCACCTTGATGCCCCACGGATCGCTCGCCTTGTCCACGGCCGCCACGATCGCGGCGTTTATGGAAGTACGCTCCTCGAAGCTGCGGTCGAGATCGAGCTTGCCCATCTCGGAACGCATCGTGGTCTGCGCGAGCTGCGTCGTCGCGAAAAGGTAGTTGCCGATGCCGTACGACGCCTTCGCCGGGTCCATCACCTGCATGTACAGGATGCCGTCCACGGACACGGCGATGTTGTCCTTCGTGATGCATTCCTGCGGCGGCACGTCTATCGCCTGCTCCTTGAGCGAGTGGCGGTATGCGATGCGGTCGAAGAATGGCACGAGTATGTGGAACCCGGCCTCGAGCGTGCAGCGGTATCTGCCGAGCCGCTCCACGATGTACGCCGTCTTCTGCGGCACTATTACCGCCGTCTTCACTATGGCCACTATGATGATGAAGGCCACAATGGCAAAGAATATCAATCCACCGCTAATGATCATTGCTGTACTCCTTTTTTTGTCCTTGGGTTTCCATGCACGGACATTATACCATATTTCCGTCCGCGCCGCACGGCAATTCACCCATTGCAGGCGCGTCTTGCGCCAGGAGGGATCTTCGTATATAATTGACCGCATGCAGTCACTGGAACATAGATGGCGATGGATCGCGTTCGGCGTCGTCTGGGCGGCGTTCTTCGCCTTCGGCGTGTATATGCGCACCCTCATGCCGTGGGAGGGGATCGCCGAACTGCATGGGCTCGACTACACCGCGCACGGCGTCTATTTCTTCCCCGACTGGACGCGCATCCTCCAGCCGGGGTTCCGGCATCCCCTCTTCGCCCTGTTCACGGCGCCGCTGCCGCTCTTCGGGAACCGCCTGCTGACGATAGGCAGATGGCCGTACTGGTGCTTTCTCTTCGCGGTCTTCTCCGCGGTGATGGCCTGCGCGACGATGCTGGTGCATTCCATCCTCAAGGCCGCAGGGGCGGGCCGCATGGCGGCGCTGGCCGGCGGCGCGCTCTTCCTCTCGTTCTCATACACATGGCTCCTGGCAGGGTGCCCCGAAAGCTTCCCGTTCGCCTGCGCGGCCGCGCTCGTCACGCTCAGGTGGGGGCTTTCTCCGGCATCGGGACGAGGGAAGGGCTCCAATGCAATCTGGTGCGCACTCGCGGTGCTCAACGGCGGCATCACCACTACCAACGGCGTGAAGGTGGTGCTGGCGTTCCTGGCGGCGCGCGGAATCACGCGCCGCCGTATCGTCCGTCTTCTCGCCATCTGCGCCGCGCTGGCGCTCGCGGTGCTGGCGGCGATGTGGCTGCGCCATCTGCTTTTCAACCTCACGCATCAGGCGGCCAAGGCGAACCTGTCGGATGGATGGACCAGATCGCTCACGTCGTTCTGTCCCCGCATGGATCTCGGCACCTGGGCCGGTCTTTGCGCCAGGTTCTTCTCGGAACCGATCGTCACCCACGGCGACGCGCTCACCATCAACCATCTGTCGCGTCCATACGCCGGCTTCATCGCCCCCGTGGCCGTGGCGGCGCTCAATGCCGCCGCCGTGGCAGGCGCCTGGCGCGCCCGGCGCCACGCGCTCGTGAAGATGGTGCTTGCGATGTTCTCCGTGGACGCGCTCCTGCATCTTGCGATGGGATGGGGGCTGGACGAGGGGCACATCTACTGCGGACACTGGCTCTACGCGCCGGCGCTGCTCGCGGCGATGCTTCCGGCGACCCTTCCGGAGCGCATGCGGCGGTACGTCGCGGCCGCGCTCTTCGCGCTGGCGCTGGCGATCTTCGCCTGCGGCGCGCATGCGTTCGCAACCGCCCCGGCGCCGGATCAGGGCGACGCCGTGAAGCTTGCGGCGCAGGCGGACCTGAGTTCGCGGACGGCCGAGGCCATGTCCTTCTGACGGAACAGGTAGCTTCCCGCCACGAACTGGTTGGCGCCTGCGGCCGCCGCCTGCGGTCCGGTCTCGCCGTTGACGCCGCCATCGACCATGATGTCGAGACCGTCAAGCCCAAGGACGGAGGCCCGGCGACGGATATCCGACACCTTCCGCAGGCATCCGGCGATGAAAGACTGTCCGCCATAGCCAGGATGGACCGTCATCACCAACACCTCGTCGCACTCCCTGAGATATGGGTAGACCGCATCGGCCGGGGTCTCCGGATTGATTACCACGGCCGGCCTGAGACCCATGGCGCGGATGCGCGCAAGCCCGGCATGGATGTCGCAATCGGCCTCGACGTGTATCTGGATCGTCTGCGCTCCGGCGGCGGCGAAAGGCTCCAGATACAGGTCCGGGCGGGTCATCATGAGATGCACGTGCCGGTAGAACCCCGGCGCGACCGCGCGCGCGACAGCCACCACGTCCGGACCAAACGAAAGGTTCGGCACGAAATGCGCGTCCATGACGTCGAGATGCAGCGCTTCGGCGCCCGAGGCCTCGGCACGGGCTATGTCGTCCGCAAGATGTCCGAAGTCAGCGGCCAGCAGGGATGGAAGAATCTGGATTTGCATGCGGACATTATACCACATTTTTGATATAATATGCGCCCAATGAACGCACCAAGAGGAAAAGTCGACCAGCAGCTCGAGGAGGCCTACCGCGACGGGAGCGCCCTGGGACGCATCGCCGCAGGCCTTCTGCTGGCTGTCGCGCTCGGTGTGCTTTTCATATACCGCGCCGCCACCTCGGATCCACTATGGGAGAGCGAAAAGGCCGCGTCCGAAGCGAAGGCGCAATGACTTCTCGACAGCAAGGAAAACACAAGATGGAAATGCATCCCTACCGCACACACACCTGCAACCAGCTCCGCAAGGAGGACGCCGGCAAGACCGTGCGCCTATCCGGATGGATGTTCCGCCTCCGCGACCACGGCGGCATCCTTTTCGTCGACCTCCGTGACCACTACGGCATCACGCAGATCGTCGTGCATCCCTCCCGCAGCTTCTTCGGCCTGGTGGAAAAGGCGCATCTGGAATCCGTCATCACCGTGACCGGCGAGGTGAAGCTGCGCGACCCCGAGACCATCAACCCCGACATCCCCACCGGCGAGATCGAGATCGAGGCGAACGAGCTCGTCATGGAGAGCGCGAGCGCCGTCACGCCCATCTACGTACCCGACGAGAAGGCCGACGAGAGCGAGGAGATGCGCCTGAAGTACCGCTTCCTCGACCTCCGCCGCGAGAAGCTCCACAACAACATAATGCTCCGCTCGCAGGTGATCCGCTTCCTCCGCGAGCAAATGTGGGCAAAGGGTTTCAACGAGTTCCAGACCCCCATCCTCACCGCCTCCTCGCCCGAGGGCGCGCGCGACTACCTGGTTCCGAGCCGCATCCACCGCGGCCAGTTCTACGCCCTGCCGCAGGCGCCGCAGATGTTCAAGCAGCTCCTGATGGTCTCGGGCTTCGACCGCTATTTCCAGATCGCCCCCTGCTTCCGCGACGAGGCCGCGCGCGCCGACCGCAGTCCCGGCGAGTTCTACCAGCTCGACATCGAAATGTCCTACGCCAC
>JAFXTB010000120.1 GCA_017525225.1 Kiritimatiellia bacterium
AGCATCCGGACGAATGGCCCGCGATGGAGATTACCCCGCTGACGGAGGAGCAGGCGAAGATGATGACCGCCTGGCTTCTGTACATCCTCAAGAACCCGGACGATCCGGGGAGGCCGAAATAGGGATGGCGCCATGAAGTGGTCTCTTGTTGCCATCGTTGCGTTATTGTGCGCCTTTTTCCTCGCGGATTTGCTGATGAACCGCGTCGCGGAACCGACGCGTCGCGGTGACGGTGCAGCCGTACCCTTTGTGCACGCGATGCACGGGGATTCCATCGGGCTCCCGTGCAGCGCCTGCCATACGGGCGCCTTTGCCGCCGCCAGGGCGTACCTGCCCTCGAAGGCGGATTGCATGGACTGCCACCGTTTGCCGCTTACCGAGGGCGCCGGTATCGAGGCGCTCGATTCGGCTTTGGCGAAGGCGCCGGGACATCCCTGGTCGCGGAAGTCCTCGTTGCCCGAACACGTGGTGTTCCACCACGGAGTCCACCATAGCGCCGGTGTGGCCTGCGCGGATTGCCACGGCACCGGCTACGCGAAGGACGTGTACGGGGGAGAAAGGTTTGACATGCGGACTTGCCTGGACTGTCACCGCGGAAAGACGTTCCGGGATAAGAATTTCAAGGCCGCGGTATATTGCGCGGCGTGTCATCGGTAGGGATTATGGGTATGGATCGGCGTGAATTTATCAAGTGGTGTTCCTTGCTGGCCGTGGGCTCGATGCTCGGCGGCTGCCGCAAGCTGCCCTTCGTGGGCGATGCCGCGAAGAAGGACCTGCCTTCGTTCAAGATGTTCGAGGCCGAGGTCCGGCGCGCCATGTCGATGCCTTCGCACAGGATGGAGCTGGTGCGCGTCTCGATGCCTGGCCGGCTCAATCGGCCCGGCGCTTCCGACGAGAACCGATTTGGCATGGCCATCGATCTTGATGCGTGCGATGGTTGCGGCAAGTGTATTTTGGCTTGCATCCAGGAAAACAATATCCCCCTGGTGACCGAAGACGAGGCCGCGAAGGGGAGGTTCATGCACTGGATAGAGATGCGCGGCGGAGTGCCGTTCATGTGTGCCCATTGCGGAAACGCCCCTTGCGAAAGGGCTTGCCCGACGGGGGCGGCGAACCATACGCCCGACGGCCTGAGCGCCATGATGTACAAGCACTGCACTGGGAGCCGTTACTGCGGCGCGAACTGCCCGGAACACGCGCGCAAGTTCAATTTTAACGACGCCGTGCAGCAGGGCCTTTCGCTAAAGTTCAACGACAAGGTGCCTGTGCGCAGTAAGGGCGTCATGGAAAAATGCTCGCTCTGCCTGCACCGGCTGCAGGACGACCGCCTCGCAGTCAAGACGGCTGGCGGTGTCTGGCGTGGTCGTGGCGTGAATACGGCTTGTGCCGAGGCCTGTCCCAAGAAAGCTATTGTATTCGGCAACTGGCTCGACCCGGATTCCCTGCTCGTGAAGGTGGCGCGTCGTCGCGACTTGTACGCTCCGGTCGGCCTCGCAGGCCTCGATCCCTCGATTGTCTACATGATGGGGGGTAAGTAGTGGTCCGCATCCTCTTCATCGTTTTCCTGTGCCTGCTTGTCCCGGGGCTTGCGTCCATGGGGTATTCGCTGTGGCAGGGACCCGCGGCATGGTCCGTGGACACGGATGTGTTCTGGGGGCTGCCCATAAGCCTGTTCGTGTTCTGGATTGGCCTTGCCCACGCGGGGACGCTGATTTCGGCGATTTTCCTCGTTCTCGATGTCAAGATGGAACGCCGCACATCTATCCTCGCCGAACTTGCGACGCTGTGCGCGCTGGTCGTGGCAGCCATTTTTCCGTTGATGCACCTCGGCGTCATCGAGAATTTCTACATGGTCGCCCCGTACATGGATTCCCGGGGAAGCATGGCCAACGTGTGCTCCCCGCTGGTATGGGATTTCTGCTGCATATTGGCCTACGGATTTCTGTCCGTCGTTTACCTTATCGTCCACATGCTCTCGGAAAAGTCGGCCGTGGCGGCCTCGATCCACCGGCCCCTGGCCTGGCTCCTTTTCCCGATGGTCCTTTGGGTGCATACCGTCGTGAGTCTCGATTTCGCGGCGACGTTTGTCCCGGCGTGGCGCGGTGCGTTTTTCCCCATTTACTTTATCGTGGGTGCGGTGTTCTCGGGGCTTGCGATGGTGAACATCATGCTCTGCGGCGAGGGCTACCGGATGCGCCAGCTGGAAAAGCTCATGCTGGTGGGCTCGTGGTTCCTGGGCGCGTTCCTGTTGTGGGACTGGGCGCTCAAGGGCGACTTGAATGTCGTCGTGCTTATTTTCGCCGTTTTGCTTCCGCAGTTCTGGTTTGTCTCCGCCGTCCGCGAATCGACCTTGGGCCGTGTCCTGGTGGCGTCTTCCGTCCTTGTCGGCATGCTTCTCGAGCGCGTTTTTCTCGTTTTCCCGACGGGCGGCTCGGGAATCGGCTGGGTCGACCTGGGCCTGATTTGTTTCGGTTTCGGACTGTTCGGTGTGATTTTCCTCGTTGCGCGCCTCAAGCTTTCTCGCCTGATCGAGGGCGAGGAGGTGCTGATGGGTGAGGTGGAGGAATCCGCGCCGAAACGCCCCGCGACGGTCAAGTTCGCCTATTTCCCTCCGCTGACGACTCCCGAGTTCAGGGCGCTCCGGTTCCCGCTCCTGTTGGGGATTCTCTCGTGCGTTTTGTTCCTTGTCTGGGTCGTCGGATGCCTCGAAGAGAACGGTATCGCCTTCTCGGATGTCAACCTGATTCCGCTAACATGCCCTATTGTCACGGCCGTGGCTGGTTTCGTGCTTTGTTTGCG
The DNA here is from genome assembly GCA_017525225.1 of Kiritimatiellia bacterium. Lineage (GTDB taxonomy): Bacteria > Verrucomicrobiota > Kiritimatiellia > RFP12 > UBA1067 > RGIG6720. The sequence continues at coordinate 2,800 of JAFXTB010000120.1, forward strand.
CCCGCTCGTCTTCCATATTGGCAAGGTTGGCGGCATCGTGATGGTTGCGTTGGCTGTTCTCTTGGGTGTCTTGGCCGGAATGGTTTATGGTGGCGTGATGTCGGTCCCGTCGGGCTCGGTGGTCAGCAGCACGGGGGATATGTTCGACGTCAATGCCTTGCCGGATTCTACATCCTCGTTGGATTCTGTGGCCGTAATCCGCACGAAGGCCGTATTCGAGGCGCGCTGTGCCGGGTGCCATGGCGCCGATGGCCGCCTGAACGAAAAGTTTGTCCGTGAATACTACCCGGTCCCGCAGGATTTGGACTTGGCTAGGATGGATGCCCTCGGGGAAGACTCCCTGGTGAACGTTGTCCTGAATGGCCGTACGAATATGAATCCCTATGCGGGGCGTATCAGCCCGCAGATGGCACGCGGACTGGTCCGCTACATGCGCTTGCTTGCAGAAAGTGCCCGCGCTGATGGTGTCCGCGCGAAGGCCGGCGAAGGAGGTGGCGAATGACCCCGCTGATGTCCTCGCTCGCTTGCGTGATGGCCCTGGCCCAGGCGTTCTTCCTGTGGCGCGGTAAAATCCGCCTCCTCAAGGAAGGCTTGCTGCTGTTTGGCTTCTTTGTTATCTCTTGCGTGTTCACGTTGCTTGTGGGTTCACCGAACGACCCGCAACTCGAACATTACCCGCTGCAGATGCTCGCGCTTTGCCTGTGCTTCTCGACCACGTCTTTGCCGCGCTATCGTAGGCGCTACCTCGTGATGGCGCAGGCGCTCTGGTTCTGGGTTGTCTTGTTTGGCGGCATTTCGCTTGCCTATCGTGGCATAGAATTCCCCTGGGCCCGTGCGCTCGCCATATTGGCGCTATGCTGCAGCAGTACGTTGCTATCCAGGATTTCGAAAGAAATGGAATTCTGCCTGATGGTGTTCTGGATCGCTATCTGGATTTTGTTCTAATTATGGATCCAGCAGTTCTCCGCGGATGACTTCGATGTCGCCGTTGACGAGACTCACGATATTCGTTGGGTTGATTTCGATATTGCCGCAGTCCACCATCATGTCGACGGAATGCTGGAACGTTTTCCATAGGTCGTCCACTTCGTAGATGTCTTCCTCGCTCAGCTTTGCCGCCGTGCTAAGTATGGGCTTGTCGAAGTGCTGGAACAGTTCCTTGAAGAATGGATGCGTGGGCATACGGATGCCGATTTCGGGGCGCTTGACGTCAAGCCGCCTTGCGATGTGGGGTGCTGCGGGCAAGATGAACGTGTACGGGCCCGGGACGCGGGGCTTCATGATGTTGAACGCGAAGTTGTCGATACGGGCGTAGTCCGTCGCTGCACGGATGTCGGGGACGATGAGCGCCATGAAGAACTTCTTCATCGGCTTCTTGAGGGCGTAAAGCTTGTGGATGGCCTTCGGGGATTCCGCGCTGCACCCAATGGCGTAGCCAGACTCGGTCGGGTAGAGGACAAGGGCATCGTCTTCGAGCGCTGCTGCGGCAAGCTTGACGATGCGGGCTTGCGGGTTGTCTGGATGTACTTCA
>JAFXTB010000121.1 GCA_017525225.1 Kiritimatiellia bacterium
ACGACACCATGCAGTTCATTTCGTGCCCCGTGGCGACATTCTGCATCGGCCAGGCGGCGTCGATGGGCGCGGTGCTGCTCACGGCAGGCGCCAAGGGTAAGCGCTTCGCGCTGCCTTCGAGCCGCATCATGATCCACCAGCCCTGGGGCGGAGCGGAAGGCAAGGCGAGCGATATTGAAATCACGGCCCGCGAGATACTGCGCCTCAAGGAGCTGCTCAACGGCATCCTCGCCGCGCACTCAGGCAAGAGCATGGAAGAGGTGGTGCGCGATACGGACCGTGACCATTTCATGAGCGCCGATGAGGCCTGCGCGTGGGGCCTCATCGACAAGGTCCTCACCCCCAAGGCTCAGTAAAATGGCCAAAAAGAGCAACTCTCTCACCTGCTCGTTCTGTGGACGTACCGAACGCCAGGCGATCATCGTGCCAGGCCCAGCCGGGAGCAACATCTGCGAGGATTGCGCAAGGCAGGTGCTCCAGATAATAGACGAAGTAGTCCGCGAGCCCGGAAGCGGGGGCGCGAAGGGCGCAAAAGGCGGTGAAAAGCGGCAGTCTCCGCCGATGGGCCCCGTACCCAAGCCGAAGGAGATCAAGGAGTTTCTCGACAAGTACATCATCGGGCACGACGAGACGAAGAAGGTGCTGTCGGTGGCCGTGCACAACCACTACCGCAGGCTGGAGTCGAAGGACGCTGGCGGTGAGGGTGGCGGAGAGTTCGCGGATGTCGAAATCGAAAAGTCCAACATCCTGCTGATCGGTCCGACGGGCTGCGGCAAGACGCTTTTCGCGCGCACGCTCGCGAAGTTTCTCAAGGTGCCGTTCGCGATCGGCGACGCGACCACCCTGACCGAGGCGGGGTACGTGGGTGAGGACGTGGAGAACGTCGTGCGATACCTCTGGCAGAACGCCGATGGCGACGTCGAACGTGCAAGCCGCGGCATAATCTACATCGACGAGATCGACAAGATCGCCTCCAAGACCGAGAACGTCTCCATCACGCGAGACGTCTCCGGCGAGGGCGTGCAGCAGGCCCTGCTGAAGATACTCGAGGGTACCGTGTGCCGCTTCCCTCCGAAGGGCGGACGCAAGCACCCCGACATGGAGTACATAGAGGTGGATACCTCGAACATCCTCTTCATCTGCGGCGGCGCGTTCGTCGGACTGGACAAGATCATCGCAGAGCGTACCGGCAAGTCGGTCATCGGCTTCACAAGCGCCTTTAACGGCCCTAACGCCATTAACGCCATTAACGGCCTTAACGGCCCAAATGGCTCTAATGGCCTTAACGGCTCTAATGGCCTTAATGCCCTTAATGGCCTTGACACGCCCGGCGGACAGGAGGGGCTTGACGTGCGTCCTGAAGACCTTGTCAAGTTCGGCCTCATACCCGAGTTCACAGGGCGTCTGCCGATTCTCACCTCCATGTCCCAGCTAACGGGGGACCAGCTGGTGCGCGTTCTCACCGAGCCGAAGAACTGCCTTGTCCAGCAGTACCGCAAGCTGCTGTCGCTGGATGGCGTGGACCTCCAGTTCGAACCCGATGCGCTGCGCGCCCTCGCGCGCGAGGCGATTGCGCGCAAGACGGGTGCGCGCGGCCTGAGGGCCGCGATGGAGCGTATCATGACCGACATCATGTACGATGCCTCCGCGAAGTCGGTGGTTGTCACGGCCGACATGGTCAGGGATGGTCTGAAATGAGCGCCGCGGTAACGCTTCTTAGAGCCAAGCTGCACCGCATCAAGGTCACGGAGGCGTGCCTCGACTATGTCGGCTCGCTGACCCTGGACGAGGATCTGATGGATGCCGTCGGCATATTCTGCAACGAGCGAATACTTGTGGCGAACGTCGACAACGGCGAGCGCTTCGAGACCTACGCCATCCGCGGGCCACGTGGATCCGGGGCATGCTGCCTCAACGGCGCGGCCGCCCACAAGGGAAAGGTGGGCGATAGGCTCATCGTCATGGCCTGGGCGCAGGTACCGGAGGACGAGGCGCGTTCGTTCCAGCCGAAGATAGGCGTCCTTGACGAGCGCAACCACCTCAAGCCGCAGGTCTGAAGCGGCCGCGGCGATTCACTTCCCTTTGGCGGCGTCGGCCTGCAGAATGGCGTTTATGGCCGGCGGATAGTTGCCGTAGTCGACGCATTCCAGTATCACGCCTGCCCCGCCTACCGCATGCGCGAGGTCAAGAAGCTTCTTCGCGACGACCTCCGGCTTTTCGCCTGTGCGGCGGCAGTACGATGGGATTCCATAGTGGTAGTCGTACGTCGACACGTGGAAGTAGACATCGGCCTTGCCGCGCCGCGCCATGACAAGCTCGTAGATCTTGCGCGTTTCGGCCCATGCGTCGCCGCCACCAGGAAGCACGTTCGATACGACTACGGCGTCCACAAGCCCTTCCTTCGCATACTTCTTCCAGTCGATCGCGTAGTCGCGCCACATGTTGTCGTCCGCCAGCGTAATGTCGGCAAGGCCGAGGAGGAAGCGCGTACGCCCTCCGTGCGCGGCGATCCGCGCCTTGATGGCGCGCATGTAGCGCTCCATGAAGGAGCCTACGACCTCCAGCCAGCGCTGGTCACGCGGATCCTGGGGCGGAGGCTCCGCGCCGAAGCGTCTCTTCCATTCCGCCAGGACCGGCTCCACGTATTCGTGTCCCGGGCGCCATGCGCCACGGCGCCAGGGGTCTAGATAGATGAAATCCGGATTGGCGTCGAGAAGCTCGTCGAGAAGCCGCATCTTGTGGTCGAGCACCTCTGGAAACGCGAAGGAGCAGCGTCCGGCCCAGGGTTCGCCGGAGATCCCCCGCGTCCAGTACTGAGGATGCTCCATGTTCCACAGCCCGAACGTGAACGCAGCGAAATGGTTCTCCTCCATGGTGTAGTGGATGCCGGCGCCCTTGCCGAGCTTTTTTGCTTCGGCTATGGCGTAGGCGAGGAGGTTGGTCTCGCCCACCTCAAGGCGCGCCCGGCCGTGTACCCGGTTGTCCGGCACGCGGCGCTTGTCCACAACGCCGTTGAGGAGGTACGTGGGCTCCTCCCGCGTTGGGAATCGCACCACGCCGCCGGTCTGGTGGCGCCAGGCCATGGAATCGGCGCCGGTCATGAACACGCGGTCCAGGATCTGCCGCGTCCCTTCCTTCGTCTCGCAGTCGAAATGCGTGATGAAGTCGAAGTTGTCGATGAGCGCGATCTTCTCGAACGCGGGACGTGCGGCGGAGGTCGCCGCGTAGAGTGCGATGCCTGCAATTACGATCGGACGGATCATTTGAACACCTCCTCAAGCGTGGCGTCGGTCGGCATGTTGGCCGGCCAGCCGGTGCCGTACTCGAGCTTGAATATCTTTCCTGTGAATGGACGCGAGGCGCGCCCTTCGCGGCGCGGAATGCCAACGTGGAAGGTCTGCGGATGGCCGAGCGACATGATCTCCCTGCACCGGCGCAGTATGGCGGGGGCGTCGCCTATCTTGAGATAGAGCGCATCGCGCGTGCGCACGCCGGTGACAGTACCGTCGAAATTCTCCGGGAAGCCGTCAATCGACGTTGCACCGATGTAATCGTCATTTGGCCTTCGGCTGGAGAAGTATACCTTGCCGTCCGCGGTGTAGAGCTGGAATCCGGTGTCGCTTTCATCGTATGTCGCAACGAAGAAGTGTTCGAACGATTTCATCTTGCCGTCGATCTTGATGCGGGCGCGTACGAAGAGAATCTCGTTGTCCTTCGTGTTGAACGCCGGATCCAGCTTCTGGCGCCTGTCGCGTTCGGGCTCGACGCCACTCCAGAGCACGCGCTCCGGCGGCAGTACGCGGGAGATGGGTTCGCCGCCTTGGGGAAGGTCGCCCTCACGGAAGTCACACCTGTCGAGATTGCCGAAGGGCGTTTCGTACACGAAGCCCCTGCCGTCGGGTTCCGGCGCGGCCTCGCGTCCGTCGCAGATGCGCTGCATGGCGCCGGTGCGCGCCTCGATCGCGTATACGCTCCAGCCTGGATCGCCGACACGGTATCCGGTGACGAGCAGATGGCGCCCGTCCGCTGTCCAGCGAGGCGCATACGCCGCCATCCTGGCGGGAGTGAGGCACACGGCCCGGTCGGGGGAGCACACCTTCGAGATCATGATGCGCCAGTTGCCGCCGTAGGATTCCGTCTCGGCGCGCGCAAGAAGGCGTCCATCCGGCGAGATCGCCGGCTGCGAGACCGACGCGCCGCTGGAGTCGCCCGGTATCCTGCGCACGCAGCGCACGCCGTCGCCGGTGGCTAGATCCTGCGAATAAAGCGCGAAGATGCCTTCTGCGTCGGAATTGGCAAAGCCGCGGTCGGAGATGAAGTAGAGGGTCTTGCCGTCCGGCGAGACGGATGGCGTGGAGTCGTACCAGCGTCCGCGCGTGAGGCGGGTGTTTACGCCATCCTTCCAACGCCAGATGTTATAGCTTTCCTGCGAGCCGCTCTTCAGCCAGTTGTACGCCGTGTTGGTGTAGGAGTTGTACACATAGACGATCGAACCGTCAGGCGTCCACGCGGGATGGCATGCCTGGCCGGGACCTGGCTCCAGCCATTCGGTGCGGTTCTCGCCGGGCGTGAATACGCCTACGCGGAAGATCCCGCCCTTGTGCGATGTGAAGGCGAACCGGCGGCCGTCGGGCGAAAACACCGGTTCCGACGCCTCGCGCGGAAAGGGGTTGGCGAGATTGCGGCGGATCGCCGCGATGTCTTCGTCGGTCAGGCCGAAATGCGCCTTCACGGTGGCGGCGAAACGATCTGCCAGCGTCTTGCCTGGATACGACTTCACGAGATCCACCATCATGCGCCACTGGTCGGTGAAGCGGTCGCGCCCGCCGAATGATTTCGGTATGTTGCGAATCCGCTCGTAGTTCCGTCCGGCGAAACTCGTAAGTTCGTAGTCTATGGATATATCCTCCTCGGGGACGCCGCAGAGACCTTCCAGGAAGAAAGCCAGCGTTCCGGTGCGGTCGGCGCCTGCCTTGCAGTGGAAGTATATCGGGTAGTTGGATTCGTCGGCGAAGACCTTGAGCGCCTGCTTCCATGCGTTGGTGGCGTCTGGGAGGCGGCTGTTACCTCGGAACGCCTCCATGTATGGGGCTACGGATATATTGATGCGGTTGAGACCGATCCTGTCCATCGTGACGGACGCCGCCTTCTCCTCGTTCGGAAGGCGCAGATCCAGGTCGGTCTTGATGCCCAGCCTGCGGAACGCCTCGCCCGCCTCGTACGACACGCCGCCCGTCTCATTGGTCCAGAGCTGCGAACCCCGGTATGCCCGGCCCATCCTGAGCCCGTTCCATCCACCGAGGTCGCGTATGTTGCACATGCACGGCACGTGCACCCAGGTAAGGCCGGTTTCGCCGGCGTGCGGGATGCGGTTGTGCGGACGCGCGTACTTGCGCACCAGTGTATTGCTGTAGCGCGCGTATTCTGGCGTGGGGTACTTTTCGCGCGCCTCGCGCACGAACATCTCCGACGGCGTCTCCGCCGTAGCCGCAGTCGCAAGCACCGACAGCAGCAGCAAGGCATTTCGAGCGGCTGTCTTCATTGCATAGTCCTCCTTTGGGCTTCTGGCACTCATGGCAGCGATTGATCCTTCACCGGAAGAACCGACAATGATTATACTTCCCCCTCCCTGATTCTGTCAATGAAGTACTAGGAATTGTTTTTCCGCCCCCGGTTCTGCAACTTTACAATGGACGGATACACCTCCTTTTGCTATCCTATGCGCCTCGGCATCCCATTTGATCTGCAAGGACACATACAGAAAGGCAATGATGGAACCGTTTTGGGTTGATCTTCAGGTGAACGGCTATGGCGGAATCGACTTCAATTCCGCCGGGTTGACCGTCGAGCGGGTGAAGGCGGTCACCCGCCGGCTGGCGCAGGATGGCACGGCCCGCTACCTCCCCACGTTCGTGACGGGGGATCCGGATCTCGTGAAGGCCAATCTGCGCATCGTTGCCGAGGCGCGCCGGGTCGACGACGAGTGCCGCGAGCGTATTCTCGGCGTACATCTTGAAGGCCCTTTCATCTCGCCGGAGCCCGGGGCGGTGGGCACGCATCCCGTCGAATGGGTGCGTCCGCCAGACCTGTCGCTTTTCAAAGGATTCGTCGATGCGGCGGACGGCGCGGTACGGCTTGTGACCGTTGCCGCGGAGGTGGCAGGCATGCCGGAATTCGTGAAGGCCCTCGCAGGCCGCGGCGTGGCTGTATCGTTAGGCCACCAGCTTGCCGCCACGCCAGCAGAGATCGAACCCTGCATCGCCGCCGGCGCGAAGGCGTTCACGCATCTGGGCAACGGTATCCCGAACCTCATCCCCCGGCACGACAACATAATAATGACCGCGCTCGCTGAGGAGCGTGCCAGCGTGATGTTCATCCCCGACGGACACCATCTGCCGGACGCGATGCTCAAGGTCTATCATAGGGCCGTCGCGCTAGACCGCCTGATAGCCGTCTCGGATGCGCAGTATCCCGCCGGGCTGCCGGCAGGCGAATACGAGGTGTGCGGTGCACACGCGCGGCTGGAGCCGGATGGTCTGCTGTGGAATCCGGCCCGCAAGTGTCTCGTGGGCGCCACGACCCCGATGGCCAGGATGATGCGGCTTCTGGAGGAACGCATCGGCTTCACGCCGCGTGAGCTCCAGGCGGTAGGTCGAGACAACCCGCTGCGGCTCATAGGCGAACCCTGCTGATGCCTGCAGGATTCCCGTTGCGCATCTGGGGCGGATATGCGATAATGTCCACGCATGACAGGAAAGGAACACCATGAATAGAAGAGTTTTCATAAAGACGGGCTCGGGCGCGTTCGCTATCGCGGCCGCAGGGAAGGCCATCGGCGCCGATGCCGCGTCGAACCGCGTTCGGCTGGCAATCGTCGGATGCCACGAGAAGGGGCGCGGCCAGTCGGTGATGAAGTCCGCGATGAAGGTGCCGGGTGTCGAGATCGCGTATGTGTGCGACGTCGACTCCCGCGCACGCGACTGGGCCGCGGACTGCGTCGAGAAGATCTCCGGCTACAGGCCGAAGAAGGAGAAGGATCTTCGCAAGGTGCTTGAGGACAAGGAACTGGACGGGATCATCTCCGAGACACCCGACCACTGGCATGCCTACTCCGCCGTGCTGGCGATGGAGGCCGGCAAGGCGGTGTACGTCGAGAAGCCGTGCGCGTTCTGTCCGCGTGAAGGCGAGATCATCGTGGATGTGTGGCGGCGTACCGGCGCCGTCTTCCAGATGGGCAACCAGAGACGTGCCTCGCCTGCCTACCAGGCGGCGATGGAGTTCCTGAAGCAGGAGAAGCCCGTCGGCGAGCTGCGGTGGGCGAAGTGCTGGTACATGTCCAACAGGGGATCGATAGGCCGCGGCCGGAGCGTGGCCGTGCCGGAATGGCTCGACTGGGATCTCTGGCAGGGGCCTGCTCCGCGCGTGCAGTTCCGCGACAATCTTGTGCACTACAACTGGCACTGGTTCCGCGACTGGGGTACCGCAGAGACGGGCAACAATGCGCCGCACTTCGCGGATGTCGCGCGATGGGCGCTCGGCGTTGACTATCCGGAGTCGGTGGAATGTTCCGGCGGACTCCTCTTCCCGCGTAAGGATGATGACTTCGACTGGCCCGACGTGTTCAACATGTCCTACAGGTATCCCGGCAACAAGTTCGTGTCGTTCGAGCTTTCGTGCCATGCTGAAGGCCGCCCCAACATGGGTCTTCCCTCGGGCTCGATTGTCTACGGCGACCATGGTTCCGTGCTCTTCACCCCGCAGGATACCGTCAAACTGCTCGACGAGAAGGGCCGCAACGTCAGGGAATGGACCAGGAAGAGCGTCACGAATACTGGATCGCTCACCGACCCGACAAATTCGCTGGATGTGATCCACCTGGGCAAGTACGTGGAGTGCATCCGCTCCAGGAGCCAGGCCACGAACGCCCCTGCGGACGAAGCGGTGAAATCCACGTTCATGCCGCTGCTGGCGAACATCGCGATCGACACGGGCGAGGCGGTCCGTCTCGATCCGAGCACGGGCAAGGTGGTGTCTAAGAAGGCGGCCGCGCACTGGGCGCGCGAATACGCCAAGGGGTGGGATCTTGAAAGGTTCGCCTCGCGGGCATGATCCCGGATCTGGAGTTAAAGGAGGACAGGATGAACATGAAGCACGCAACAATCGCCGTCTGTTCAATGCTTGCGCTTGGGGCCGCCGCCCTGGAGCCTGGCCATGAGGGACCGTACGACTTCCGTCGTAGGCTTGCCTGCATACACGAGCCCAACATTCGCGACTGGTCGCTCGTGTGCGCGACCGGGGAATTAGAGGTGACCTGCGGCGCCATGATAGACATAGGCGCCAACCCTTCACCGCTGCTGCGACATGCCGCGACGGACTTCTGCGACTATCTGGCGCAGTCGATGGGGGTGAACGCGAGCGTCTCCACGCCCGACGCCGCCGTGAAGCTGGAGCCCCAGGTGAGGGTGTCGCTCGATGCCTCCCTCGCCCCTCGGGCCTATGCGGTGGATGTGACGTCAAAGTGTGTCGCCATCCGCGCGGCCGACGACCGGGCCGCGGCGCAGGCGCTCTACCACCTTGAGGACAGGATGAACCTGCGGCGTGGACCGTTCCTGAAGTACGGTTCCGAGAACCGCCGGCCAAGGTTCTCGCCGCGCATGTCCCATTCCGGCTGGGGATGCGACCAGTTCCCGGATTCGCATCTGGGGCAGCTGGCACACTACGGGATGGACGCCGTTCTGGTGTTCGTGAAGGATCTTGACGCGACCAAGGGTGTTAAGCCCAACAACGTGACCGACATAATCCGCCGTGCCAGGAAATGGGGGCTTGACACCTACATCTACAGCTACGTGACGGCCTTCTTCCACCCGGACGATCCCAAGGCGGACGAGGCATTCGAGAATTCATACGGGCGCGTGGCCGCCGCCTATCCCGAGGCGAAGGGCATCATATTCGTAGGCGAGAGCTGCCAGTTCCCCTCGAAGGACGAGCGCACGATACCGCTGTGCTACTGGCAGCGCGACGTGATCGGCAAGTTGCGCGCCAAGGGTGACAAGCGGCCGCTTTCCGGCTGGTTCCCGTGCCGCGACTATCCAGACTGGCTGAATGCGGTGAGAAAGGCCATCCATGCCCATGCGCCGAACATGGAGATAGTGTTCTGGAGCTACAACTGGGGCTACCACCAGGAGAAGCTGAGGCTTGACCTGATCGACGCCCTGCCGACGGACATAACGCTGCAGGCGACCTTCGAGATGTTTGAGTCGTTCAACAAGCGCAACGGACTGCCTTCCCGCGTGGCCGACTACTCGCTCGTGTATGCCGGGCCCGGCCGCTACTTCTCGTCCGAGGCAAAGCGCGCCTGCGCCCGCGGCATGAAGATGTACTCCATGACGAATACGGGCGGATTGACATGGGACTTCGGCACCATCCCGTACATCCCATGCCCGTTCCTGTGGCAGAAGCGCTTCGACGCCGTGGTGAAGGCCAACGAGGACTGGAAGCTTGCAGGGCTCATGGAGAACCACCACTATGGCTGGTGGCCGAGCTTCATAGCCGAACTTGCCAAGGAACGCTACACCGAGGGAGGCCTCCCATTCGAAGCGCATGTAAAGGCCATCGCCGCGCGCGACTTCGGCGCGGCGAACGCCGATCGTGTCATCGCCACGTGGAAGGAATGGAGCGAGCGCATGGCCGACATGCATTCCGTGAACGAGAACCAGTACGGGCCTTTCAGGTACGGGCCTGCGTATCCGTTCAACGCGATGGAGCCCGATCTGGAAGAATCGGACTTGCCGATACGCCCGATGTATCTCAAGCAGAACTACCGCCGGATCGCGAACAAGGACGAATTCCTGCGCCTGGAGCTGGATCTGCTAGGGCCGATGGCGGAATCGTTCATGAAGGGCGGCGAAGCGTTCCTGGCGATGGTGGACGGCACGCAGGATGTGTACCGGCGCGAGCGTGCGCTTCGCATCGGCCTGCTCGGCCAGTACATGGCCCGCGCCTGCATCACGGCAATGAACGTCAAGAAGGCGACGATCGCGGAGCGTGCCAAGGATCGAGCGAAGGTGGTGGAGATCGCGAAGGAGGAATACGCGAACTGCAAGGCGGCGCTGGAGCTAATGCTGCGCGATTCACGTCTTGGCTGGGAGCCCACGATGCTGTATCGCGGCGGTCCGGACGCCATCCGCTGGAAGCTCGACTATCTGAAGAAGCACTACGGTCTGGCCGACTGACCACGGAATGGGCCGGGTTCACAGCCCGGTGAATTCTCCAACCGAGAATCCGACCCTGCCAGGCGGATACGCCGGATCGATCGGTACCGCCAGGAGTTCGTGGCGTCCTGTCGCGAACGAAGCGGAACGCTTCGGCGGCGAGACGCCGATCAGCGTGCCATCGGCGAACCAGCAGACCTCCGCCGGATCGGAGGCAAGGTCGAAGGTCACCTGCCTTTCACCTGGCTTTAGGCTGTAGTCGCCCGGTCCTGGCGAGAGTATCGTGGTCGTTCGTCCGCCCTTGGAAACCTTAGGACCGCCAAGGTCCTTGATGTCCTTGAATCCACTGGCGCCCTTGAGTCCCTCGGGGGCAGGGGGCCATGCGGGACCCGGCTTGCCGGCGTACAGCATCTCAAAGACCTCGGCCGCCGCCGGCGCGGCGATTTCCGCGCCGACAAGCCGCTGGGACCGCGCACCCGACTTGTTGCCGAACCACACGCCAAGGGCCCAGTCGGGCGTGAAGGCGAAACACCAGGCGTCTCGGTTGTTGTTCGAGGTGCCCGTCTTCCACGCCACCGCGTGGTCGGTACCGGGCAGCGGACGCGATCGAAGCATGTCCGCCACCAGGCGGTCGGCAATGTTCGTTGAGACGGCAAGCTCCCGATATGCACGCACTAGGTCCACAAGCCGGTAGCCGGCGCTGCCCAGCGCCAGGGCGAGGCCGTTTGTACGCACCTGGTCTGGACATTCCAGACCTCTCTTCGCAAAGGCCTCCGTCACGCGCTTCTCCCCCAGCCGCGCCAGCAGCCGGATGACGGGGGTGTTCAGCGAGTGCGACAGCGCATCGGTCGCCGTCACCGCGCCCCGGAACGAGCCGTCGTAGTTCCCCGGCGCGTACGACCCCCACCTCACAGGAGCATCCAGGAGCACGGTCTCTGGCCCGATGATCCCGCCCGCGATCGCCTCGGCGTAGATGAACGGCTTGAGCGTGGAACCCGCGCTGCGGATGCCGCGCGCGGCGTCATACTGCCCGTCGGGTTTGCGGTCGAAGTCGAGCGTCCCCACGTATGCGCGTACGCACCCTGTCTGGCTGTCCAGCAGGATCGCCGCGGCATCGCGCACGTCGGCGATGCCGGCCAGCCGCCTTGCCAGCACGCGCCTGATGCGGGCTGTGAGGGCCGCGTCGTATGTGGCGAGAACGTCCTTGACGAACAGCAGCTCCTTCGCTTCGCCCAGGCGTTCGAACGGGGCGGGGTGGCGGAAGTCGCGGTAGCGCAGGCGTTCAGAGGTGAAGATCCGGTCCGCCTCGTCGCGGGACATCCTTCCACTGCGAACAAGGGCGTCCAGCACGCGCCTTTGACGTACGCGCACATCTTCGGGATGGCGGTCGGGACGGTAGCGGTTGGGTCTCTGCGGTATGCCACAAAGTACACTTGCCTCCACGACCGTGAGCTCCTTTGCCGTCATGCCGAAGTAGTATAGCGCGGCCGCCTCGATGCCGTACAGCTTGCCGCCGTACGGGATGTTGTTGAAGTATGCCTCAAGTATCTCGTCCTTGGAATGGAGCCTCTCCATCTTGCGCGCCTTCGCCGCCTGGATGAACTTGCGCAGGAAGGACCGCCGTCGTGGGGCGTAATCCATGCCTGCCACCTGCATGGAGATGGTGGAGGCACCAGATACGATGCGGCAGGAGAGGATGTTCTGCCAGAGCGCCCTCATGGCGGCGAGGTAGTCCACGCCGCCATGCGAGTAGAAGCGGGAGTCTTCGGTGTTGAGCATAAGGCGTACCACCTCCGGCGCGACGTCGGACAAGGGTATGTCGAATCGCCATTCGTAGTTGTACGTGCGCTCGTAGTGGAGGATGCGCCCTGTGCGGTCCTTCCAGATGCGTACCGGCGTACGCGCCTTGACGGCCGGCAGCGGGTCGTCCACCATGAACGGCGCACCGAACCAGATGGCGGCGCAAATCGCCATCGAGGCCGCAAGGATCGTCAGGCACGTCGCAATGCGATATCTTCGCGACCTTCCCTTCATCGGCCGGTCTCTCTCGTCTCTGTGGTGGATGTCATCTTCGGTTCGCGCTTGCGCCGCCTATTGTATCAAAGTTGCGCCGGGCGTGCAAATGCACTGTCTCTCGCCAGGGCCACCCCGGACGAAACCTCGGCAGGAACATTTCCTCTTGCGCGGACAGCCGATATTTGGCATAATTGGCGCAGCTAGATGAAAGGTGGATTGTTTATGGAAAAGAATATTCTTTGCAGGTGCGGTGCGCTTGCGGCCGTCGCGATTTTCTCGACGGCGGTATCCGGGGAGCAGGGGTTCGTCGATCTCTTCGATGGCAGGACGCTCGACGGCTGGAAGACCAACGGCGGTTCCGCCGAATACCATGTCGAGGACGGCACCATCGCGGGTGTCGGCGTGCCGGGCACCCCCGGCAACACGTTCCTCTGCACGGTGAAGGAGTACGAGAACTTCATATTCAAGGCGGAGTTCAAGTGTCCGTCCGGCAACTCGGGGATACAGTTCCGTTCATCCACTCGACCCGACGCCAAGCTCAAGAACGGCACGCGCGTGTTTGGCTACCAGAGCGAGATCACGCCCGATGGCGAGAAGTGCGGACGCATCTACGATGAAGGCCGTCGGGGACACAGGCACGGAATCGTGTGGCTCGATAACACGCCTGAGGAGCGGCTTCAGGAGATGCGGGCGAAGTTCCGCAAGAACGACTGGAACTCCGTGGAGATACAGTGCGTAGGCCCCAGCATCAAGACGTTCATCAACGGTGTGAAGGTGTCCGACGTGCTGGACGACTGCCAGCAGAAGGGGTTCTTCGGATTGCAGATACATGCCCAGCGCAAGACCGGCAAGGATGGCGCGCCTATCGTGCCGGGCAGGGCCTGGTGGCGCAATCTGCGCATCAAGGAGCTGCCCGCGTGCCCGGCATGGAAGCAGTTCTTCGTGCGCGGGGCCGACGGCAAGATGAAGATCGACGGCGCGAAGTACGTGATTCCGCAGGACTGGTCGTTCGTGGAGGACAAGGACGGCCCCTATCTGCGTGGCGTCCACGACAAGACCGAGAAGAAGGACGGCCTCGTGATCTCGCTGGCGGACTACGGCAACTTCATGGCGCGCGTCACCTACAAGCTCAACGGCGGCAACTCCGCGCTCTACTTCCGCGCTGCCGAGGAGGATGTGCCCTGGGTGCTGAAGGGCTTCCAGAATGAGATTGCGGGCAACAGCCGCGACTCCGCCCTCTGGCATACGCGCGGCAAGGTTTCGAAAGGGCGTGGCTGGGTGGCGACCAACGATGTCCTCGTGGCGAAGGTCCGCGACGCGAAAGGCGGCTGGAATACGGTGTCCACCATCGCGGTGGGCGATCGCATCGTGAACCGCATCAATGGCTTCGAGACGTTCGACATCGTTGATCCCGCCTGCGAGAAGACCGGCAAGCTCGGCCTGCAGCTGCATGGCGGCGCCGACAACGAGATGCGCTTCAGGAACTGGGAGGCGATGCCTGTGGAGGACTGGATGCTGCCCTACATCCAGAGATAGGGCGGACGACAGGGAGGAACGGACATGGCGAACGACAGCAAGAAAAAGGACGAGTTCATCTGGGCGGCGCTGCTGCATCTAGGGATGAACATGTGGGGCGACCAGAAGGCCCCCCTCAAGCCCGTGTGCGACCACTTGAGGTTCGACGAGCCGGTGTGGCGAGAGGTGACGCAGGCGATGCACGATATCGGCATGAACATGATCGTGATCGATCTCGGCGAGGGCATGGAGTTCAAGAAGCATCCCGAACTGGCCGTGAAGGGCACATGGTCGCAGGACAAGATGCGCCGCGAGCTGGACCGTCTGCGCGGGCTCGGGCTTGAACCGATCCCCAAGCTCAACTTCTCGACCCTGCACGACGCCTGGCTGGGCGAATACCAGTGGATGATCTCCACGCCTGAATACTACCGGGTCGTGGAGGACACGATCGCCGAGGCGATAGACGTGTTCGATAGGCCGCGATTCATGCATCTCGGCTGGGACGAGGAGGATGTCGGCTCGCTCCAGCAGAGATTCGAGCTGATGATCGAACGGCACAGCGATCTCTGGTGGCACGACTTCCTCTTCACCCTCAAGCAGGTGGAGGATCGCGGCGTCAGACCGTGGGTGTGGCATGCGCGGGACTTCGATGAGTGGGTCGCCCGCTGCCCGAAGAACGTGCTGGCGTCCTGGGCGATGTACGGGCGGACCTACAATGTCGACAAGGTCGACGTGGTGCGGCACGTGAAGATGATACCCCGGTTCAAGGGGCTTGACGATGCGGGGTTCGACCAGATCCCCTGCGCTACGACCTGGATACCGAACTACTACGCTAAGTACCATCTCAAGAACAACGACGTCAACTTCCCGCTGACGGTGCAGCATTGCCGCAACACGCTTTCGCCGGAGCGTCTGAAGGGCTTTCTCATGGCGCCGTGGACGTCGACCCAGTTCAGCAGGCGCGAGTTCCTTCTGCGCTCCATAGACATCGTGGGCCAGTCGATGAAGATCTAAGCCGTACAGTTTCAGGAGATACAATGCCATGAACATGAAGAAGAACCTCCTTGCCATGACAGCGGCGCTTGCGGCGATGTCGCATGCGGCCACGTTCGATTCCGGAGGCGCCGTCCTCGTCGTCTCGGACCGCAACGGCGCGGTAGAGTCCATGCGTGGCGCAGACGGCGTGGAGCGGCTTGTGGCCGCCGCCGAGGCGTTTACGCTGCAGCTCCTCGACGGCAAGGGCGACGCCACCATGCTCAAGTCGACCGACTTCTCGTTCTCGCGGGACGGCAGCCGGCTCGTCTGGCGGCATGCCAACGGGCTGCTGGTCACAATGGAGGTTGCGGCGCAGGCCGGCGAGTTCCAGTTCAAGCCGTCGGTGGAGGGAATCCCCGCCGGGATGCTGCTGGAGTGGTTCGACGGTCCGCAGGTCTGCATCGCTTCCGACCGCACGATGTACTGGCCCTACTGGGACGGCGTGGAGATGAACGACTATACGCGCATGAGGTACCGTCCAATCGGTTATCGGGAGCGCTTCAGCGGCGGCGGCATCTCGCTCTACCCAGGCTTCTGCCAGATGCAGTTCCTCGCGGCATACAGGGACGGTAAGGGTGTATACTTCTCCGCCGTGGATTCGCGCCATACGCCGAAGGGTGTGATGTGGGAGCTGCTCGACGGCAAGGCCGTGCGCCTTTCGCTCCAGACGTTCTGCGGCGACCTGACGCTTGGCGCGTGGCGTCCGCAGTTCCACTACGCTCTCCGTCCCTACGAAGGCTCCTGGATGGAGGCGTGCGAGATATACCGCGACTGGGTACGCACCCTGCCGGAATTCGCGCGCCGCCCCGCGCGTCCCAAGTGGATGTACGACTCGCCCGTGAACCTCATCTATCCAGTCCGCGGCGAAGGCAAGGACAACCTGCCGCGCAACATGAAGCCGAACTGCTACTTCCCGTACATCAACGCGATGTCGGCCGTGGAGAAGTACGGCAAGCTTCTCGACTCGAAGATCATGGCGCTTCTCATGCACTGGGAGGGGACGGCCCCGTGGGCGCCGCCCTACGTGTGGCCGCCGTTCGGCGGGGAGGAGGTGCTCGCCAAGTTCAGGGACGCCCTGCACGCGCGCGGTGACCTGCTTGGCGTCTACTGCTCCGGCACGGCCTGGACGCAGATCAGCAGCATAGTGCCCAAGTATTCGTTGGAGCAGAGGTTCGAGGATGAACATCTCGGCCGGCACATGATGCGCGGCCCGAAGGGCGAGATCACGGCCACCATCTGCAACGGCCCCGACTCCCAGCGTCTGGGATACGACATGTGCCTTACCGAGGAGTGGTCGGTCCGCACGCTGGAAGAGGAGGCGGGCAAGATGGCCCGGTTCGGCATCGACTACTGCCAGTTCTTCGACCAGAACCTCGGCGGCGGATGGCTGCTCTGCTACGCCAAGCACCACGCCCATCCGCCCGTTCCCGGCGCATGGGAGACGGATGCCATGCAGGCGCTCCAGAAGCGTCTCGCGGCCTGTGCGGGGAAGCATGGCATGTCGCTCGGCTGCGAGTCCGCCGCCGCCACGCCCTACATGCAGAACCTCTTCTACAACGATGCCCGCTCGATGGTCGCCTTCCGGTTCGGCAGGCCTGTCCCTGGCCTGGCGTTCGTGTTCCACGAGTGGCAGTGCAACTTCTCCGGCAACATGTGCGGCATCAGCGGATGCGACCCGTTCTGGCGGTGGCTGTACAGCTTCCACAACGGCGACATGCTCTCCCTGATCCTGGGTGCGGACGGCGGGTTGGCCGGGGCATGGTGCCGGCCGTGGAGCGAGAAGTTCCCGGAGCAGGACGCGCTTGTGCCGCTGGTGCGGCGCCTGAATGCCATCAGGAAGAAGTATCCCTCGTTCCTGCTGGAAGGACGCATGATCCGTCCGTTCGTCGCGTGCGAGTCGCGTCCGACCAAGGTATTCTACCGCCTGTGGGGTGGCGAGAGTTCGGTGGATACGAGCGAGGTGTTCACATCGTTCTGGGAGAACGCGAAGGGCGAGCGCATCGGCTTCGCGTCCAACTGGCGGCAGGTACCGTGCGACCTCAAGGTTACGCGTCCCGACGGGCGCGTGGAGACGCATCGGCTCGCCCCGCTGGAGACGATCGAGCTCCATCCGGCGAAATGACCGCGGCCGATGCAAGGCATGCATGCGAGGCGGACATTGTTTCTTGCTGGCCTGTCCCTGGGCGTAGCGGCTTTGTGCGCCGCATCGCCGGATCCGGCGCCGCTGGATGGGATAGGGGTCGCCGCGAGGTTCGGATATTCGCGGGAGGATTCCACGCGCTTCCTGCAGGCGGCTCTGGACTCCGGCGCGCGAAGGATCGTCCTCGAGGCGAAGGACGGCCCGTGGATCACGGCGAGACCGCTGAAGGGGCGTTCCAACCAGACGATCGTGTTCGAGAAGGGTACGTATCTGCAAGCCAAGCGAGGCGCGTTCAAGGGTCGCTGCGACGCGCTGCTGACGTTCACAAGCTGCACGAACGCTATGATCCTCGGGGCGGGTCCGGAATCATGCGGATTGCGGATGTGGAGATCCGACTACGACGACAAGTCGCTCTACACGCATGCTGAATGGCGGCATGGAATATCGCTGCTTTCGTGCGTGAACGTTCGCATCGAGGGCATCTCCGTGGTGGATACGGGCGGGGACGGGCTCTACGTGTCGACGGACAACCGGCGCCAGGACCATGATGGACGGCGCGGCTGCCGGAACGTGGTGGTGAGGAACTGCGTCTTCGACCGCAACTACCGCCAAGGTATATCGGTCATCGGTGTGGACGGCTTTCTTGTCGAGGATGTGGTGCTGGCGAATACGCACGGAACGCCGCCGCAGGCCGGGATCGATTTCGAGCCGAACAAGGCCCGCGAGTGCATCAGGAACGTCGTGATGCGGCGATGCCGGATCGAGGGGAACGCGGGCAGCGGGATTGAATTTGCATACGGCCACCTTGGCGCGGATACTGAGGCGAGCTCGATCATGGTGGAGGATTCGATTGTCATAGGGAACAGAAGGGGGTTCCACTACGCGGTCGGCGAGGAGGATCTGGACTGCCCCGTAGATTCCGGCAGCGTGGCATTCCGCGGATGTACGTTCAGGGAGACTCTCGGCCATGCGGTATTCATATCGAAGCGTTCGAACTGCCGGGGGGCGGTGTCGTTCACCGGCTGCCGGTTCGAGAACTGCGGTGTCGATAGCCCGGAAGATCCCGAATTCGTGTTCTCCGTGAACGCGCATACTCTCTGCGAGCCGGATTCATTCACGTTCGACGATGTCACCGTGGTTCGCAAGGTGAAGCGTCCGCTCATGAGACCGTGGAAACGCAAAGGTCGGTATCGCGGCAGACCTACGCGGTTCTCGGGCGACATCCGCATCGTTTCCTGCGGCGAGGTTGAGATGCTTTCGTTCGATGATGCATGGCGCCGCGAGAACTGTCCGTTCACGCCCGTCGCCACGCCCCCCGCGCTTTTCAGGGTAGTCCGCCCCCTCGATGGCATGCAGGTCGTTGACGCCTGCCCCGGTGAACAGCTTCCATGCGCGCCGGCCTTTCTACGCGGACGTGGACGTTTCGCCGTGTTCCATGCCGAGGCTGGGCAGGAGGTGCGCATCGAACTCATGGTGGCGCGTGTAGGACGGCGCTCGTTCGACGTGACCCGTCCGTTCGTGATATATCCGCACGGCGGCATGGAAGCGATCGCCAGGATCGAGCCGCCGCGCAGCGCCAAGGCGGAGATGAAGACCTTCACCGTTCCGCGTTCCGGATTCTACGACATATTCTTCGACACCGCCATGAACGGCGCGGCGGTACGGTCGTGCAACGTGCCGATCGCGCTTGACGTCACGGAGGGCATGGTCCAGCTGATCGGCGTGATGGGCGCCGGCCGGAAGTGGATCCTTTCAGCGAAGGAGAGGTTTTCATTCTTCGCGCCCGGCGGCATGCCGGTGGAGTGCGATGTCTCGTGCTCGTCGGGCGAATGCGTTTCGCTAGAGGTATTCGATCCGTCCGGCGAGCGACGCTGCCGCGTGCCCACGGTCGATGGCGTGGAGCGCTACCAGGGTACAGCCTCGGTCGATGGGTTCTGGGAGATGGCGATCGGCGCGCCGGAGCAAGGGGCGTTCGAGGATTTCCTACTGGGAGTCAGAGGCGTCCCCGGATGGATATTCCTGTCCAGGGGACGCGCCTGGAAATAGCCGTTGCATCCTCTGTGACTATTCCACGGTGAACATGCCATCGCCCTCGGTCGCGCCGCGCATGTCGGGGTCGTACATGTCCTCTACGAACGCCGCCGGCACGGCATACCTGCCAGGCGTCACCGCCCGTGCGCGGTACTTTATCTTGCCGGGATTCACTTTGGAACCGCCCTCCAGGCTCCCGAACCACAGCCAGCGGTCGTCGCGTAGTTCCGCGCGGCCTGTGGGGGAATTGAAGCCCTTCTCCTGGGGCTCATCTCCGGGCGCGTTCTTCGAGCGCGTCTCGAACGTGTCGTCCTCCAGTTCAAGCCCGGCAGGAAGCAGATCCACCATCACGGCATTTTCTATGGACCTCGGCGCCTTGAGCACCAGTTCCACGGTCACGAGCTCGCCTTTCTTTGCGCGTGCCGTCGGGTTGCCGTCGGCATCGAGATAGCGTCGTGCGAGGGAGATCGGATTGGGACGCGGGAACGGCTTCTTCGGCACGCCTGTCGTGACTACGCGCACGAATTCCGCGTCCTTCGGCAACGGCATGCCGTTCAGGAACGAAGCGAGGCCGACCGTTGCCCAGGCGTTCTTCTGGGTGGTGCCCCAGGCGGAACCGTCCGGCCTAAGCCGCGCATTCAGACGTGCGACGAGCGGTAGCAGTGCCTGGCGGTCTTCCGCGAGCCCGGAGTGGGTCATGAGGAAAAGCGTCATGCCCATGCGGCGGACGTCCGTTCCATCCTTGCCCCAGGCCTGCGCGTTCAGGGCGGCGTTCATCGCTGCGAGCCCCTCGGAGGCGAACCCTCCGCGTACAAGTGCGGATGCCGCCAGGAGTGTCGCCCAGTCAGGACGGTCCTCCCGGCAGGCGTTGCGCGCTGGATTGAGGAAGTGCTCGTCGCCGGCGACGGCCAGCACGTACGCCGCGTACGCCTGCTTCTCGGCATCGGAGCTGCGGTTCGCCTTGTCGATCAGCCAGTCCACGAGTTCACCGCGCCGCTCCCCATCGAGCTTGATGAATCCGGACTTCTCCGCCTCGAAGATGAAATGGCAGGCGAAGAGCGAACCTTCGTCCCACACCTGCTCGCCGCGCGGCCACATGGCGAAGCCGCCGTCCTCCAGGTACATCTGCATGATGTTTCCGTAGGCGATCTCTATGCGCTGGCGCGCCATGGCGAATTCGGCGTCGGACAGATACCCGAGTGCCTTGAGATCGCTGGCGGCCAGGAACGGGAACGCCGCCGCGCAGGTCTGCTCGAGGCAACCGTAGGGATAGCCGTTGAGCCACGCAAGCGATTCCCTGAGCGCGAAGGCTGGGGAGGATGTGCGTTCGACCTTGCGCTCGGCCTTGATCCAGTCCGCCTCCACCGGCTGTAGCTTCGGCACGCCGCCCGTGGCGACGAGGTAGTCCACGCGCGTCTCTATGGGATGGCGAGGATGCAGCGTCACGAAAGACTCGTCCGCCACCATCGTGCCGCCCATGTCCAGCCGGGCGCAGATGCGTCCTGCCTCCGTGGCGGTTTCGGCGACTGCGACCTCGAACGCGATGGAGTCGGTGCAGCCTTTCAGCAGACGGCCCTCCTTGATCAGTTTGCGCCTGCCATCCACCGACATGCCCTCGGGCAGTTCGATCGCGAGCTTCCAGGGGGCGTCGTTGAAATCGTGGTTGAACAGCTGCGCGGTCATGGTGAAACGGTCGCCACCGGCCGCGAAGAGCGGCGTGGAGAGCATCACCGTGGCAGGATGGCGCAGAACCATCTCCACGTCTGCGTTGCCTACCGCATCCTCGTCGGTTGCGACCGCCATGAACCTGAGCGCGCCTGTGTGGTCTGGGAGCTTCACCTTCACCGTGGCGGAACCGGTCGCTGGCACGTCTATGGGCGGCAGCACTACGCGTGCGGTCTCCTTCTTGTTGGCGTTGGAGTCGCGTCGGTTGAACGACACCATGGCGATATCGGCGCCGCCGCCGATCTGGCCGTTCGGCATGATCCTGAGGTCTGGATATATGAGGGAATAGAGGTCATAGGTGGCGAACGGGCGGCCGAAGTCGTGGTTGAAGAAGAAAGCGTACGGGTCGGGTGTCTTGAATCCTGTGAGCGCCAACACGCCCACGTCGGTCGCCGCTAGGCGTACGCGGCCGGCGCGCGGACGTCCCTGCCTGTCCGCAAGCGTCACGGTGATCTCCGTCTCGCCTTCAGGACGAGCCTGTTCAGGCGCCTTGCAGCCGACCGTCAGCCGGTGTACGGCGGACTGGTCCATCCTGATCGATGCAATCCCGGCGAGACGGCGCATCTTGGGGGCGTTCTCCGTGACGAACGTCACGGCGGCATGGTATCGGCCCGCCACGCAGTCCACGGGGATCGGTATGCGTATACTGTTTGCGCCCGGCTTCACCGGCACGGCGGCGGAGTGGTCGATCGTCCCTGCACCCGCGACCACGAAGGCGTTGCCGGCGTAGGGCACGTTGAACGACAGCGTCGCAACGCTGCCGGGCGCGTATGTCTCGGCATCGGCGCGGAGATCGAGCGCGGCCGGGCTGGAGGATCTCTCGCCGACCTCGCCCGCCCAGTGCCAGAAATCATGTACCGTCTTGAGGCGGTCGCCCAGCTTGGCGGTGAGGATGTAGCGGCCGGCGGGCATTTCACGTGCCGTGAACGCGATGCGCGAACGCCATGTGGCGGCGGCCGCGCCGATGGGCAGCTTTATCTTGCGCGCAAGCTGCGGCTGGGGCTGGCGGGTCTCGCGCCATTCCGTACGGTAGGTGTCGCCCCGGCGCACATAGTGGCTGTCCCACTCCACCTTCTCGAAGGAGAGCGCGATCTCGGATTCGGTTTCGTTCACTACGACGTCGTCCAGCGTGGCGGTCAGGAGCGAGAATTCGAACGCACGCGTCTCGGCGTCCTTGGGCTCCGAGTCGCGCAGACCTATGAATCGGTCGGTCGGGAAGGCCGTAAGCCAGCGCGAGGCAGTGACGGCGCGCCCGCCCGCTTCTACCACCGACGCCTCTGCGGCGATCAGCACAGGGGCAAACGCCTTCTTCACGCCTTGCGCTGCAGCTCCAGGATATGAGATCTTGAAGGAGCCATTTCTGACTTCACCCTTGGCGGTGAACTTCACTCCGTTGATCTCTTCCGGGGCACCCGCCGTCCAGTCCTTCCAATGCCTTGGGGGTGTGGCATGGTGCAACGAGGCCTTGAAGTTCCAGGAGGCCCCATCGACCTTCTCGCCGAAATAGTAGGTGGCATCGCCTGTGAAGGATACGGCGCGGTCCAGCCCTGTCCATGCCTCCTTGTCGGTTTCCAGCTTCACACGGAAACGGTCGGCGATGAACGACGCCACACGGATGTCCATTGTCCCGAGGGTGTTGTCGCCAAGCGTGCAGCAGACCTGCCACATGCCCATTGCCGCGCTGGCGGGTACGGACCATTTCGCCGTGGCGAAGCCGAAGCGGTCGGTGGTGACGCGGCGTGTAGCGACCTTCGTGCCTTCCGGGTCGAGCAGATCCAGGTCGAGAAGGGCGCCCGCCAGCACGCGAGAGCCATCCTTTGCCGATGCCCGTGCGAATACGGCCGAATCGAACGATTCACCCGGACGGCACAGGTCGCGTTCAGCAAAGATGAACGCGCGCGGTTTGGTGAACTTGCAGTGCGACTCGTTCTCGTCGCGCACCGAGTTGTAGTCCAGCTTAAGATATGAAAGGTCGTCGGCTGTCTTTACCAGTACGCCGCGCATCTGGTCGTCCTTGCTGTCGTAGGCGGGATCGAACGCCACGCGCAGCGTGCCGTCCGCCTTGGTGACGCCATGCGCGGCAATGCGGTTCTTTCGGCTGAGGAAAGTCACTTCGGCGCCTGCTACGGGCTTGCTGTCGGAAAGCCTGCATACGGCGGCGAACGCCTGTCTTCCGTCCCTCTCATCGATCGCGGCGTTCACGCCGAGATCCGTCAGCGAGAAGAACACCTCCGGATGCCGGTAACCAAGGGAGTCAGACGATATCCTCATGCGGTAGACGCCGGGAACCTGGTTGGTAAGGATTCCGTCCAGTTCCAGCATTCGGCACGATGTCTCGTTGTAGGGCGGATCAAGGTGGACTTCCTTCTCGGCAACCTGCGCCATGCGCGAATTTCCTTCCCAGTCGCGGTCATAGTGATTGAGGTTGTTTTCGAAAGCCCTCCATATCGTCAAGGTGATGTTCGTGACGTACCGCGATTCGTATGGAAAGCGTAACGTGCCGATCGATTTCACGGGGTAGAAATGTCCGGTACTGAGAAGGGTGAACTCCGGCGAAAGCTTGGGTGTGCGTATGCTCAGCCGGGCTTCGCGCCCAAGACGGCGGCCATCCGCCGTACGCCAGTCAGGGGAGAGTATGGCGGTGTAGAACGTGTCGGGGGTGAAGTTGCCCATGACGGACACGCGATCGCCGGAGACGCTGAAAGTGGTTTCCAGGGCCGGGGATATCCGCAAGGCATTCTCCTTCGGAGCGATTATCGACCCCTTCCCTGCATTGATGAAAAGGATCGTGATCTTACCTTTGCTATATGGATCTGTACTTATGGATGTTACTTCAAATGGAAGATTCGTATAAGAGAGGTCGTTTTTCTCACTTTTCTTGACAGCCTTGCGGGGACTGTCCCCACTTGCCTGGGCGGCTTTGCGGGGACTGTCCCCATTTGTACGGGGACTGTCCCCATGCGGATTGGAGGCCAGGGAGTTGCGAAGTTCCGCCAATGCTTTTTCAGCCTTGCACGCGCGCTTGTGAGAAGTTACCGCCACCGCACCCAGGCCAAGTGCCAAAAGCGCGAGAAAAACAGCAAAAAACTTGTACATCTTGCCAAAACCTTTCATTACCGGAGAATGGCAGGAGAGATAAACCGCTACCTTTCCTGATGGCGCGGATTATATCAAATCTTTTTTGTGGTTCAACCCCAAAAGCGAAGAAAATTTGATGGTGCGTTAAGGCTTCCGCGTTCATTTAACCGAGAAGAGGGCGGCTTCGTTTGGCGGCAGCTTTATAGCATCGGCTTTGACCTCTCCGCGCCACACGCGATCAAGGCTTCCCTTGAGCTTGATCGGGCAGACGATCTCGCGCGGCTCGAAGTTGATGGCCATCACGATCGTGGAACCGTCAGGGGCTGGATGCTCCGTTATGCCGACCCACGGACAATCGCCTTTCTCGACGACACCCTTCACGCCAGAGATCCGTACTGCTTCGCGGATGACGAGATAATACGGCATTATGTTCACACCGGTCAGCACATCTCCCCGTGCGATGGTCTGGCGGTCGATCGGGGCGTTGCAGACCATGATGCAGCCTTTTCCGCAGGCGAACCTGGTAAGAACCGGTTCCCCGTCCGCCGTGCGTCCCAGCACCTGCGCCTCGCCATCGAGCAGACGGCACGTTGTGCTGTCCCAGGCGGACATCCTGCGTCCAGGGTATGAGGCGAGCTTGAACGTCCTGTCGCACGCCGAAAGCGAGCAATAGTCCACCTTCACCCCTGCGTGTTCGCGCAGCTGCGTGAAGCGGGCCGAGCCTGAATAGATTATAAGCACGGTCGCACCATCTTTCGCCTTTGCATAGATGCGCTTCTGCGCCGGCCAGGTGTAGGCGGTATCGCTCCCCGCCGAGCAGACGATGTACAGGCCCGACTCCGGCAGCTCGCGTTCCGCGCCAGCGAACGATGGATTCAGCCCTGCCTGCCTCGCGAGAAGGTATGCGCCGAACCCCACGGGCCAGCCGCTCTCCTTCTCCGGGACCACTACAACGGCATCCGTCCTGGCCTTGGGTAGCTTTGCGAACGGAAGCGAACGGCGGAAGTCCTGGAACGCCTTCATCTCCAGCATCACCGGCTTGGGTGAAAGATCCTGGCGGAGCATGCCCAGCTCGCGTTCGTTCGGCGTGAGCGTGTATGGCGGGAATTCCAGAACCTCCTGGTCGGAGTTGCACCACCAGAGACAGCCCTTCAGGTCGTTCGCCCATGCGCTGAACAACGTCGCTCGCATTCCAGCCGTGGTGCGTTCGTCGCTTGTGCAGTTCACGCCGAGGTTGCCGATCTCCTCCACGAAGCACGGCTTGCCGCCGAGGTCGCGGTAGAGGAGTGACTCCGCCGTGGGATGCAGCTCGGTACGCATCGTGTTGAACGCCTCCTTGCCGCATCCTGGCACGTAGAACTGGTACGGATGGGTGCATAGGATGTCCGAAAGCTCGCCGTTGAGCCGTATGGGCGCGCGGGCGCTGTCGTCGGTGGAAAGCCCGTGCATGCCCGATACGAGAGGCCGCGATGGATCCTGCGCCTTGATGGCCATGCCGATGTGGTCCATCCAGTTGTAGAACTCGGACTGCGACGTCTTGCCCATGCAGTTGCATTCGTTGCCGTAGTCCCACGCGACGATTGCCGGATGGTCTTTCAGCTCGCGGACGAAGTGCCTGACGAATCGCGTCTGCCACATGATCGCATCGGGGTCTACGAGGACGTTCCGCCTCTCGAATACAGGCGGTACGAAATGTCGGCCCGACATCCAGCCGGTAACGATGCCGACGACCAGCCTGATGCCATTCCTCTCGGCGATGTCGCAGAACGTGCGGAACCTGCCGATCATCACAGGGTCCACGCCGGCCTCGTTTGGCAGCGGCTTGTTGTCGCGGAAGCGGAATGACCGATATTCGCCGCCGCCGCGGCAATCCCCGGTCAACGGCTGGAAGTCGCTCCAGAGCGGAAACACGCGCATCACCGTTACGCCATACGAGGCGAGCGCGGCCAGTTCCTTCTCGACCGTCTCGCGATCCCACTGCGACCACATGTACATCCCGGCGTTCTTCGCCCAGTAGTTGCAGCCAATGAAGAACTCGCCCTGCGTGAATATGTCCCCGGCCGCGGACGCCCCTCCGCCAAGGACCGTCGTAGCCGCCATAAGAGCACCTGCAAGCACGGCTGCGCGCCGCCTGATCCCCGAGACAGTTCTTTTCATTTCTTATCTTTACCTCGTCAATTGATGGTTCTATTCTTGAAGCGTGGGTATGATACCATATCCCCCATCCGATTTCAAGCTGCACGCGGATCAGGCCGCGAGACGGCTGCATCTACCCTGCGTAACCGTGATGAGAATTATGTGCGTAATAAATTCCAACGCCGGAGAACCTGTATGGCGGATTGACACGCCTACGCCAATGGCGTATAATATAGACATGATTTTCGTTGAAACCAGTTTGTTTACACGGCGCATTGTCCAAGTTATGGATGATGACACCTATGGCGAACTGCAGGAACATCTGACTGCACATCCAGATGCCGGGGCGGTCATATAGGGTCCGGAGGCGTGCGGGAGATAAGATGGCGAGGATCAAGTAGGGGCAAGCGTGGTGGCTCTCGGCTCATCTACTACTGGGATTGCGGCAATCAGATCCTGATGCTGTATGTCTATCTGAAGAACGAGCGTGAGAACCTTACACCAGATCAGATTTCAATGATGCGTGAAATTGCAAAGGAGTTCAAGAATGAACAAGAAGAACTTTAACACACTTCTGGAAAGCATGCGCGAAGGTGCGCAAATCCTACGTGGAGAGCGACGGCCCTCTCGCCGCTTTGTCGTGGACAACAAGGAAGACGTGCAATTCGTACGCCAGACGTTTCATGCAAGCCAGGACACCTTTGCGAAATTCATGGGCGTGAGCGTAAGCACGTTGCGGAACTGGGAACAGGGAAGGCGCCGTCCGACTGGTGCCGCCCGCGTGCTTCTTACGATTGCACTACGTCAGCCTGAACTGTTCCGCGCAACAGTTCAGGAAGACTGTCCAGAACTCGCATTCAACTAACTAGCATTCTGTGGCATCTCGCCCCGCACGGTAGGGCGCGCTCGCCGAGCGCGCCGCCGCGCCCTTCAGCACCGGCCTTGCGCACGACACATTCCACCTCGCCTCCAGCGGATCGAACACAAGATGCTCCAAGTCCGGCGTGCCATCCGTCTTCATCGGGAAAGATGTGATCTTGAAGTCGTTCGTTGTGCTTTCCGGATTAACCCCGACCACATAGCATTCCGCAACCGTCATCCGTCCATTCGCCGCCGTCGAAGTCAGCGAACTGTCGGTATGAAATCAAGTATGGTTCCCGTGGCGACTGGCGGCGAAACATCAAGCCATGCAAACTTCTTGTTCCTCAATTGCCGTTTGAACACGGCATCCCCGAACACATCCGTAAGGCGCGCCACGATCGACAACGAATCACGCTCCCTCATTTTCTTGTCTTGATATATATACAATCGAAAATACCGACCGAGACGTCTGCGGTTCATCTTCCCGAAATCCATCAGTACACCTCCTTCCTTATCGCCTCGCGTATGACGTCCTTGCGCGGAAATGTCTTGAGATAGTCATCTATTTTCGATCCGTAGAGTTCGTCACGCCTTTCGCGGAAATTGCCTACCACTTCCCGATACAGGTCGTATGGTAACTTCGTTCTGTACCGCATCGTCTCGATCAGGAGACGTTCCATGTCGTATATCCGCAAGTTCTCCCCCAGAACGGACATCTCTCTTGCCCCGATCCGAAGCGTTCCCGATGGAACATAGCTCTGCACCACGCGAGCGTCGGCAATGGTTGCAGCCTTGCGGTCGGTTGCCAGATGGTAATCGTCTGGAATCTCGTCGCTCATTCGATGGTAATAGTAAGCGCTTTCCAAGGTCAGCACCGAAGCAGGGTATTTCGCAAGGACAACTTCGACCTCCGGCGCATCGGCCACATCGGCATATATACCCTCTTCAATGCGGAAGAGCTTACCTGCGCGGACGAGTTCTCCCACTCGGTACTTTGTCCCGTACTTTCGGGACCATTCTATAAGCTTCGCCACCATTTTCCACACATCGGCAAAACGTAATTTTTGCCGAGACACGGAAAATTGTACCATACCCCATTCCCATCGTCAATACCCTTTCGGCGCGGTTCCGGCATCCATGACGAACATCACTGAAGCGGGTACCCTCGATAGGGGTATGCGTCCCGTGCTGACCGTCTGGTAGGGCGCGTTGTCCTCAACGCGCCGCCGCCTACGGCATCTCGACCTTGACCTTGAAGAACCGATGGGCGGCATTTGTGGGACAAACCCACGCCGCATCCGTCAGGTTCGTCTTGCCAAAGACGGTATAGACGCGCACCTCGCCATTGGTGTTGAGATCTGGCGACCATGTGACATGCGGCAATCCATCCACCATCTCAATCGCCGCCGTGAATACGCTATTCACGTTGGTGGGATCTGTCCCCGCGACATAATCTTGCCAAACGGACATTGCCTTGCCACTCGTGTTCTTTCCGTTCAGGCTTTTCGCCGCCGTCTCAAAGTCGGAATCTAGCCCGAGATTGTAGCCCCTCAGCCAAGAATACGGTACCGGTTCAGGTGTCGTCAGCGTGTAGCCGCTGTCGTCGGCGGGAATCCATTGCACCTGATCGAGCCAGATGCAGTCGGGCGAGTAGGATGTTGCGCCATCCTTGCGGTATTCCCAACGAAGAATATGCTTGCCGCCAGAAGAGACCTCCACCTCGACCTTTCGCCAGCCCGTATCGTTGCCCGCGATCTTGGCCTTCTCCACTCCGTCCACAAGGAATACGCCATAGTCATACCAATATGTCTCGCCGTCTTCTTCCTCTGCCTCTTCACAAGCGGCCTTCCACCAGAACGACACCGTACCGGCCTTGCGCATGGATGTCTGAAGCCATGTCATGCCGCCGTGACCGATTACCCCACTCCGTGCGCACGAAACACCATCATGCGAAACATCCGTCACCACCGTCCACGGATTACTTGTATCCGTCTCCATCAGATAGCCGTACAAATTCACCGATTCGCTCAATCCTTCGGCACGGGTGAATGCCGCCGAAATTTCCTCCGAATCCTTCCAGTCGTACTTGACGGCAATGGCCCGTATGGTACAAGAGTCGTAGATCGTCAACGGATTTTTGTATTCGCTTCCGTTTGTCTTTGGGTTACTCCCGTCTGTCGTGTAAAGAATCATTGTGCCTTCAGTAACACAAGAAAGATAAACAGTTTGTGATACATTCTCAAAGGTTGTTTCATCCGATTCAATGACAGGAGTTTCAACAGTATACCATTCTCGTGTAAAAGTCGCTGTGGCCGTCTCGCTCTCAAACCAATCCGCCTTAAATGCCTTTGCCTTTACAGTCGTCGTATCGTCAATCGTGAATGGGCCAGTGTAAAGATTGCTCTTGTCTGTTGGCTCTTCCCCATCAAGCGTATATCGAATCTCCACACCTTCAGTATCGCAAGAAATGGTTATTACATTATGGGATGAGTAAAACACCTCATCTTGGGATGATGCGATACGCGGTATTTCGATTGTTCCAAATGCATACTCTTTGCTTGACACTTCTGCATAGAAACAGTTGGTGTCTATACAAGAAATAGCCTTTATCGTCGTTCTCTTTGTGATTTCTATAGGCCCTGAATACAGATGGCAGTTTTCGGTTTCATGATTGGTTGGCGCACTTCCGTCGATTGTATAGTACACTTTTGCATTAGCATTGGTACTTCCGCTCTTAATAACTATCGAATCACCATATGAAACGGCACTCGCATGTGGTTCAAATGTTGGCACTGCCCACCCTATTTTCAATTCCTTAAACCTAAGCGTCGCAGTTGAGAGGCCGCAATCGAGATTGCGGCCTTTGTTTTCGGGGGGACGATGAGCTTGTGGTTTTCACCATGTGGGTGAAAAGAAAAGTCGTTCGTGCTATACTTTCAGTGACCAAACTGGAAAGGAA
>JAFXTB010000122.1 GCA_017525225.1 Kiritimatiellia bacterium
CTTCTTCGCGGCCATGTTCGGAGGCATGGGCACATCCGGTTCCGAGAAGGGCGTCATCAATTCGATTCTCGACGAGACGAAGCTGCCGACGATATGGATATCCAACGCCCCCGCAAAGGCGTTGGATGATTCCGTCCGCCGCCGCTTCGACTACTCGATCCGTTTCGACAAGCTCGGTACGCGCCAGCGCGTGGCGATCTGGCGCAACAACGTGAAGAAGTTCAGGCTAGAGCGGCTTGTCCCCGCTGAACTCGCCGAGCAGTTCGCGCAGAAATACCAGACAAGCGCGGGCGGCATCGCGATGGTGCTGGAGAACGTGAAGCGGATGCGGCCGCGCAGGGACAAGGTGGCGGGTCTCGTCGACTCGCTCATGCAGCCTCATTGCGAGCTCATGGAGGCGCAGACGAAGGACGACGTGCTCCAGCCCGCGAAGGACTATTCACTCGAAGGGCTCAACATCAAGGGCGACATCGCGCTCGAACGGATCGTGGAGGCGGTACGCAACTTCAGGAACGGCAAGGAGGACGGCAATGACCCAGACCGTCCACGCATGAACATTCTCCTGTGGGGCCCTCCCGGAACCGGCAAGACCGAGTTCGTGAAGCACCTTGGCAAGACGCTGAACAGCCGGGTCGTCGTGAAGATGGGGAGCGACCTGCTGTCGATGTGGGTCGGTGGTACGGAGAAGAACATCAAGCGTGCGTTCGAGGAGGCGGAGTCCGACAACGCGATCCTCTTCCTCGATGAGATCGACGGCATCGTGCAGGACCGTTCCGGTGCGAAGCAGAGCTGGGAGGTCACGCAGGTGAACGAGCTGCTGCACCGCATGGAGAACTTCAAGGGCGTGATGGTGGGGGCGACCAACTTCATGGACAACCTCGACGCGGCGATCATGCGCCGGTTCACGTTCAAGCTGCAGTTCGACTACCTTGAGGCGGAGGGCAAGCGGGCGTTCTTCGAGCGTATGTTCAGCACGCGCCTCACGGAGGCGGAATCGCTGCGCCTCGCCGCGATCCCCAGCCTCGCGCCCGGCGATTTCCGCACGGTGAGGCAGTCGCTCTACTACCTCGGCGGCACCGTTACGAACGAAACGTGCCTCAACGAACTCGAGAAGGAAAGCTCGCTCAAAAAATGTGGGGGACGTCGCATCGGATTTTAATTGTAATTTTACCCCTTGCCGAGTCGGCGCAGATGTGAGATAATATCTACGCAAACACGAACACCAAAAGGAGTCTTGCTATGAAAAGAAACACAAAAGGATTTACGCTTGTCGAACTGCTCGTCGTGATCGGCATTCTCGGCATTCTCATGGGCGCGCTCTTCCCGGCCATATCTTCGGCCATGATCAGCGCAAACCTCTCGGCATGCCAGATGCGCGGCCGCAACCTGTTCGTAGGCATCACGCAGGCCAACACCGAGCGCGAGGCCGCGGGCCTGTCGTCCGTGTGGCCGAAGGACGATACCGGAAAGTCGACGGATACGGACGACATCGCCGGCAACACGTACGGTACGTCCACGGAGTACTTCGAGAAGCTCTTCGACATCGAGAACTACGGCAAGGAGGAGTGGTCGCCGTATGTCTCCGGCGTCGACCTGTCGGTGCTGTCCGGCTCGGGCGTGCCCGCCTTCACGGGCGGTTCGCTCACGAAGAACAACGTGATGTGGTGCGTGGGCAGCGGCGTGACGGACGAGATGGAGGATGTGATCCCCGTGCTCGTGACGCGTAACTGCGATACCTCCGGCCTGCCGACCTCGTCGGGTCCGCACGACATGTCCACCGACAAGACGAAGCTCACGCTGGGCGAGAAGTACCCGACTCCGTTCGCCAACAAGGCGTTCGTGGTCATCCGCAAGGGCGGCGCGGCGCAGTCCATCAAGGCCAAGTACGCGCAGCTCTACCTCGTCTACAACAAGCAGAGCTTCACGATTCCCAACGGCATCACGTTCAAGTACATCGAGCCCTAGCCGTTGTACGTATCGGTCGCCATCGATCTGGCGCTCGACCGGCTGTTCACCTATTCGGTGCCGGTTGAACTCACGGGGAAGCTGCGCGTAGGCCAGCTTCTCCGTGTGTCTTTTGGGGCGCGCGAGGCGCGGGGCTTCGCGCTTGCCGTCCATGAGGACCTCAAGGGCCTTGATTGGCTTGAAGCCTCCAAGGATGCCGATACCTCTAAAGGCGCCAAGGTGGAACAGGCGAGCCTGGCGGGCTTTGAGAACCTGGAGCCGTCCGCCGCCCCGAAGATAAAGCCTATTCTCGGGATCGTCGACGAGGCGCCGTTCTTCTCTCCGGAGCTCCTGAGACTCGTGCGCTGGATCGCCGAATATACCGCAACGCCCATCGAGACATGCCTCAGGACTGCTGTGCCGTCCGTGGTCTTGAAGCCAAGTTCGCGTCCGAAGGAACTGCTGTACGTGTCGCCGGCGATCCCGACGGGTGATGGACAGCCGCTCACGCGCCACCAGTGCGAGCTGCTGGCGGAGATAGCGCGTCTCGGCGGAGGATGGATGCAGCAGCTCTGCCGCGAGCTGAAGACCACGCCCGCCACGCTCAAGGCCCTGGCGCAGAAGGGGTGCATAGGCATTGCGCCGCGCGTTTCGAGGCGTAACCCTCTCGCGGGACGAACCGTGCTGCCGACAAGTCCACTGCCGCTGAACGAGCACCAGGCGGCCGCGCTCAGGACGATCCTGGGCGGGAATGGGGAGGGAGATGACGGTCCTAAGCGTCCCGTGCTGCTGCATGGCGTGACGGGCTCCGGCAAGACGGAGATATATCTGCAGGCCATAGCCGCCATGTTGGAGCGCGGGTGCGGGGCGATCGTCATGGTGCCGGAGATATCGCTCACTCCGCAGACGGTCCGTAGGTTCGCAGGACGCTTCGGCGAGCGCGTGGCGGTGCTGCATTCGGCGCTTTCGGACGGTGAGCGCTACGACGAATGGCATCGCATACGCACGGGTGCCGCACGGGTGGTGGTGGGGCCTCGCAGCGCCATCTTCGCGCCGGTGAAGGACCTGGGGCTCATCGTGGTGGACGAGGAGCACGACGGATCGTACAAGCAGGAGGATGCGCCGCGGTACCACGCCCGCGACATCGCGGTGATGCGCGGACACTTCGAGGGCGCGCGCGTGGTGCTGGGATCGGCCACGCCGTCGCTGGAGTCATGGCTCAACGTGAAGCGCGGTAAGTACGCGCTTGCCCCGGTGCCCATGCGTGTGGCAGGCCATTCCCTGCCGACGGTGCACCTGGTGGATCTTTCGGAGGAGGCGCAGGTCTCGGGGCGGATGCAGATCTACTCCAAGCCGCTTCTCGATGCGATCTCGCAGAGACTCCGTCGCGGCGAGCAGACGATGCTCTTCATAAACAGGCGGGGGTATTCGCGCGTGCTGCAGTGTCGCGACTGCGGCTGGATCGCGGCGTGCCCCAACTGCATCGGCCGCGACGACGGAGAAGGCGATCCCGCGCTGCCCTACACCTACCACGAGGCGGACCGCTGTCTCAGGTGCCATGTCTGCGGCGAATGGCGGCATGTGCCGGAGGAATGTCCCGAATGCCATGGGCGGGACTTCGCGTACACCGGCATCGGAACCCAGCGCGCGGAAGGGGTGCTACGCAAGTGCTTCCCCTCGGCGCGGATACTTCGCATGGACGCCGACTCAACCGCTCGCAGGATGTCGCACGACGACATACTCTCCGCCTTCCGCGGACACAAGGCGGACATCCTTCTCGGCACCCAGATGATCGCCAAGGGACTGGACTTCCCGAATGTGACGCTCGTTGGCGTGCTGAACGCCGACACGTCGCTCACGCTGCCCGACTTCCGCGCCTCGGAGCGCACCTACCAGCTGCTCGCCCAGGTGTCTGGGCGCGCGGGGCGAGCGGAAAAGCCGGGGGAGGTTTTCATCCAGACCTTTTCGCCCGACGCCCCCGCCGTGCGGGCGGCGGCGGATGGTTCGACGTTCGCGTCCTTCGCCGATGCGGAGCTTGCCGCGCGGCGCGAGGGATACTATCCACCCTACTGCCATCTCGCCACGCTGGTGTTTCGCGCACGGGAGGATTCCATTGCGGCGGGCTGGGCCGGACTCTACGCCCGTTCGCTTGCCGCGTACGCCGGGAAGTTCAACGCTCGCCGTGCGCATGGCGCCGGTACGGAAGGGGCGTTCGTGGTCTCGGATGCTGTTCCGGCCGCGCTGGCGAAGGCGGAGGGCTGGTACCGCCACCAGGTGGTGTTACGCGCACCGTCCGCCAAGGACCTTGTCGCGGCCGTCAAATGGATACGGGCGGCACGCCCGGCGCCTGCTGACCTACGTGTCTCGTTTGACGTCGATGCCCTGAATCTGCTGTGAGTGCTTGACATACATACCGTCGGGTATGTATAATAGGCGCATGTTTTTTGGATTCAAGAAAAGTGCCCTGTGTGCGCTGGCGTTGGCGGCCATGGCCGGCTGCGATACCATCGACCGCGCGATCACCGCGCAGGAAGAGGTGGAGGCGATGTCTGCAGACGATGGCGGCGACGCCTCGCTGCCTTCGGAGTTCGTGGATCTCACCAAGTTCACGCTGCCGGAATACGTGGAGTATGCGCTCTCGAACCGTCCTGACGTGATATCCGCGCGCCTGGCCGTGTCCAACGCCTGCCTGAAGCTCGTGTCGGTGACGTCCGGTGAATACCCGATCTTCGGGGCTTCCGGCGGCTATTCCCAGAGTACCCACAACAACGGTCCGCATTTTTCATGGCGGCAGAGCGGCGACGCCAACGCGTCGTTGCGCATGGAGCTGCTGCTCTGCGACTTCGGCCGCCTCGATGCGCAGGAGCTCGAGGCGATGGAGAACATCGTCGCGGCCCAGCGCGACTACGCCGACGTGCAGCTGGCCGTGTTCGAGGACGTGGCGGGCGCCTATTTCTCGCTTCTCAGGAACGACGCGCTGTTGGCGGTGGCCTGCACGAACGAACAGCAGTACGCGGAGCATCTGCGCCAGGCGCAGTCGCTCTTCGACGCTGGTGAGGTGAAGAACCTCGATGTGCTGAAGGCGAAGCTGGATCTGTCGGACGCCCATCTCAAGACCATCACCGCGTCGAACGACGTCATAACGGCGAGCGCCGACTTCATCCGCGCGCTGGGACTCAAGGCGGACGTGGCGGACCGCCTCGACGTGCTGCCGCCGCGCGCGGACAGCCTGGGCAGCCCGAAGCGCGAGCTGCCCGTGAGCGACCTCTCCGTGACGGACGCGCTCGCCTTCGCCCGCACCAACGCGCCGTCCCTCATGGTTCTGCGCGCAAAGGTGCGTGCGGCATCTGCGCGGGTGGACTACGCGGTGGCCGACCTGCTGCCGTCGCTCTCGCTTGACGCGAGCTTCAAGTACGTGGATCCCGCCTGGAACTTCAGCTGGGGCGTCACGGCGATCCAGTCGCTCTTCGAGGGTTTCCGCAAGACGACGGCCGTGGACAGCGCGATCGTAGACCTGCTGGCGGCAAGGGAGTCGGTGTTCCTGGCGGAGCAGCAGCTCTCGTGCAACCTGGCGAAGGCGGTGGCCACGCGCGACACCGCCATGCAGGCGCTCGACAACGCATGCATACAGGTCAAGCAGGCGCAGGAGAATCTCGACAACGTGATCGCGCAGTACCGCGTGGGCGAGGCGTCGCGCATCGACTTCACGGACGCCGCGTCGGCGTTCTCAGAGGCGGAGGGCGCGCGCATCAAGGCGTTCTTCGCCGGACAGATCGCCGAGGCCCTGCTCGTACGCCTGACTGGCGCCGGGGTGGAGTATGGAGACAGGGAATAGGGAATAGGGAATAGGGAATAGTGAATAGGTGGAAGGTGAAGAGTGAACAGGTGGAAGTGGACGGTGAATAGGGAATGGATAAAGGAGGCATGGCGATGAAGATCGTGAAATGGCTGTTGGTGCTGTCCGTGCTGGGCGCGGGCGGATGGTGGGGATGGAAGTTCCTTTCCGAGAAGAAGGTCGAGGCGCACGAGGTGCGCTACCGCACTGCGCCCGTGGTGCGAAGCGACATAGTGCGCACCGTGGACGCCACGGGGAAGATACAGCCCATCAAGGAGGTGGAGGTGGGCGCGCAGGTGAACGGCCGGATAGTCAAGCTGTTCGTGGACTACAACTCGGTGGTCACCAACGGGCAGGTCGTGGCGCTGATCGATCCGCTCGTGTACGAGGCCAACTACCGCAGCGCGCTTGGCGAACTGCATTCTAACGAGGCGAACGTGAAGAAGTTCGAGGCGCAGCTGTCGCTGGCCGAGAAGACGCTTGCCCGCAAGAAGAAGTTGGTGGACAAGGAGATGAGCCCCGTGGCCGACTACGATGCCGCGCTCGAGGCGCGCGATACCGCCAAGGCGTCTCTGGACGCCGCCAAGGCGAGCGTAGAACGCAGCCGGGCGTCGGTCAGCCAGGCGAAGGCGAATCTCGGCTACTGTACCATCGCCAGCCCTGTCAACGGCGTGGTCATTGACCGTTCCGTGGACGAGGGGCAGACGGTCGTATCCTCCATGAACGCCGTGCCGCTACTGAAGATCGCCACGGATCTAAAGCGCATACAGGTGGAGGCCACGGTCCCCGAGGCGGACGTCGGCGCGATCAAGGTGGGCCAGCCGGTCACGTTCACGGCGGACGCCTACCGACGCAAGTTCCGCGGGCGCGTGGTGCAGATCCGCAAGAACGCCACGACCACCAACAACGTGGTGACATATCCGATCATCATCGAGGCGGATAATCCCGACGAAATGCTCTTCCCCGGCATGACGGCCAACATCTCCGTGGAGACGGCGCGTTCGGAGAACACCCTTGCCGTGACGTCGGCGGCGTTCCGCTTCCGGCCCAGGCCGGAGGAGATCGCGGAATCTGCGGCGTCCGAGCCGGAGCGTCCGCGCCAGCCGGGCCAGCGGCGCGTACGCCGGGTGTGGGTGCGCAACGATGCTGGCAAGCTGGAGCCGGTGGTGGTGGACGACGGCATATCGGACGATTCATTCACCGAGATAAAGGGTCCTGCTTCGCTGGAGGGGCGCGAGGTGGTGCTGGGCTACGAGACGCCTGGCGTCGCCCAACCCGGCGCAGGCGGCCCGGGCGGCGGACAGACGAATCCGTTCATGCCCAAGATGCCGCAGCGCAACAAGAACCGCGGCACGGCCCCGACGCCCAAGGGTTGATGCCGCGCCTGTCGCATGGACATGGGCGGCTGGTTTTGGTATAATTGCCGCATCGTTCACAAGCAGGAAAGCGATTCAAGATGAATACGGTTCTGATCGGCTCCCAGTGGGGCGACGAGGGCAAAGGCAAGATAATAGACGTGCTGACGGACAAGGCGGACTATGTAGTCCGCTACCAGGGCGGCTCCAACGCCGGGCATACCGTCATAGCCGAAGGCAGGAAGCGCGTGCTGCGCCTCATACCGAGCGGCATCCTCCACGATGGCAAGGTGTGCGTCATAGGCAACGGCGTGGTGATGAACCCGCTCGACCTCATCGAGGAGATCGAGGCCATGCGAGCGACCGGGGTGGAGCCGAAGGGACGGCTCTTCATCTCGACGCGCACGCAGATGGTGATGCTCTACCACCGGGCGTTGGACAAGGCCGAGGAGGCCGCGCGCGCACCTGGCAGGAAGATCGGCACGACAGGCCGCGGCATAGGCCCGGCATACGCGGCCAAGGTGTCCCGCACGGGCCTCAGATGCGGCGACATGCTTGCCGACAGTTTCCTCGACCGCGTCCGCGAGCAGGTGGAGGAGACCAACGCCAAGCTCAGGATGCTCAAGTGCGAGCGCGTGGACGAAGGTGACGCCATCGATGTGCCGGGCTGCACCATCAAGGACTACCAGCTGGACGCCGACGAGCTTGTCTCCATATACCGTACCGTTCAGGAGAAGCTCGCCCCATACGTGCGCGACACCGTGCCGATGCTCCATGAGGCCAAAAGGTCCGGCAAGTCGATCCTGCTCGAAGGCGCGCAGGGCACGATGCTCGACATCGACTTCGGCACCTATCCGTTCGTGACATCCTCGAATCCGACCTCCGGCGGCGCGTGCATCGGCAGCGGCCTTTCGCCGCGCGACATCGACTGCGTGGTCGGCGTGGTGAAGGCGTATACGACGCGTGTCGGCGAGGGACCGTTCCCGACCGAGCTCTACAACGCCGTAGATCTGCAGGATCCCGACGGGCGCATCATGGCCGAGAGAGGGCACGAGTTCGGCGCCGTGACGAAGCGGCCGAGGCGTACCGGCTGGTACGACGCGGTCGTGGCGCGCTATGCGCAGCAGATAAACGGGATCGACTACTGGGCACTAACGAAGTTGGATGTGCTGGACGTCCTGCCGAAGATCAAGATATGCGTCGCGTACGAGCTGGATGGCCGGCGCATAGACTTCATGCCGTCCTCCGTCGAGGAGCTTGCGCGCGTGAAGCCGGTCTACGAGGAGATGGAAGGGTGGATGTGCGAGACGTCGAACATCACGGACATCGCCGATCTGCCGCCGAAGGCCAAGGCCTACGTAGACAGACTCGTGGAGCTATCCGGAGCAAAGCTGGGTATACTGTCGATAGGCCCGGCGCGGGAATCGA
Organism: Kiritimatiellia bacterium; assembly: GCA_017525225.1. Lineage (GTDB taxonomy): Bacteria > Verrucomicrobiota > Kiritimatiellia > RFP12 > UBA1067 > RGIG6720. The sequence continues at coordinate 8,563 of JAFXTB010000122.1, forward strand.
CCCTTCGCATCGCGCTCTAGGCGCGGACATGCACAACCAAGGAACAAGGTCATGGAACTGAACAGACGCAACTTCCTTCTGGGTGGCGCGGCGGCATCGCTGGCCGCGGGGCACGCCCTCGCGGATGCCCCGAAGCCTCCGCGTACGCGCGCGGCGGGCGAGAAGCCGACGCTCGCGCTCATCGGCATGGGTATACAGGCGCGCGGGCTCCTGCACCAGTTCCTGGGCCAGGACATCCTCGTGACCGGCATTTGCGACGTGGACAAGATCCGCCGCGAGCGCGGCGTGCAGACAGTCGAGAACTACTACCAGTCGCGTCCCGTGCTGAAAATCCCCAAGGGCGTATGCCGGGGATACTCCGATTTCCGCGAGGTACTGGTCAATCCCGGCATCGACATGGTGTGTGTGGCCACGCCCGACCACTGGCACGCCTATATCACCGTGGAGGCGATGAAGGCCGGCAAGGACGTCTATTGCGAAAAGCCGCTCACCTACAGCGTGGAGGAGGCAAGGATCGTCATGGAGGCCGAGAAAAAGTACGGCCGCGTCCTCCAGACCGGCGCGATGCAGCGCAGTAGCGTGGAGTTCCGCACGGCGTGCGAGATAGTACGTAACGGATTCATCGGCGACGTGAGGTTCGTCGATACCAACTTCGGCCAGGGCACGGATGCTCCTCTTCTCGGAGGGCCTTCGCAGCCGCACCGCTTCTTCTCGGATCTGAAGGCCGCCACTACCGAGGGTGCCCACAATCCGGACGTGGACTGGAACCGCTGGGTCGGTCCGGCGCCGTGGTCGCCGTATTCCGACAAGTGCGCGCCGCGCGGCGTGCATGACTTCTATCCGATGTTCTGGCGCTTTGACGATAACTACGGCAGCGGCTACTGCGGCGACTGGGGGGCGCACCACCTCGACATCGCGCAGTGGGGGCTGGGCATGGACGATTCCGGGCCCGTGAAGGTGCTTTGCTCCAAGGCCCCGCATTCCTCCAATCCCATCCACGGCGGCCGCCGCCAGCAGGACATGCAGTTCGTGTTCGCGAACGGGGCGGTGATGCAGCACAATCCCTTCAGCACGTGGGGCACGGTGTTCTACGGCACGGAGGGCATCGTGGCCGTCAACCGCGGACTGTTCGCATTCTGGCTTGGAAAGGGCGTCATGCCGGACGCCAAGGTACGCGCCGCCCTCGCCAACGGCTCCTTCGACGCCATGAGGCGCGTGGCCTTCTGGAACTTCCGCAAGCCCAAGGACAAGCCCGACGCCAAGCCGTCGGAGTTCTGCGACAAGTCGATGCTTGACGCCGTGAACAAGGCCGTCAAGGAGACGGACCTCAAGCATGCCAAGACCAAGCTGTACAAGTCGCTCAACCACCCTGCGGACTTCGTGGCGCGCTTTCTCGACAGGAAGAGCGCGTGCTCCAGCGCGCAGGTCGGTGGACGCAGCTCGATCCTCTGCCAGCTCTGCAACATCAGCTACATCTACGATTCAAGCTTCGACTGGGATCCTGCGGCCAACACCTTCGCCAACGGCACGGGCGACGAGCATTGGCTTTCCCGCGCCTACTACCGCGATGGATGGAAGGTCGTGCTGTGATCCAGCCGCACGGCCCGATCCTTTCCGTCCTTGTGGCCGTGTTCGATTCGACGCGCTACCTGCGCGACGCGGTCTCCTCGCTCGCCGCGCAGGATCTGCGGGATGCCGAGCTGGTTTTCTGCGACGATGCCTCGCGCGACGGTTCCCCGGATGCGCTGGCGGCACTTCTGGACGAGTTCTCCCTCGCCGACAGGTCGCGCATCCTGCGCCATGCCGAGAACATGGGCGTATCTCGTACGCGCCAGGATCTCCTCGACGCTGCGCAGGGCGAATTCATAGTGTTCCTCGATCCGGACGACGCCGTGGATCCTGGCATGTACGCGGAAATGATGTCCGTGCAGCGGACCCATGGCGCCGACTTCGTGTGGGAGGGATTCTTCGTGGAGGAGGGAGGTGCCGTCTCGCGTCAGGACGAGAAGATCGCAGAAGCCACTGCGGCGACCCTGCGCCGCGCCATCCTGGTCGGTTCCATGCATGGGTCCGTATGCAACAAGCTTCTGTGCCGCGCCTTCGTGCAGAAGGCTGGTGCGCGTTTCCGCGACGAAGTGACGTGCTGCGAGGACATGGATTTTCTCATGGACGTGCTGGCGGCCGATCCGGTAACGGCCTACAGCGCAGGCTGCCACTACCGTTACCGGCGCCACCCTGGATCCCTCTCCCGCGGTTCGGCCATGTGCCATCTGAGGTCCTTCGAACGCTGTGTCGCCCGCTGGCGGACGCTCTTCGCCGGCAACGAGGCAGACCTTGCTGCCGTGGAGGCCTTCAAGCGTCGTTTCCGTCTCTACGCGGCACTCGACCCCTCCGTCCCGGATGCGGCGCTCAATGCCTACTTCCCTGATGTACGTTCGCTTGGGCCGGGCTTTTCCTTGGGCCAGCGTATCTTCTTCTTCCTCGCAATACGCGGCATGCGCCCGCTTCTGCGATGCCTGATGTGGTATCGCAACTCCTCGCTTGGCAAGATCACATCCATCCTTCGCGGAAGGGGAGGACGGACGTGAAGGCGCTCACGGTCATAGTGCCGGCGTACGACATGGCGGACTGGCTGCCGCGCGCGCTGGCGAGCCTGGAGCCGCCACCGCCGTCGCTCGAGGTGATCGTTGTGAACGACGGCAGCCGCGACGGCACATCCGCGATCGCGCATGACTGGGCGGCGCGCCATCCCGGCACATGCCGTGTGATAGACAAACCGAATGGCCACTACGGCAGCTGCGTCAACGCCGGGCTTGCGGCCGCGACAGGCCGGTATGCCAGGATCCTGGATGCAGACGACGCGTTCGATCCGGCGCTCCTTCCGGATTACATCTCTTTCGTCTCGACCGCGGCGTCCGAACCAAGCCCGCCAGACGTCCTTATCAACGACGTCGAATGGCTTGCGCCGGACGGCCATCCGGTGCGCCAGGTACGGCATGGGCTTCCATGCGACTTCGGCATGGACGCCCTGCTTGCGCGCGCGGATGCAATCTCTATGCATGCGCTCGCCTATCGCACAGATCTCCTGCGCGACATCGGATACCGGCAGACCGAAGGCATCATGTACACCGATACGGAATGGTACACGCTGCCGATGGCGGCGGCGAGGAGCGGGCGGGCCTTCCCGTTTCCGCTATATCGCTACCAGACGGGACGCCCGGGCCAGAGCGTCGACGCGAAGGTGTATGCCGCCAACGTCGCCATGCTTTTGCGCGTGTTTGAGAGCCTCGCGTCGGCATGTCGTCGTCCCGCGCCGGAGGTGAACCTCGCGTACATGCGCGCGCAGTTGATACGTCTCGGGCGGCTGATTGCCTGCATTTGTTTCTTCAACGTTCCCCGCCGGCAGGTGACGGCGGACCTCGCGCCTTTCCTAGCCGGTCTCGAGAAGGAATGGCCCGAGGTGTTGGAGGCGATAGATTCGATGCGCGTCTTCACATGGTCCCCGTGGCCCGTGCGCCATCTGCGCCTCTGGCGGCGGCATCCCGTGCTGCGCGGTCCGCTCGTGGCCGTCCTGCGGCTCTACGAATCCCTGGTCCGCCATTTTCGAACGCGGTGATTTTTCCAAGGAATGCTTGCGGTTCGGCGCCATTTATCCTATAATGTCAGCAACGCTCTAACCCCGAAAGGAAGTCCACCATGACAGAAGAAGAAATTGCCGCCACCGAAGGGCTTGCCCCCGAAGAAGCATCCGGAGCCGAGGAAGAAGAGGATCCGGAACAGGGTGGAACCATCATCCAGGATACGGACATCGTGTTCGACTGCCCGCACTGCGGACATAACCTTGCCATCGACTACCGCGGCGCGGGGCTGCAGATCAACTGCGTCAACTGCGGCGAAACGGTGCTCGTGCCGATCCCGGACGGCATGGAGATCGAGGATCTGGACATCGAGCCAGGCGAGATACTCAAGCAGCTTTTCGCAACGCGGCGCAATCTGCAGAAGGCCGAGCTGCGCGCGGACGACCTCGAGGCGCGCCTGGCGGATGCAACCGAGCGCAGGGAACGGGTTGAGGCCCGTTTCGCCGCACTGCAGATGCAGCTGGACGAGATGAAGCAGCTCTGCCTGCAGCAGGATACGGTGCATTCCAAGCTCTCGGCCATGATCGAACGTCTCGCGGCCGCCGAACCGGTCGACGACGAGGCGGATGGCAAGGAGGATGATGCCGACGAATGATACCAGGCAACTTCCATCGCCTGTTCGTAAATGCGCTGACGCTGTCGCGCGTGCCGTTCATATTCGCGTTCACGGCCGCGGCCGTGGTCGCCGAATGTACGCGATCCCTGGCGGCTGCCGTCTGCGCGTGCGTGTTCATGCTCGTCGCCGGGCTTTCCGACCTCTTTGATGGGCTGCTGGCCCGCAGATGGGGGGTCGTCTCCAGCTTCGGCAAGCTTGCCGACCCGCTGATGGACAAGGTGTTCTTCATCGTCTCGTTCCCTACGCTGCTCTGGATAATCGGGCACCAGGGCGACAATGCGCTGCATGCGGTGTTCATGCTCGCATTCTCCATCCTCTACATGCTGCGCGACCAGTGGGTGACGTTTCTGCGCGCCGTGGCCTCGGCATACCATGCGGACGTTGCGGCGCTCTGGCTCGGCAAGGTGCGTACCGCGCTGTCGTTCCCGGCCGCCGGGCTCATATATCTGTATCTGGCGTTCCGTTCCTATGTGCCGGAGGCCGACGGCGCCATCCTGTACGTGGTCTATGCCGTCGAACTGGCGCTGACCCTCCTCAACATATATTCCTGTATCGTCTACACAAAGGTCTATTGGCCATACATGCGCCGTTCGATCGGCGTAAAGTGAGTTCTCAGCCATGTTGATACGCACCCGTTCGTTTGCGCGCGCCGGGCTCGTCGGCAACCCTTCCGACGGCTATTTCGGCAAGACGCTCAGCTTCACGTTCAAGGACTTCTTCGCCGATCTCGTCATGTACGAGACGCCCGAGCTGGGATTCGTCCCTGCCGACGAGGACGACGCCACCTTCTCCTCGCCAGACGATCTGCTGAAGGAGATACAGCTTTTCGGCTACTACGGTGGAATACGCCTCCTCAAGGCCGTCTCCAAGCTTTTCTTCCTCTATTGCCGCGAGCATGGCATATCCCTTGAACGGCGCAACTTCACAGTGCGTTACACATCCAACATCCCCAGGCTCGTGGGGCTGTCCGGTTCGTCCGCCATCTGCACCGCGATGCTGAAGGCGCTCCAGCGGTTCTACGGCGTGGAGCTGCCGATCGAATACGCGCCTACGCTCTGCCTCGAGGCCGAGCGCGACGAGCTGGGCATCCAGTGCGGCCTGCAGGACCGCGTGGTGCAGATCTACGAGGGGCTGGTGTTCATGGATTTCGAGCGTTCGCTGGTGGAATCCACCGGCCATGGCAGGTACGAGAGGCTCGATCCGTCGATCCTGCCGAACATCTACATCGCCTACGACCCCAACCGCGCCGAGATATCGGGCAAGTACCACAAGAAGCTGCGCGTGCTGTTCGAGGAGAAGAAGCCGGACATCGTAGCCGCGATGGGCGAATTCGCCGATCTGGCGCAGCAGGCCCGCGATGCGCTCGTCGGGGGGCATCCCGAACGCCTGGGCGCCCTGGTCAATGCCAACTTCGATTTGCGCGACCGCATCTTCAACGTGGCCGAGGCCAACCGGCGCATGGTGTTCACTGCGCGTTCCACGGGGGCCACCGCGAAATTCGCGGGTTCCGGCGGCGCCATTGTCGGCACCTACGAGGACGATGCCCAGTATGCCGCGCTGGAGAGCGCTCTTGCCGGGATCGGGTGCACCGTTCTGAAGGCGAGGGTCGAAGGTACTTGGCCGGTGGCTTGAACCAGGCCGTCATGCAAGGAGGAGATATGGAAGGCATCGTCGACGTGTTGGAGAAGGCCGGCATCGTTCCGGTGATCGTGATAGAGGACGAGGCGCAGGCGCTTCCGCTCGCCAAGGCGCTCGTGAACGGCGGGCTGCCGGTACTGGAGGTGACATTCCGCACGAAGGCGGCGGCGGCATCCATCGCCAGGATCAGGGACGGGCTGCCTGGTGCCGTGGTCGGAGCAGGCACGTTGCTCACGCCCGCGATGGTGCATGCGGCCAAGTCGGCAGGCGCGGCGTTCGGCGTGGCGCCTGGCTTCGACCCCGTGGTGGTGTCGGCAGCGAGGACCGAGGGTCTCGACATGATCCCGGGCGTAGCCACGGCTAGCGAGCTCTCGCAGGCGCTCGCGGCGGGCGTGCCGATGGTCAAGTTCTTCCCGGCCGAGGCGGCGGGTGGCGTGAAGATGATAAAGAACCTGCTCGGCGCGTTCCGCTTCACGGGCGTCAAGTTCATGCCGACCGGCGGCATCAACCTCGCGAATGTGCGGGAATACCTGTCGGTGCCCGAGGTCGTTGCCTGCGGCGGCACCTGGGTGGTGCCCAAGGACGCGCTTGCGGCGGGCGACTACGCTGCGATCGAACGGCTGGCCGCGGATGCGGCGGCGCTCGTGCGCGAACTGCGCGGCGCGGTGTGACGGGCATCTGCGGCGGCGTAAACTGCAGGGGGTTGCACAGTCATGAAGAAGATGCTTCTGCTTGTGGCGGCAGTGGCTTCGCAGTCGGCGTTCCCGGAAGTCACGGTTGAGAATGCGCGATGCAGGCTGACCATTTCCGACGACGGTTTCGCACGCTCGCTCGTGGTGAAATCCACCGGTAGGGAGATGCTCGATACCAAGGCGCGTGTACCGTTCTCCACGATCACCCAGAACCGCGCGTATGACAACGAGTTCAAGCTCATGTACGCGGCGAAGCCCTGGACGCTGCCAGCCTCCGCCATTGAACGCCGCGGCGATGAACTTAGAATCCGCTACCGCGATGAGTTCTTCACCGCGGTGGTGAAGCTCGAGGTGACGGATAGCTACATCGGCTTCCGCCTCGACAGGTTCGACTACGAGCTGGAGGCGAGCGGATTCAAGCGCAAGACGGAAATCGACGCCTTCGCCCTTGCGCAGCTGCCGCTGAAGAGGCGCGGACATTTCGGGCGCACGCTGAACGTGGTATGGGACGACGACGCCTTCGCCGCGCTCATGGCGGCCCGGCTGGAGACCCGCATAGACGCGTTCGACCGCGAGTCCGGCAGTATTGTCCTTTTCGCCGGCACGGAGAAGGCCGTGGGCGTAGACGGTGCACATGCCGTCCTGGCCGTGTCCGACGGCAGGGAGGACTTCCTCGACTGCGTGGACGCCATGGAACGCGACTTTGATCTGCCGCGCGGGGTTCGCAACAGGCGCCATCCCCTCTACGCGGCTTCCTACATGACCACGAGCAAGGTGACGGCAGAGAACATTGGCGAATACATCGACATTGCCAGGGAAGGCGGCTTCAGGGCGATCATGACGGTCGGTGCGGCCGAGCTGTGGCGTACCGTCGGGCATTTCCCGCCGCGAAAGGGCTACGAGAACGGTCCTGCGGACTACCGCCGCGTGACGGACGCGATACGTGCGGCCGGCATCATCCCCGGGATGCATTTCTTCTGTACAAAGGTGTCGCGGGACGACGCGTATCTCGCCGGCGGACATCCCGATCCGCGCATGAACCTGGTCTGCGAGGTGTTTCTCGATCGCGACGCATCGTCAACGGATACGACCCTCCATCTACAGTCTGCGCCACGTCTTCTGCGCCGCGAGAAGGATAGGGGGCTGGTGCAGTTCGGCGACGAGCTGGTGATGTACGGTGGATTCACCGATACGCCGCCATACATGCTCACCAACTGCGTGCGCGGACTCTGGAATTCGACGGCCTTGGCGCATCCGCGCAACTCGGTTGGGCGGCACCTTGACGTCGACGACTGGGTGAGGTTCATCCGCTGCGGCGACTCTGGGATAGTCGACGAGATCGCAGAGCGCATCACCTCATGGATAAACGCCGGCGGTGCGCGGTTCTTCTACATGGACGGCGCGGAGGATGTACCGGAACCGTTCTGGTACCATGTGCCACGCGTGCAGTTCAACCTCTGGAAGCGCGTCAAGACGGACATCGTCTGGAGCGAAACCGCCCTCAAGAGCCATTTCGGCTGGCACATGCATACGCGCGGCAACGCGTTCGACGTGTTCAAGGGCGAGCTCCAGCGGCCTTCGATGCGCAAGTACATCCTAAGGACCGCGCGGCAGGATGCCGACGATTTCTCCGCCGTGGACCTGGGATGGCTCCGTCTGCAGCTGCCGGTGAAGCCTGATCCGAAAAAGAAGGCGGTCGCCACGCAGTATGCGCAGTCGGCGTTCTGGAACGGCACGATGGGCCTCCAGCCGGACGTGGTGGAATATGTCGCTTGCAAGGCTGCGGCCTGGAACTGCCCGATAGGCTTCCATATGGACGCAGGCGACTGGCGTAGGCATCCGCGTGCGGCGGACTGCCTCGCGGCCTTCAAACGATGGGAGGATGCGAAGCTGGAAGGGCGGTTCACTTCAGCCCAACGCGAGATGTTCAAGGACGAGTCGGCGGAATGGATGCTCTGGCCGTTCGCTCCGGCCGACAGGCCCGAGCCGGTGGAATGCCGCCAGATCACGGAGGATGCCGCCCGGCCCATCCGCGCCTTTTCCTACACACGTGGCGGCAGGTCGGGCATAGTGTACTGGAACGTGGAGTCTCCAGAGACACCTGAATTCACCCTGCCAGGCATTGAAGCCATGCGGATGCGCGACCGCGGCCGCCGCTTCATCGAGGCCGACGTGCCTGTCTCCACGCTTGTGGACGCCTTCCGCAAGTATCTGCGGGTTGCTGCCGGAAAGTGCCTGCCGGCGGCCTTCGCCGGATCTGGCTCCGACGCCATGAAGGCGTGTGCGAAGCTGAAGGCGGCCGTCCGCGTGGACGGCGTCGACGACAAGGCGATGGGCGTTGCGCTTGACGGCAAGACGCTCTACTGCATCGCGGGGCGTTCGCTTTACGCCCTTGACGTCGCCGATCCTCTGGCGCCGAAGGTCATCGGGCGTCTGGACGGCATGGACAACCGCCGCCAGATCGCTGTCGCGGACGGTTTTGCCTATGTCGTTTCACGTGAAACGGGCCTGCGAATCGTCGATGTGCGCGATCCACGGAAGATGCGTCTCCGCTCGCGCTACGATTCCGTCGAGTTCGCGACGGGCCTTGACGTCGTCGGCAAGACGGTCTTCCTGTCCGAGAGAATCAACGGCGTCGAGGCCGTCGACGTTTCCGATCCGGACAATCCGCGGCATCTCTGCATCCGCAAGACGGGCGAGTCGCAGTCGAATCGCTATAGAGACGGCTTTCTGTACTCCGGGGAATGGGGCGGGGGACACGTCACCGTGTTCGACGCGCATGACATGCGCACGTTCCGCGAGATCGGCACGCTTGAGCTCGGCGGCTTCGGAGACGGTCTTGAAATCGACGGACGCCATCTCTACTGCTCGACTGGGCATGATGCGCGCCATCACCGCGCGGCCCAGTTGCTGGCAGGACATCGGGAGGGCACAATCGACGATCTCGCCGACCCGACCCAGAACACCCAGGAGCTGATCGGCGCCGGACGCGGACTTGACATCTTCGACCTCGCCGATCCGGCGAAACCCCGGCATGTCTCCCGCGTCAATTTTCCTGTCTTCAAACCGCGGAAGGACGACTATTGGACCGTACGCGTGGCCGACGGCCTGGCCTTTTGCTGCGATAGCCACAACGGGCTTTTCGTCGTCGATGTGCATGATCCGGCGCGTCCGAAGGTCATCGACCGCTTCTGCGTTCCCGAACCGGGCAAGGACTGGCCGTCTGGCGCGATCAGCTCCGTCGCCGTCGGGGAAGGCTGCATTTACGTGACAAGTTTCCCAGGCGGACTTTGGGTGGTTCCGGTCGCCGGCGGCAGGCCGACGGTCCGCGACAAGGGAACTCCGCCGGCGAACGCGACCGTGGCCGAGGCGTATCCGACGGACAAAGGCAAGTTCCAGGTCTATCGTCCGGCTGCGGCGGGTCAGGCCCGTACGGCCTGCGTGCGCGGCGACGTGGTCTATGCGGCCTTTGGCGACGCGGGGCTCCACGTTCTCAGGATCAAGCCCGAAGGCGGGTTTGAGAAGCTGGGTGAACTGCCTGGCGGCAGGCGCGTAACCGACTGCTGCCTTGCCGGCGACAGGCTGGTGACGGCGGAAGGTCTCGACGGCTGGGCCGTCTATGCGCTGGACGGTCCGACAGGATTCCGCGAAGTGTCGCGCCGCCCGACTGCGCCAGATGCGACCGTCGCATTCTGGTGCTGGCCGGCTGGGGCGAAGCATGCCGTGCTCTCGCCGCGCAACGGACCGTATTGCGTAGTGGGACTTGACGATTTCACGCGTCCTGATCCATTCTGCAAATTGAATGTAACCTGCCTGTGGGACAAGTATCTTCCGGACGCTCTTGTAGGGGACCGGCTTGCGATCTTGAACCCCTATTCAGGACTCGTCTGGTGCGATTTCTCGGGACCGAGACCCAAGGCGGGCACACGCGAAAAGTGCAGGAGGCAGGCGGGTACCCAGGTCAACGGCATCTGCGCGTTTGGGGACCGCTATCTCTATACCGTGGGCGACCGTTATCAGTTCGTCATGCCGGACGGCGCCAAGACGGAACTACGCGCTTTTCCGCCTGTTCCGGAGTTCCTGAAAACGAACAGACCGCGCTTTACCGGCATCCCGCGTTCTGACGGCCGGCTGGTGGCTCTTACGAACCGCAGCGGCGCGCGCTACGCCGTCTATGACTTCGCCGATCCGCAGGATCCGAAACTCCTTGACGCAGGAGAGCTTTCGGGGCGTCCTGACCTGGCGGCATTTTGGAACGGACATGTCATCATTCCGGCCGGCCATCAGGGGCTGCTCCTTTCCGTACGCCCGTTGCGTCTGCGGCGCGGGTGCATCGAGGCGGCCGCAGTCGCAAATGATCGGCTCGCGAATCAACGTTGATTCGACCCGCTCGGCGAGCGGGCCCTGCCAGATGGGCCCTGCCAGGGGGCGGACGCGACGGGGCGCGTCCCTCCCGATGCGCCTCTTGGCAGATTGCTGAAACGAGATGTTGCGGGAAGAGCCATCATGTGATATCATAACCGAACATGAAAGGCGAAACAATATGCAGACATGCGTGAAACCGACCATGTGCCGCTTCATGGCACTTCTTCTTGCGGCATGTTCCGCCGCGGCGATGGCGGCGGATGGGCCGCGAATCGCACGCCGCAGGCCGCTCACCGCGAACGTGGGCGTGGTGGGCGTTGGGTTGGATACCTACTGGAAGCAATGCCCCGGGCTCTACGAGGACATGCTTAAGAAGATGGCGGTCTTCGAAAAGCGCATCGCGGCGCATCAGGTGAAGGTGTCGGCGTTCGGAATCTCCGACAATCCGCAGAAGGCGGCATCACTCATACCTGCCATGAAGGCGGCCGACCTCGACCTTCTTTTCATCGACATGGTGACGTACGCTACAAGTTCCACCTTCGCCCCCTTCGTGCGTGAGATGACGTGCCCGATCGTGCTCGTAGCGCTGCAGCCGGATGCCCGCCTCGACTATGAACACGCCACGATCTACCGCCAGCTCTACAACGACGACCTCTGCTCCGTGCCTGAATTCACCGGCGTCGCCATCCGCTACGGCCGCCCCGTCGCCGATGTCGTGATAGGCATGCTCGAGGGTGACGCCAAGGCCGATGAAGAGGTGCGCCAGTGGTGCGCCGTCGCGCACGTCCTCCACGATCTCAGGCGTGCGCGCATCGGCCTCATGGGGCACGTCCTCGAAGCGATGTACGACATGCAGGTCGATCCCACCGCTATCTGCCGCTCGTTCGGCTGCCACGTGGCGCTGTGCGAGCCGGACGAGATCCTGCCGTTCTACCGCAACCCCGACACCGCGTCCGTCGAGGCGATGAAAAAGCGCATCCTTTCGTTCTTCGATACGCCCGATCCCGTATCCGACCCGTGGACGGAGAAGCTGACCGCGAAGGATCTTGATGTAGCGGCGAAGGCCGCGGTCGCCCTTGAGAAGTTCATCGAGAAGCGGAGCCTCGACGGCTTCGCGTACTACTACGAGGGCGAGCCTGGCTCGATGACTCGCGAGCTCGTGACCAACTTCATAGTCGGCAACTCGCTCCTCACGGCGGCGGGCTTCCCGATGTGCGGGGAGTTCGACCTCAAGAACTGCATTGCGATGATGATCTTCGACCGCCTCGACATCGGCGGCAGCTTTGCGGAGTTCCATCCCATCGACTTCGAGCGCGGTACGGTGCTCGTGGGGCACGATGGCCCCCACCATCTCAACATCGCGGCGAAGAAGCCCGTCCTGCGTTCGCTCAAGAAGTACCACGGCAAGCCTGGAAAGGGCGCGGGCGTGGAGTTCAACATCAAGGAGGGGCCGATCACGATGATGTCGCTGGGTCTCAAGGCGGACGGCTCGTTCAAGTTCGTCGTGGCGGAAGGGGAGTCTCTCGCGGGTCCGATACCGCCCACTGGCAACACGAATACGCACGGCCTCTTCAAGCCCGACGTCCGCACCTTCCTCCGCCGCTGGTCGCTCGAAGGCCCCACCCACCACTTCGCCCTCGGCGTAGGCCACCATGCCGCCGAACTTAAGAAGCTCGGCCGCGCCCTCGGGATCGAGACCGTCGTCGTTACGGAGGACCGATGAAAGGAATGAGAACTTTGCGAGGAGCGATTCTCGCGGCTGCGTCATGCCTCGCGGCCGTTTCGCTCAAGGCCGCGGTCGAACGCGATATCGCATACGACCCGTCCATCGGGCGCTTCGGCCTTGGCGACCTGTATCTGCCTGAGAACGTGACGCCGGAGACGCCTGTCGTCCTTGCCATCCACGGCGGCGGCTGGAGCGGCGGCGACCGCTACAGCTGGAGCGGTGTAGCGGAGTTCTTCTGGCGTGATCTTGGTTGTGCCGTGTTCAACATCGAGTACCGCTTTGCGTCTGGCAGGAATCCATGGCCTGCCTGCGGTGACGATTGCATAAAGGCCGCGGACTGGCTTTTCTCTGGCGGCTTCCATGAACGCGCCGGTTTCTCGCCGAGGCAGATATACGTCTGCGGCGGTTCGGCGGGTGGCCACCTCGCCTTGTGGACTGCGCTCAACCTGCCGTCGGACAAGGTTGCGGGCGCCATTTCTATCTCCGGCATAGCCGATGCCGAACCAGACCGTAGCGCACATCCTGACAGATACCGCTGGATGACGGGCGACGGGATGCCCGAAGTCAATCCGCTTAGGATCATCAAGCCCGGCGGACCTCGCCTGCTATTGACCCATGCGGTTGGCGACAAGGTGGTGCCGGTGGAGTCCGAGCGCGCTTTCGCCGCCGCATATCGCGCCGTCAGCAATGATGTGGAGGTGTTTGAATATCCGTGCGGCATTCGCCCGAGGCTTACCGGTCACTGCATCTGGATTCCCGGCTCGAAGCCGCGTCGGCTCATTCCTGAAATTGAATCCCGGATCGCCAGGTTTACGCAGAGAACTGCACGGTCGCTTTGGAACGATTTCTCGAATCCCCCGGATTCGGTGCGTCCCTGGTGCTACTGGTGGTGGATCAACGGACACGCCGACCGCGAGACGATCACGGCCGACCTGGAGGCGATGAAGCGGCTCGGATTCGGCGGCGTTCTGATGTTCGACTCGCGCGGATACTGGGACGACGAGAACCATGTCGTAAATCCAAAGGCCGAGATCGTGTGGGGTTCGCCGGAGTGGTACGACCTGGTCGAGTTCTCCATCCGCGAATGCGCCCGCCTCGGGCTTGAGTTCACGATGAACGCCTCTGCAAGTGGCGGCACGCTGAACGGCTTCATCGACGGCAGGGAGTACGAGACGGACGTGATGGACCACGATGCGGTCGTGGCCCACCTCGACCGTGTCGTGGGGCCGCTGTTGAAGCGTGTCCCCGATCTCGTAGGCAGGACGTTTACGCACATCTATTCCGTCAGCTACGAGGGCAGCGTGAAGACGGGCGGCAGCTGGAGCGCGATAAGGGACAACTTCTACGCCACGATGCGGGCATGGGCCCATGGACACGGCCTCAAGGTCTATTCGGAGTCTGGCGGGCCGTGGGTCTGGGGATCTAAGGCTGCCAAGCTTGACTGCGACCAGCTCGACATGCTCGCGCACAACGACTTCCCGCAGGGCGAGTTCTGGCCGTTGAGCGAGGGGAATTACGCCAAAAGCCCGGAGGCGGGGCATGCCAATGCGAACGGCAGGTTCTTCCAGCGCGCCGTGGTCCTCTCCGCCAGGCGTACTGGCTGCCACATCATATCCATGGAGTCCTTCACGCATATGCGCCGGCACTATTCCGTAGATCCGGCATTGCTGAAGCCGCTCGCGGACATCGCCTATGCCGACGGCGCGAACCGTCTTGTGTGGCATACGTTTACCTGTTCGCCGAAGAGGTTCGGCATTCCCGGGGCGGAATACTTCGCGGGTTCGCACATCAACCGGAATGTCACATGGCACGGCCATGCGGAGGCGTTCGTCAAGTATCTTGCCCGTTGCCAGGCAATCCTCCAGCGCGGCGAATACGTGGATGACGGCGAGTTCGCCAACGTCAGGACCAACTACTACGGCTGGGGGCGCTTCAGGAAGGATGCGAAGGCGCAGTTCACCACGACGCATCGCCGGGAAGGGGAGGTGGACTTCTTCTTCGTCGCCGGTGAAGGTAGGGACGAGGTGGTGCTGAACGCAGCGTGTGAAGGGCGCATGGTGGAGATCTGGGATGTGGTGACGGGAACGAGCCGCCCCGCCGCAGCCGAATCGGTAGGGTCACGCGTCCCGCGTGACCACGGACACGCGGGACGCGCGTCCCTGCCATGCGGCAAGACCCGCGTCGCGCTCGATCTGCCGGTTGGTGGCAGCTGCTTTGTCGTGTTCGCGCCAGGAGGGTCGACCTCCGTGTCGGCCAGGAGCGGGACGGAACCCGCCCCTCGTGACATCCCCGTCACCAACTCCTGGCGTGTGTCGTTCGCCTACCATGACGGCATAGCCGCGCCGCCGCCTGCACCGTTGACGATGGACGCCCTGCGCGACTTCACTTCATTCGGCACCGATGGCGATGCGTCCAGCGCCTCTGTGCGCTATTTCTCCGGAACGGCGATCTACCGCACGACCGTGTCGCTGGGAGGATTGACGTCCTCGCGGGCGGTTCTTTCCCTCGGCGACGTTCCTACGGGACTCGCCCGCGTCTTCGTGAACGGCGTAGATTGCGGCGTTGCATGGTGCGCACCTTGGGAGGTGGATGTGTCATCGGCCATCCGTCCGGGCGACAACGCAATCGAGATCCGCTATATGAACAACTGGTACAACCGTCTTGTCGGCGACTGCCTCCTTCCGGAAGGAGGACGCGTCACGCGCTCGACGCTCCGCTATTGGCGGCAATCCCGCAGGGATGCGACGGACAGCGACCCTTCGCGTAGGCGTACGCGGTATTCCGGTCCGTCTGCCGACGACCCGCTGCAGCCGTCGGGCGTTCTCGGCCCGGTCGTGCTTCAGTGGAGACGGTAGCGCGGATGGTGGACCGGAGTCAAGTCGGTATTGACATCGGTTGAAGAAAAAGTTTAAACTATACGTCAAACAACCAACCCAGAAAGGACAGTGCTCAATGAAGGAAGAACTTGCAGGCCGTGGATCCATGCTTCTGACGAGGCGCAGTTTCGCGGGAGCTGCGGTGGCGACCGCCGCCGCGCCGTACATCGCGCGCGCCGAGGGCGCGAAGCGTGTATTCAAGGTGGGGCTTGTCGGCTGCGGTGGACGCGGCTGCAACTGGTTCAACGGCAAGTGCTCTGGCGGCGCCATCCGCGACATAACGGAGGCCGCCCGCCGGCTCGGACACGATGTGCAGCTCGTTGCCGCCGCGGACTTCTTCCGCGACAAGGCCCTGGACGTCTGCCGCAAGTACGGTGTGGACGAGAAGATGGCCTTTGGCGGCGCCGATGGATATCTGAAGGTGATCGCGACCGACTGCGAGATAGTGCTCCTGTGCGCACCGCCGATGTTCCGTCCGCTCCACGCCGCCGCCTGCATAGCGGCCGGCAAGCACATCTTCGCCGAAAAGCCCATCGCCACGGATCCTCGCGGCATCAGGGAATTCCTCAAGACGACGGCGGAGGCGAAGGCCAGGAACCTTTCAATCCTCTCCGGCACGCTGCACCGCCATTCCAACCGCTTCCTCAAGCAGATCGGCCCGGTGCGCAACGGGGTGATCGGGCAGATCGTGGCCGGTCGCGTCTACCGCTGCCACGGTCCCATCTGGAACCGTCCGCGCCGTCCAACCGACACGAACGCCGCCTACCTCTGCAACAACTGGTACCATTTCTGGGAGATGAGCGGCGACCAGATAACCGAGCAGGCGATCCATGAGGTCGACCTTGCCAACTGGTTCATAGGCCGCTATCCCACGAGCGCGTTCGGCATGGGTGGCCGCTGGCGGCGTCCGGCGGGCAACATCTACGACTCCATCGCCATCGATTTTGACTACGGCAAGGGCGTGCATGTGGCGACATACGGCCGCCAGATGCCGGGCTGCGCCAACATGGTCGGCACGCGCCTCACCGGCACCGAGGGCGAGGTGTCGCTGGGCGGCAGGTTCAGCCGGTACGACAACAAGAAGGTCGAGGAGGACATGGCCGCCATAGCGGGCCGCCATGACAACGGGTTGATAATGGAGCATTCCGACTTCCTTGAGGGGATAATGTCCGGCAAGCTGCTGAACGAGGGCGAACAGGTGGCGATGTCCACCGCCACGACCGTCATGGGCACGCTGGCGGCCTATTCCGGGCGGCAGGTCAAGATGAGTGACCTGCTCGAGAACGAGAAGTCGGAGTTCTTCAACGGGTTCAATTCCGAGTTCACGGCCAAGGACTTCGAAGGTCCCAGCGACATTCCGCTGCCGCAGGAAGGCAAGCCTCCGGTGCCGGGCAAGGATGCGTGAGCCACAGAAAGGAGATAGAGATGAATCGCAGGGACTTTCTAAGGCTATCGGCGTTCGCGGCCGCCGCCGCCGGCGCTCGCGCCCCGCTCAATGCCGCCAGCGCCCCGGGTGCGGGCGGATTCCGCACCGTGCTGAAGAAGGCGCTTATCGCCAAGCGGTTGACGCCCGAGGTCTGCGACAAGCTGCAGGCCGCGGGATTTCCAGGGGTGGAGCTGACGGACAAGACCATGTCGCTCGGTGAAGGCCGTGCGGCACGCCGCCTGGCCGACGAGCGCGGAATCAAGATACATTCCTTCATGGGCGCGTGGTTCGACTTCAATTCCGAAGATCCCGCCGTGCGCGCGGCCGCGCTCGCCGCCGCGAAGCAGGCTGTCAGGCTCACCGCCGCATGCGGCACGTCCACGATGCTGATCGTGCCCGGGCGCGTGAAGGGGATGAAGATGCCGGACCCCGACAAGTTCAACATCTCCTTCAACCCTGGTACGCTCATGGTGGACCGGGTGGCGGATGGCGACAACGCCCCGTACGCAGACTACATCTCGGCGCAGAACGCCGCCACCCGCTACACGTACGAGGCGTTCGAGGAGCTGGTGCCTGTCGCGGCAGTCGAGGGCGTGACGCTCGCGATCGAGAACGTCTGGAACAACCTGTGGGTGATGCCGGAATTCGCCGCGGCGTTCTGCCGCTCGTTCCGTTCGCCGTTGGTGAAGTTCTACTTCGACATCGGCAACCACACCCGCTACTGCGACGCCAACCGTTGGCTTGAGGCGCTCTCCGACCAGGTCGTGAAGCTGCACATCAAGGACTTCAAGATCGACCGTACCCTCCCGAGGCACGGGGAGTTCGTCCCGATCGGAAAGGGCTCAATAGACTTCAAGGCCGTCCGCAGGACGATCGACAAGATCGGCTACAGCGGGTGGGTGTCGATCGAGTCCAGCGGCTGGACGGACAAGGAGCATTCCGACATCATGGACCGCTTCTTCGAAGGCCGGCTGTAGCGACCCGGTCTTGCAGGGTGCGATGCTGAAGACAGTTGTCTTGAACGGCTGGGCGGCCTCGCCCTCCGCCTGGAATCTGTGCAGGTTCCGGCGCGATGCGCTCTTTTCGTATCTGGACCAGCTGGATGGCCTGCCGGAGCGCTTCATGGAGGATGCCGTCCTGCACGGCCCTGCCGGTTCCAGCGTGATTCTCGTGGGGTGGTCCATGGGCGGCAGTTGCGCGCTCCGTCTGGCGTGCCGGTATCCTGAAGCGGTGAAGGGGCTTGTGCTGGTGGCGGCGACCCCGCGCATGATGGAGGAGAAGCCTTCCGGCTGGCGAGGCCTCTCGCCTCGGCGTCTCGATGCCCTCCACAGAGGGCTTCAGCTCACGCATGGCGCGGGATTCTTCGGTCTGCCGCCCGGCAAGCCGAATCCCTACCAGATCGATTCGGACGACAACCTCGAACGCGGGTTGGAATATCTGCTGGAGACCGACCTGCGCGCCTCGCTGGAGGCGCGCGCGGCATCGTTCCGCTTCCCGGTGGCGGTATTCCAGTCGGAACACGACGGCATCGTCCGTCCGGAGAACGCCGGCTATCTGAAGGGCATCTTCCCTGGCGCCGACGTAAGGTACGTGCCGGGAACCGAGCATGCGCTCCCCATATTCATCCCCGAGCTGATAGACGAGGCAGTGTCCGCCATCGCGGAGTCGGTCTGACGGCGGACCGCGCGGCGGTTCGTCGATCACCGCCCTGGATTCGCGTACCCGCGGCAGCGTTCACGTATGGCGGCGGCGAAGGCCTCACCGGCCGACGAAAGTGGCAGGCCTGCGCGCGAAATCATCCCCACACGGATCAGGTCGTCCATCTTCAGGGGCACGGCCACGATGTCGGGACCGTTCAGCTCGCGCGAGAGGGCGCCGGAGGCGATCGTGTAGCCGTTCAGGCCGAGGATGAGGTTGGTCATCGTGGCGCGGTCGCGTACGCGGATGTTCTTTTTGCGGTCGATGGACGGCATCACCTCCTCGGCGAAGTAGAGCGCGTTCTCTATTCCCTGCTCGAACGAGATGAACGGGTAGGCGTCCAGATCCTTGGGCGGAATCCCGCCTTTCCTCTTCGCAAGCGGGTGGCGTCTGCCGAGGAACACGTGCGGCCGCGATGTGAAAAGCTCGTCGAACCTGAGCTCCTCCTTCCTGAGGATCTTCGTTATCGCGCGCTCGTTGCGCCGCGAGAGGTAGAGTAGGCCGATCTCGCTCC
Organism: Kiritimatiellia bacterium; assembly: GCA_017525225.1. Taxonomy (GTDB): domain Bacteria; phylum Verrucomicrobiota; class Kiritimatiellia; order RFP12; family UBA1067; genus RGIG6720. The sequence goes on from JAFXTB010000122.1 coordinate 27,752, forward strand.
TGTGGCGGGCGACGTCGTCGATGATCTCGCTTGTCACGGTCTCGCGCAGCGTGAAATCGTACGAGTCGGAGCTGTTCTCCTTGACCACCTCCATGAAAGCTTCCACGGCAAAGGCATAGTGCTGGCACGATACTGCGAACTGGGGCCGCCGCACGGCCTTGCCGGTGTACTTCTCCTGGATGCGAGCGGCGTCGTCCAGTATCTGCCTGGCGGACGCGAGGAACTCCTCGCCCTCCCTGGTCAGCGTCACGCCCCTTGTCGAACGCGTGAATATCGCGATACGAAGCTCCTCCTCGAGCATGCGTATCGACTCGGTCAGCGTGGGCTGCGTCACGAACACGCGCCTCGCGGCCTCGCTTACCGACCCGTATGCCGCCACGGCGTCGGCGTATTTCAGTTGCTGCAATGTCATGGCGCACATTATACCATAATTTCTCAGCGCACGGAAATTTATGGTATAATGTGCGGCATGGGAAAAAGCCTTTTCAGCGAGAGGTGGAGTCTTTGCCGCCAGGCAGGCCGCGTTGCGCGCCGTGCCATGCCTGTCGCCGTCTCTCTCTGCTGGCTTTTCGCGCCGGCGTCGATCGTGCGGTCCAAATCCGACATGCGCCTCTGGGAGACGGTGGCGGACCGTTCCGCGCCGCTCACATGGCCGTGGGCCGATGGCGCCGATTCGGCAACGCTCTTCTTCTCCAACCGGATGGCGCGGACTGTCGCGTCCGTCACTGTCGCGCGCGGCTTGGGCGAGACGCGCGGCAGCTGCGGGCATCCGCTGACGCAGCCCGGCGCGGAGGGGCTTTTCGACGTGGCGCTTGTCCAGAACAAGGGTGGCGTGGAGATCTCGCGCGAGACAGCCCTGCTCGCCTATGTCTCCTGCGCAGGCGGCGGACCGATAACCGTCCGAGCGAAGGGCACGGCGCTATGGGACGGCGTTCGTAAGAGGCGCGTATATGCGTTCGATCCGGCATGGATCGGCGAGGCCGGCGAGTCTGGCTACGACATCGCCTGGCCGCGGAACTATGGAGGCAGCATCGTCTTTCGGTAGGTGGAACGACAATGGCAGCATCAAGGACACTTGTTCTCGCATCGCTTCTCTCCGCCGCGGCCATCGCGCTTGCGGACGCGTCCATCTCGGATGTCGTCGTAAACCAGCGCTGGCCGTGGAACGAGAAGGTGGATGTGGACTTCATCCTTTCCGGCGAGACGGCCGACGTGTACGTGACGGCTCGCTGGGACGGGCATCCCGAGCCATGCATCCTGGGCACC
>JAFXTB010000123.1 GCA_017525225.1 Kiritimatiellia bacterium
CACGTTTCACGCAACTTTCCCATGAAGAGCGTGATAGGCTTGCCGCATATACAATAGAGGAATACATCGCTCGTTCTAGATGATAACGGGACAGTACTGACATGAGGATTGGCATTGGCAACCCTAAGAGAAGCATCGGTACAAGGACGAAAGATGGCAAGACGTTTCATCGCATATTGTGTTTCTAGTTTCGCGTTCACAGCGGTTCCTGTGTTGGCGGATACAGTATTCTCCTTGCCGCCGGTGGAATACGTTGACACGGAGACTTCGACGAACGTCCCGTTCGCCGTTGGCGCGGAAGGGGCGGGGCGCTTTACGCTCTCGCTTGAATGCCTCGCCACGCCTTCCAACAACGTCGAGGCCGCGTTTGGATGCGATGTCGATCATGACGGCGTCCTCGGCCTCGGCGAGATCGCCATCACGATAGGCTGGGATTGCGGCGCCTGGTTCATGCGCCAGGGCTGCGACGGAATCCGCATTGAAGAACCATGTGCCTCGACCAACACAGCATACGGATGGCTGCATGGGGTTATGACGTGGGATATACCATTTGGATGGGCAGGGTTGACCCCTCCTGACTGCATGCAGCCGCTAGGTGTATTTGCGACATCGCAACCTGATGCGAAGTCCATATTCACCATAACGACAAACGGTAACTTCAGCGTATCCAAGCTCGGAAACACGGCCATACGCGCGCGTGACGGGCGATGTTTCCTGAACGGGTCGCTGACAACGCCAGAAGAGAGGTAGAAGCATGGACATTAACAACATTATCGCCATTACGAGGGGAGCAGCGGGTCTGACCCCATTGGGGGAGCAGCGGGTCTGACCCCATTGGTGGAGTAAAAGTGGTGGAGTAGCGCAACGAGCCTTGAAGGAGCAGCCTTACAGACGATAGAATAGACATGTCCACCATCCCCGACATCATCGCCAAGGTCGATTAAGGGCTTTAAAGATCTTAAGGGCATTAGGAACCGTCGCCGCCGAGATCAGGGGACCACCCGTTTCCGCTTGATGCGGCAAAGCGGCGTTTGGTATAATCACGGCCGGAGAGGGCAAGGAGAAGGGATGTCCGGAATGTTGAGGCTTGGAGCTTGATCGATGAACTTGCAGATGCGATGGTGAAATCGCTTGAGGCGGTGCTTGTGGCGCTGCTCGCGGTGGTATCCCTCGCGTGGCTGTGCCTCAAGATTGAGGCGCTGGGCGTGTTCGAGACAATCCGCTCCGCCGTGCGCAGGATGTCCGCCTTCCAGCGCTTCGCCGCCGCCGCCTTCCTCGCCGTGTTCATCGTCTTCGCAAGTGAAAAGACCAACTCGCCGTCGGCGAACATTCCGCCGCCGGTACTGCCGCCGCCCCTGCCGCCGGTCGCCGGTTCTCCCAATGCCGGAGCGTCTGCCGGTACGCCCGGTCCCGCCGAGCCGTTCGCCTTGCCGCCGGAAGGCACCGTCACGAACTTCCGCTGGTTCTTGCGCGGCGCGTTCGAGGATGCCGTCCGCATCCCGTTCCCCGATGCCGACGGCTTCCCGTGGCACGGCGGGATGGCTACTGCCCTCACAGTGTTCGCATCTGGCGAGTTCCGCCCCGACGCCGCGACCACGTACTTCCCCGCGCCGTTCGACGCGCCCCTCTCCCTGCCGCCGCTTTCGCGGCGCGACCCGTCCGCGCCATCCTTCTTCTGGCACGCGGCGACGCCGTCCAACTCGCTGATAACCACCTGGGAAAACGGGCTCTACGGACGCGACCTCTCGCACCCGACCAACCTTCAGGCGGAGTTCTTCGCGGACGGCTCGTTCGTCTACCGCTATCCCGACCGCACAACGGCCTATCCGCCCGTGCTGCCGTTCGACTGGGACGGCGACGGGCTGGAGAACTCGGTAGATCCCGATCCCGAGGCTCCTGGGCCCGACGCCCACGGCACGAACGCGGAATGGTACGGCGTCGTCTGCTCGAACATCCTCTCCGCCACGGACGGACCCTATGGCGTGTCGCTCTCGTGGTGCGACGGCGCCAACTCCAATGCCTACTACTTCGTGGACGTGGTGGCGGAGCGCGGCCCGGCGCCCATCTACTTCACCGACGCCGCCGGGGCGGTGTCCGGCGATCCCGTGGTCGTGGCGCTCGCGGGGGCCACCAACCGGGTGCCGCTGGTGATCGGCCCCCTGTACTCGGTTACGTCCACAGTGCCGTTCTCGATCTCCGTCGCCGAGGACTCCATCGGGCGTTCGCCGGACGGCTCGGTGCAGGTGCAACCCTGCGACGGCGGCGGCTACGACGTGCGTTGGCCAGTGCATTTCTCCTACCGCGAGGAGAGCGAGGGCGAGTTCACGGTGGACTCTGAGCCGGACGGCCTCGAGCTGGAATTCAACTGGGACGTTCCCGGCGGCGTCCCGGCCATGAACGTGCAGGGCTTCTCATATCCGGCCTTCCCCGGTTTCTCCCCATTGCAGCAGCCGCGCATCATCTCGCCGCCGCGCATCCTCGGATCGCCTTGGGCGTGCACATGCTTCCAGCCGTGCGAATCCAACGTGGTGCTGACGTGTTCGGGGAACTGCGGCTGCGGCGGATGCATGCTCGGCGGCGCGGTGTCGCACATCGGCCACACGCTCGCGCTGCCGACGATGACCTGCGGATGCCCTGCCCCGTACGACCCGGACGAGCCGCAGGAGCAGCATCACGACCCGAGCGTGCCGTCGTTCTCCGTCGGCTTCAGCGC
>JAFXTB010000124.1 GCA_017525225.1 Kiritimatiellia bacterium
GAACGCGACTCTTTCGATTGTCTCCACTCCCTCTTCGAGCGTCACGCTCTCGAGGCCGGTGCAGTTCTGGAACGCCTGGGGTCCGATCGTCTTGACGCTGCCGGGAATCGTCAAACTCGCAAGGCTCTTGCAATCGCTGAATGCGGCTTCGCCGATTTCCGTGACGGTACCGGGAATGGTTATGCTTGCCAGATTGACGCAGCGGGCGAACGCACGTTCGCCGATTGTCGTCACGCCTTCCTCGATCGTCACGCTCGTAAGACCGGTGCAATCGCGGAACGCGGCATGCGAGATCGTCTTGACGCTTCCGGGAATCGTCACGCTCGCAAGCCCCGTGCATTGATAGAACGCACTCTCGCCGATTGTCGTGACGGTATCGGGAATCACCAGATTCAAGTTTGTGCAGCCGTTGAGATCGATGCCCGTGAGTACGCCGTTTTCAATCGTCAGGATAGGTTCGCGGAACTGCGCGTAGAACGTCGTGTCGGCGATGCCCATCAATGTTTCGTCCGTGACCTGCGTGCCGCCCGTCGCCTCCGTGAACCAGCCGGCGAACGAATGGCCGGCCTTCACCGGGTCTTCGGCCGGCGTCTCGACCGCCTTGCCGACGACATTCGTAATCACCGCGTAGGTCTCGCCTTCGACTTCGAACGTGGCGACCGCGAAGTATTCAACCTCCACCACCATGTCGGCGGCAGGCATCACGAACGTCCATTCGTTCGGCTTGCCCTCGACAGACGTGACGGTGATTTCTTCCGTGCCCTTCTTCGCCTTGACGCTCTTCACCTTGTTCTCTCCGGCGTAGGCGACGGTAACCGTGTTGCTCTCCACCAGTCCCTCGTTGGGGGTGATGGTCCAGTTGGCGGCATCCTCTGTGCCGTCCTTCAGCGTCGCGGTGTAGGTAGGATAGATGTAGGGGCTTTCGGCGATGCCGTCGGGATACACCGTGCCGCCGATCGTCACCGTGCCGCAAGAGCCATCAGAACCTGCGCCGATGCTGTAAGGTGCATTATCGCCCTTGATGGCCGTGACGCTCGTTACGCTGTCGGCAATTGTAATTGTGCCGCAGTCGCTGTATTCGCCACTGCCGATGGCTGCCGCGTATTTGCCGCCTGTCGCAACGATCGTGCCGCCCTCGATGACGATGTTGCCGCAGGAAATATAATATTCGGAGCCATCACCTCCGCCGATGCCGGCTCCCCAGCCGTTGCTGGATGCGTCGAGCGAGCCTTCGCCCTGGATGGTCAGCGTCGAACCCTCCGGCACGAAAATGCCGGGATAGTCGGCACAAAAGCCACGGACGGCATTTTCGCCTTCGAGGATGATAGTGGCGTCGCCTTCGCAGGTGATGCCCGCCCATGACCAGGCGTAGTAGTGCTCGGTGTTGTGTACGCCGTTGATGGTCGCGTCCTTGAGCGTCACCGTCGCGTTCCTGGCGATGGAGATCTTGACGGTCGCGCCAAGCGTGCCGGTGATCGTCTTGCCGTCGGGGATCGTCCTTGCCTCCGTCACGTTGGAGAGGTCGATGGGCGGATTGCAGGTATATGGGCTGTCTTCGATTGCTCCCACCTCGTTGCCGATTGTCACAGTGCCGCCAGTGCCGTCTTTGCCGGCGCCGATGCTGTAGGGCGCGTCTTCGCCCTTTGTGGCCGTGACGCCGAAGGATGCGTCTGTAATCGTTATGTCGCCGCACGCAGCGCCGCTGCCGCCGCCGATGCCTGCCGCGCCTGTGCCGCCTGTGGCGGTGATGACGCCGCCCGCGATGACGATGTTGCCGCAGGCGATTCCGTTGCCGCCGCCGATGCCGGCGCCCGCGCCGTTGCTGGATGCATCGAGCGCACCTTCGCCCTGGATCGTCAGCGTACTGCCCTCCGGCACGTAGATGCCGGGATAGTCCGCGTTGAAGCCCTTGACGTTATTCTCGCCCCTGAGGATAATTGTGGCGTCGCCCTCGCACGTGATGCCCGCGTAATCGCCGTCAGTCCACGTTCCATCGCCGTTGATATCCGCGCCGTTGAGCGTCACCTTCGCGCCGGGCGCGATGGAGATTTTGACGTTGCCGGCCAGCGTCCCGCACAAGGCAGCACCGTCGGGAATGGTCGTATCCTCCGTCAAGCCGGCGAGATCCACCGGCATGAATGTGAAGGGGCTGTCGAGGACTGGGCCCGTTACGCCGCCGATTGTCACCGTGCCGCAGGTACCGCCTTCAGATCCAGCGCCGATGCAGTCGGACACAGCTCCGCTTGTTGGCGTAGAAGTGGCCGTGAGGCTCGTCACGGTTGCGGCAATCGTAATGTCGCCGCACGTGGCGCCGCAACCGCCGCCGAGGGCGCTGGAGTACGTGCCGCCGGTCGAGACGATCGTGCCGCCCGTGATGGTGATGTCGCCGCAGGCCCCATAATAGCCGCAGCCGATGCCGGCGGCGGATTTGCCGCCGGTCGCGGTGATCGCGCCGCCCTCGATGACGATGTTGCCGCAGTCGATTTCGTAGCCGCCGCCGATGCCGGATCCCCATGCAGCATTGCCTGTACCGCTGTATGCCGTCAGGCTTCCGTCGCCCTGGATTGTCAGCGTCTTCTCAGGGGCAATCCATATGCCGGGGTAATTGTGATATCCGCCGCCGTTTCCGCCCGCACACACCGTGTTTGCTCCTTCAAGCACGAGGATGGCATCGCCGGGACAGTTGATGCCCGCCCAATGGCACCCGTTGCCAAGGTTTGTAATGGTGACGTCCTTGAGCGTCACCGTCGCGCCGTCGGCGATGGAGATCTTGACGTTCGCGCCGAGCGTGCCCGTCAGCGTCGTGCCGTCGACGACGTTCGTATCCGCCGTCACCTCCGATAGGTTTATGCTGTCGGCCAATGCCGTCGCCGTGCCGAAGCACGCCAGCGCCGCCAGCGCGCCAATCGCCTTGCGAAGCCGTTTTACACACAGTTTCATTCGTCTTTGTTCCTTGTTTGCGTCCGTTGCCAGACGTTGTTTGGGGTGAAAAAATCCATCAGGTCCCTGCGAGACCTGTTTGCGGCAGTCCTATCATTCCTTGCGTGCCCATATTGTAAAATAATGGGGGGGGCAAAACAAGGGCGCGGATGTGGAAACAACCGTTTGCGCAAACCAAATCGCTACCCTCGCAAGTCACCGCGCGAAATTCTACCATAATTTCCGCGAGCGTGTCAATGGGCCAAGGTCTGGTTGGAGGTTCCCCAATTTTTTGTGTGAAGAAAATTACGTTGGCGGCGGAGTAGGCGCGAGGCGATGGATTTGGTACAATAGCAGCATGCCGACAGATAGGGAGATTGGTATGACAAACCAGAGTGTCCGTTTGAAAAGTCCGTTCACGGGTGTCAAGGGGGACAAGTGCTTCGGCTGTTCCCAGGCGAATCCGCACGGACTCCATCTCGAGTTCTTCGAGGAAGGCGACGAAGTCGTGTGCCGTTGGAGGCCCGACCCTAGGTTCCAGAGCTGGGACGGCGTCCTCCATGGCGGAATAACGGCGACCATCCTTGACGAGACGGCTGGGTGGACCGCGATGCGACGCTTCCAGCGTACGGCGATGACAACGCGCCTCGAGGTAAGGTATCTCAAGCCAGTCCTCGTTGACGGCGTCATCGTCGCTCGCGCGAGGTACCTGAAGCAGGTCAACGAAAAGATCGCGAGGTTCGTAGCAACCATCGAGAACGCCGACGGCGTTATATTGTCGGAGGCGGAAGCCGACTACTACATCATGGACGAAGAGCGCTCCCGGGCGATGGGCTTCACCAGCCTGTAGCGCAGGAAGGGGCGGGTCGTGTCCTTACTTGAGTGCAGTCGCGATGCAATCATGGGGAGACACCCCTCGTTTCTTGCTATTTTTCATTGCATACCCTCATTTTCTTTTACTTACCAGATTCAGCCTTGCCTGCCCGCCACGAAGTCATGCAGCTTCACCTTCCCTAGCCAGCCTCCAGCCATGCGTCGAATAGCCGATCTCGCCAACCCTGTGCGCCGCCGTATACTTCGCCCGCCACCTTCATCGTCTTCATGTACTCGCTTATGTCGTTCATCCGTGCGCGCCAGCGGCAAAAGACGATAGTTCAGGAAAATACGCAGAAAAGCAGCGGAAAAAGGGTCTCTCCCCACACTACATATCTCTACCCCCAACCACCTGTGACCCCCGGGGGTAACCACCCGTGACCCCCGGGGGTAACCACCCGTGAC
>JAFXTB010000125.1 GCA_017525225.1 Kiritimatiellia bacterium
AAAATCCATCGAAGACGATATGCAGAAGGCAGAAAAAGCGCGGGCGAGTTAGCCCGCGCACCTCTCTCAAAGTTGTTTTTACCAGTTGTTCTGGTTGTTTCCAAAACTCAATACGCATGGGTGAATTACGGAGATGCGCCCAAAAACTACTGGGCCGCAGGGAACTGTCAGTTGCGCATGACCTTGTAGAAGCCGGAGCTGCCAAGCTTCGGCGCTACGAGCGTGACGTCCATCGAATCGCCGTCCGTCTGCTTGGCCGCGCTCATGGTCGTCACGGAACCAGGCGTTCCGCCGCCCTGCACACGCATGAAGCCGCGCAGGTTCTCGACCGTGAGGAAGACGTTGTCGCCGATGACCCGGATCTGCTTGATGCGAGGCTGGGCAACGCCGGCCGGCGGCTTCGCATTGCTGGCGGCCACCGAGGTGCCGGTCACTTCAGAATTGCTATCAGCGTTCAGGCCGCCATTGCCGGACGACTTCGCTATCGAAAGACCGGCGGCGACCTCGCCATAGCTGTTGACCACCTTCAGCTTGCCGCCCACCATGCCGTAAGGAGCGGTTGCGCCACTGGCATTGGTGACGCGCGTATCGAGGAGCAGAACCTCATACACGCCCTTCGCAAGTGAAGTGGCGACAGATGCGGGGAGCTGGAAGATTATCTCCGGGCAGTGGCCATCCTTCGCCAGAGGCGCCACGAGAACGAGCTGGTCGGCGGAGTCAATCGGCTCACCGTTCGCGGAAAGACCTTCGAACACGCCATCCTTCGACCAGACAAGCGCATAGCACTCGCCATCCATGACCGTCGTGCCGTCCGCATAGCGATCGGGGCCGCGCGTGGAGAACGTGACGACAGCATCATCCGCGCCATCCGCAATCGCGAACGCCGTGATCAAGGCCAATATGCATGTCGCTAGTTTCTTCATCGTCTCTTGCCAACCTGCCGAGCGAAAAAAGACAATTGGAGAATATTATATCACATCTTCGTCGGTTTTGCACTACGAACTTCACGAATTTTTTGAAGGGTCTTTTTGATCTCAAGCGAGTCCGGATAGGCCTTGAGCGCCTTCATGGCGTTCGTCTCGGCCTCGTCGAGGCGTCCTAGGCGCAACTGCACCACCGAAAGATTGTTCAGCACGGCCGGCTCGTTCGGACGGCGCGTCAAGGCGAGCTTCAGGTGGTGTTCCGCCCGGCCATACATCTCTTCCGTGAAGTAGCTCATCCCCATGGCGAAGTTCGCGCGCGTGTCGTAGGGGTCGGACTCCAGCACCTGCTGCGCAAACGTGCGCGCAAGACGGAAATCGGCACGATCCAGCCCCACGCGCAATCCTTCGCGCGGCGTGAGCCTTACGCCCTTCTGGCGCGCCACCCAGTCCATCTGCCTGCGGATGCGCTGGTATGCGACGTTGAGGTCATCCAGCCGCTTCGCGAGACCACCTTCCCCGAGCGCGCCTTGAAGGTCGCCTGCGCGGTCCGACCTGTCCGCGCGCATGCCGCACATCCGCGCGATACGCCACTGCACGAACGTGAGCGCGGACTGCAGCCAGTTGTTGGGCACGTCTATCGCGCCGCCCGCATCCTTGTACAACGCCAGTATCCTTTCCGCAAGGCGATGGGCTCGTTCCGTCCACTTCGCCGCATCGCCATCCGCGAACCCTGCGGTTCTCGCGACCACTCCGCCCAACGGCGGGATGGGGAGCTTGTCGTGCTTCCAGAGCTCGAAGCCGATCTGCACCGCGATGTTGGTGGCACAGTCTGGCCTGTGCCTCACCCATGTACGCAGCGCGTCCGCGGCGCCGGTCGCGAGGACGGTCTTGTTCTCCTTGTCGGTCTCGCCGCGCGTGCGCAGGTATATCTCGTACGGATCCGAGCCCGACATCATGGAAAGAGCCTTCAGGTTGCGCCCCTGCAAGACCGCCGCCACCTCGATGGGACCATCCAGGGCGCCATCCGTGAAAAGATGCCGCGCGTCGCCGCACTCCTCCGCCGTCTGGACGGCGTACTCGTTGACCACCCTTCCGATCTTGCGTTCGGTTGATGCCTCGGACAGCCGGAAAGGAATCACCAGCAGGGCGGCCAGGATCGGTTCGTATATCACCACGGCACGAACCACTCGGTCTATGAGCCGGAACGAATCGAGCGTCTTGCCTGCCGCCGCCTCGCCATCCTCCACGGCGTCCTGGAAACGGGTAAGCGCTATCCGCCTGTAGTTGCGGAAGAATATCTCCACGCCTATTACGCACAGCGAACAGGTGGCCGTGAACGCCACCGCGAGCATGCACAGGCACAGCAGAAATTCGGACTTGACCGGCAGCGGGGCACGTACCCAGCGCCAGAACCAGAACACCGGCCAACCCGAGAACTGAAGAAAGGACAGCACCCCTACAAACGCGAAGAAAAGCCCCTGCATGTACGGAAGGAACCTGTCGTCGTCCGTAGCCTTGCTGACCAGCACCCCAGCCATGACAGCCGGCACCAGCACGACGCCGATGATGAAAAGCACGCCGACGGACGTGGCCGCGCCGGTTACCAACTGGGCGTAGTTGTGCAGATAGTGTATGAAATACGTGAATGCGTTCCATTCGTGCGCGGCAAGCCCGTCGTGCAGCCTGAAGGACGTGGTGTTGACCGTGACGGCGAGCAGCCACGTGAAGAGGAACGCGAGCGTCATCCTGCGAAACGTGACCACGCGCACGAGGGGATTGGCGAACGGCACCACGAGCGGATCCGTCGCACGGCCTGTGCGCACGATCACGACGATGGGGAATACAACCATGGGGATGAAGCCCAGAGGCGAATCCGCCGCGACCAAACCCGCCACCGCCGCCATCGCGATGGCGTAGGCCCGGCTGGACGTCTTCAGCGCCCTGAAGAAAAGCCGGAGCGTGACCACCGCGAGCAGCAACTGCATCATGGTAGGCGAGAACACACGTCCCGCCCGCCACACGGGATCTGAAAAAATGAAGAAGCACGTACCCTGCATCAGCACGAAGCGCACAATGCGGCGGCTCCATCCTTTGCGCGTCATGCGGCTGTCGAGCGTGGCGGGTTCCGTCTCGGTAAAGAGCCGGTATGTCTGGACAGCAAGAAGTCCAAGGGAGACAGGGCCAAGAAGCCTCAGCGCGAAAATGCCCCTGGAAAGCCCAATGGCATCGAAGAGGCCGGAAACCAGCCACACCCATAGCCCCGGTATGGCGCTTGGCGGAGGACGTATGCCCGCCGCTACGCAGACCTTGTCCCAGAGTTCAGGAGGGAATATGTCGCTGTTGCCGCCAACCCATGCCAGCAGCGCAACGAATGCGCCTAGCGCGACCGCGATCGCGCGTTCCTTCCATGTCGGCGACAATTCAATCGCCTTTCCGGCGGCGCAGCGCAAGCAACGCGCCGCCAAGGAGCATCAGCAATCCGCTGGAAGGCTCGGGCACGGAATATGTAGCTGGCTGCCAAACCTGACCCGCCACAGGATCGATACCATCCCAGGTACTGATGTGATGCCCCGCCGCCAAATCCGTGTATGACACTGGATCGCTTGTAACATGGGCGACCCATGACCCATCAGGACCGTCAAAATTACCCAGTTCGATGGCGAAACTATATGAAGCGGAGGTGTAGGCATCGACATCCGCATAAGCTTCGATAGGCACCGTGAACCGATCAATCCCTACCACATCGTCGGGGAAGGGATCACCGTCCTCCGTCAACCCCCAGAACTTCAGGTATCCGTAAGAGTCGCCATCCTGGTCTACACGGACACGCGCATATATGGGCCTGAGATCCTCGACCGTTTTGGACTCGCCATACCAATCTACCTCATCATCAGGGTCGACAAGCCACCACAGCACGGTCGTATCGGCATGACCAGCCAATGCCGCCACTAACAGTGGCAGCATGACGACCAGTCTATGTAGAACCTTACGTACCATTATGACCTACAAGATTAATCTTCGTCAGGACCGTTGAACGGTATCGTCACGTTGAACGCCGGTCCGTAACGATTGTACCAGAAACCTGTTCCCGAAGGCACCGTGAAGTCAGTCTTCCAGACACTCTCCATCAAGACAGTGTCCACAACATACTTGCCCCACTTGCCGTTCTTCCAACGCAACGTGATCGGCGTCTTCTTGCCGTTGGGAATCCATACGACATCCTTCGATGTAGGATTGCTCCCCCATGTGAAGTCGTTGATGTCCATATCCGTCAGGTTGGGATTCGTAATCATGGTGCAGGCGGCGGTACTGCCGTCGGAGCTGCCTGCGACGGACGTCACCACATCGCCGCCGGCATATTGGCCGACGAGGAAGTACGGCTTGCTCGTATCTTCGCGCTTGATCCACACGGCGTTGCCACGCACCAGCTCGCGTTCGCAGGCAGGCGGCGTCACTACGGTCCCGGACCTCGTAATCGTCGCCGCGGCGTTGGTCCAGTTGCCGGAGGAATCCACGGTGTACTTCTGGTAGACGCCGTCGCCCGTGATCGCGTGCAGCGTATCGCCGACGGCAAGTTGCGCGGGCTTCATGTAGCCGCTGACGACCATGTTGCTGACGATGCTCGGATCGTGTGCAAGCGCAGTCCACGGCACAGCGGTCATGGTGGTCTTCAACATGCTCTTCACCTCAAGCACACCGATGATGTTCGTCGACGGTATCTCGTTCGTTATGGAAAGCTCGTCCTCGGGCACGATAAGCGTGAAGACCCGGTAGAAGCCCGTCGCGCCGGTCGACTTGCCGTTTCCGTCGAGCAGGTCGAGCGTGATTGAAGGATCAAGCCCCGCGACAGGGCCCGCGACACGCGTCCAGCCGCCGTTCACGTTCTTGCGCAGGTCGTGCGACACCAGATACCCCAGATCGATGGCCGCCCTCGGCGCAGTGTAAAGCCCGAACGACATCTGCGACGCGCTCGTGCCGACGCCGGAGCCGAGAATCAGCTGGTTTGTCGCCGTGCCGGTCACAAGGTTCTCCCAGCGGCGGAGACCGTTGGGGTCGTATGCGTTGAACGCCGCCTCGATCGCCTCGGGGGACACGTCGCCAGAATTTCCGATACCCAGAGCGGCGATTGCCTCCGCAGGAACGACCACCTTGACCGAATGGCCTTCGCCCGTCGAGCGCTGCACAAGGCTCACCTCGCGGATCGTCAAGGTGCCGGCCTGGTACGTCACGGCGTAGTTGCCCTGCGCCGCGTCGCCGACGGGCGTGATCGCGTAGGTTCCGACCGCCTCGCCGGATGCGCGGGATAGCGAATACGAAACGGTATCGCTGCCGAAAAGCCCTGTGACCGTTGCAGTAAGCGCGGGGTCGGCAAAGCCTAGAAGCTTCGCCTTGTCGTCCGCCGCCACGGTGACGGGCGCCGGCGTGATCGTGAGCGAGCCGTTCTGCGCCACGACGATCTCAGAGACGGAATAGCCCTCCGGCACGGTGACGACCACGGCGTCCGCCGCGATGGTCATCGGGTACGTTCCGACGTCCTTGCCCCACGCCGTCTGGCGCTGCGGTTCGACGACCACGAAGATGGATTCGCCGGTGAAGGAATCGCCCGTCTCCGCGTTGGTGACCGTGTACGAATACCCTTCGGCGCTCTGCGTCTCTCCGTTGTACGTCTTCGTCACGGCGCTGCCCGTGATGGTGACCACGATGGGCGAAGGAAGGATCGTGAGCGTCGTCGGGGTCGCGTAGAACAGGTATTCGCCCGTCACGTCCTCGCCCGTCGCGGAGTCGCGCACCGCGTAGACGGCGTTCTCGAAATGCCCGGAGTATTCACCCACGGTGGTGCCTCGCGCGGGGACATGGCCCGACACGGTGAGCACGTGCCCCGCCTTGAGGCCCGTCACGGAGTAGTCCGCCGTCTCAATCGGAGAACCCGTCCCCGTCACCTCGTGGATCGCGCTGCCGACCTGCTCCACGCCGTTGAAGTAGTTCGTCCTGCAGCTCATGACAATGACGACGTCCGTCTTGCGCATGTTGACGAACGGCGCGGAGGCGCTTCCGGCGGAGATCGCGCCCGACCGGGCGGACGGAATCACGTACTTGTGGTTCGCGCCCTCCTCGACCGTGTACGTGACGCCCACCGGCAGATCGAACGTCTTGCTGCCGCCGGCCGGAAGCGTGAACGTGAGCACCTTGCCGTACGGTCCCATGCTGACGCCGGCCGCCGCAGGATCCAGCCAGCCGCGCACGGATTCGGACATCGTGGCGATGAACGTGAACGTGTCGCCCGCATCCTCCGCCTTCGCGCCTTCCACCGCCTTCGACACCGTGAGCGAACCGTGCTTGCGCGAATTCGTGAAGATTACGGTATCCAGATCCTGATAGTGATAGAATCCTTTTGCGTCAGGCCCTTTTATCGACGAGATGGTGTAGGTGCGGGCATTCAGATTCCCCGTCCCGCCATGGTTGGAGTTGGGGTCGGACGTGTCGCCGGCGATGGACGAAAGGTCGAACAGATCATCCGTCGCTTCCGTCACGGTCACCGTTTCATACTGGTATGTAAGCAAGTGCGTCGTGGTCTGGACGGTCGTCCTGGTCTGGAGGCGGCGACGATACAGGTAACCGGTGCTGGTGCCGCTGTACCACGGGCCATTCAGCGACGAAGCGTACTCGTTGTATCTGGCTTCGGTTTCCTCCGTCTGCGCCGGTCCGTCAACGGCATTGCCGAGCAGCTCGTTGTAGAAAAGCGTCACGGGAAGGCGTCCTTTGTCCGCAAGTCTAAACGTCTCCTCCGCACGGGTCGGGCTGAACAAGTACTGGTCCTCATCTTTCTTGACCAGCGCGTTTGTCACGGCTGTGATTTCCGGCTCGCATTTATCCCAATCCACGGGCGTTTGCTGTGTCCAGTTGCTGGAGTTGGTCTTCTTTCGAGACCATACCAGATAGCGCGTCTGCACGTACGTGTTCGTGACCTGATACTCGTACGTGTCCGAATGCTCTGCGAACGCGGCCGAAAACGAGAACTCCCTCGACTTGTCGTCTTCCGTGCCGACGACATTCTTTCCAACGGTCACATGCACCGGGATGCGATGGTAGAACACCACATAGACGGCCGGATCGTCGTAGGAGTTCCACACCTGGGAATAGCGCGACCATTGAACTCGTTCATGCGAGAACATCACCCAGGAGCCGCCGTCCGTCGCGCGCTTCGTTATCGACCGGTACTCGTTGAAGCCGCCCGTTGCGGCGCCGATTCCGATGGTCGTGTGCCCGTAGTTCGTCTGGATGTTGTCGACGAGAAACGCATGCACCGGCTCTTCCTCGCTCTTCCTCAAAGTCGCCGCCAGATCCATCGGAGTTGCGGAGACGGTCAGGTTCGTCTTGTATGCCGCGCCGGGATTCCAGCAGGTTGCGTCCTGGGTGATCTCCGTGACCGTTCCGCTCGGGGAGTGCACGAAGTAGCGCACGGGTATCTCCGTCTGCGTAGGATAAGTCGCCTTCGTGAACGTCACCGTGACGGGCGTGGGGCTGATGTGCATGAGGCCCGTGACGAGATAGCTCTCGCCGGCATAGGCGGTTGAAACGTAGTCTGCGTCCTGCGCCTCGCCCTCAATGGCGGGCGACGTGCGCGTCACGATCAGCTTCGTGCCGTCGGCGTACGGACTCGTGCCGGTTACGGCGAAACGCATGTGCTTGCCGTCAGGCAGGACGAGGCGCAGACGCTCGCCGGCCGCGAGGTCGAAGATGGCCGTGCCGTCAACGAAGTTGGTGAACGCCTGGCGGCGCGTCTCGCCGAGGACGGTGTTGACGCGGAAGAGCTCGCCCGCCGCCCAGGCGGGGATGTCGAGCTGGATGTTGTGGAGGGCGTCGACCGTGTCGTTCACGAACTCGAGGTATATCTGCGGCTCCCAGACGGCGTAAAGGATGTTATTGTATGCGGCGGACTTGTCCACGCCGATAGTCTCGTTCACGTAGTACGCCGGGATGCCGGTCGTCGAGACGCGGTTGGAGTCCCAGCCGAGGAGCAGGAAGCCGTTGGTGTGGACGAACGCCGCCGTGTAGTCCGCGAGGTTCACGGAGAAGTTGTTCTGCTGGCCCGCGAACCAGACGCCCTCGCCGAGGCCCTCCAGAGGCCCCGTCCCCTGCGCATAGGTGCCGATGCGCCCGGACGCCGCCGGCACGACCGTCGCCGCTTCAGGCGAGAGCGTCGCGCCGTCGTTGGCGTCGAGCGCCAGATCGACAACGTTGGGTATGTGGCGGGAGCTTGTGTCCTCCTTGCTCCTGTACACGGCGCGGAAGTGGATCACGTTGTCGCGGTAGTCCGCGTGCGCGGCGTGGACGATGTACGGATCGCCCGGCGAACGGATGTTAGTGAGCGGGATGTTGTTGTGGACGTCCCACGTCTGCCAGCCTTCCCATATCCATCTGTTGCGGTCGTAGTTCGTGGGCTCGCGGGCGATGGTCGTCTGCCCGTCGTCGATGTATCCGCCGTCCGCCGCCGCGCTGGAACCGGGCGCGGGGTCTACGATGACGTCGTCGGCGCGCGTGCCGTCGGGATCAATGGACTCGAACCTGAGCGTGTACACGCTCGTCCTGCGCCAGATGGCGCGGATCGTCACGGGTCTGTCCGGCGGCTCGGCGAAGTTGAACGGGTCGGAGGCGAGCGTGCCGTCCTCCAGAACCTCGTACCATCCCATGAAGGCGTACGCGCCCGGATCGTACGTGTAGCGGTTCACCTTGTCAGTGGCGTCATCTATATCATCCGTGTAGTAGGCGCGGCGCGAGATGTTGGGGATGAAGTCGGGCGAATCCGTCGGCGTCACATGCTTGTCGCCCAGCGGGTCCCAGGGGTGGTAGCTGTAGTAGAACGTGCCGAGGTGCATGTCCAGCCTATACTTGCGCGTGACGGCATATTCGACGACCTTCTCGCCGGCGTCGAGGTAGAACCATGTGGAGTCGCCCATCTGCAGTTCGCCGCCGTTCGGATCGATGATCACCCTGTACTTGATGGGATTCCACTTGGCGTAGAGGAACTTGGTGCCGGAAGGCATGGTGGCGGAGAAGTCGAACGGCACGGTGAGCGAGGCGTCCTCGTACCACCCGGCGAACGTGCCTACCGTCAGATCCCGGTCGCCCCAATCGAAGCGCGAGTCGGTGTAAGGCAGGTTGTAGGCGGCGAGCGAACCCTCGAACGGAACGGAGATTTCCTCGCCGCTCTTCAGCAGGAAGTTCTCGCCGTCCATGAAGACCAGGTCGCACGAGTTGCGCTTGAAGCGGATGGAGAGGCGCGACGCCGACACCTGCGAGCCGTAGTAGCCGGTCGATTCGTCGTAGGAACCCACGTTTCTCCAGCTCGATCCGCCGTCCGTGCTGTACTGGTAGGCGTGGAAGCCGTTGTACTTGTCGGATATGTTGAAGTTGACGCTGGAACTGCCGGAGTCGAATTCGTTCGCGAGCGTCCAGGAGCCGTCGAGGGCCTCTGTGTAGAAATACACCTTCGTGTTGTTTGACGACGTCGTGGTCGTTGTCGTGCTGTAGAACGTCTCGTCCCCGCCGGTTGTCGGCAGGAATGCATCGAGGAACGATATCTGCGTACCGGCGGTCGAAGAGCCGCTGAAACCGTCGTACCATCTACGGTCCGACGGCCACGTGTATCCGTTCGCGGACAACCTCTGCCCGTAGAGGCCTGTCATCGTCTGATTGACCGTCCAACGGCTCAAGACATATCGCGTCCCTTCGTACAGTCCGGAATAGGACGGCAGATACCAATCGTTGTTCTCGTAGACGAGTTGGACGGTCCTGTCCGAGTTGTACTGCGGCGTGTAGTACGAACTGGCATTTCTGTACCAGTTGCCATTGTAGTAATAATACCGGTCACCATTATATCTCGTCAACGTCCTGGACGTGTACCACAAATTGTTCACGGCGTCGTAATAAAGCTGCACATAGCCGCCATTGCCGTCTGAACCATACTGCGTTCCATCCACGTAGCCATCTCCTACCGGCGAATAGACGTTGGACGAGCCGTACGTGCAGAACCGTAAAGTAATGAGGTCGCGGTCGTAGTAGACGTTAATGACGGTGGTGCCGTCGGGAGCGACGGTCGCGTCGTCGCTGGCGAAGCGGGCGTAGTGGAAGCCCGTGAAATCCTCGCCCGTTATGTTCGACTCCCCTTTGCCGGAAAGCGTGGTGAGGTTGGCGTTGCTGGGGTTCGCGCCCTTCGCGGCCGTGCCGGTGAAGCTCGTGAGAAGGCTTTCGGACACCTGCGTCGTGGCGGAAACGGCGGGGCTCGTGTAGTGCGTCACGTAGTAGTAGAGCTTGTCCGCCTCGGCGGCGTCCTTCGCGTCCGTCACGCGCTGCTGCCAGATGATGACGCGGTAGGGAGCGGACGTATTCGCCGTCCACTTCGCGAAGAGCGTCACGTCGCTGTTGAGGTGGACGTTTCCGTTCGCGTCGGTGGTGAGGACGACCGTGCCTTCCTCGTCGGCGACGGAGAGGTTCGGGTAGAAACGGCCCTGGTCGTCCGTGACCTGCGTCCCGAGCGTCACATTGTTGCCGTCCACCGTGGCCATGCACCAGCCGTCGAAGTTGTAGCCGCGCCTGTTACCGCTGGGATCCACCTCGTTGATCTCGCTCGTGGAGCGCACGAAGCGCGACCCCACGTATGTGGCGCCCGTGCCCTTGGCGTTCGTGTCGAAGTTGAGGAAGTGGGCCGAGACGTAGAGCGGGTAGAGGTTGATCGTGTCGCCGCCTGACACGTCGAAGAGCGTACGGTCCACGTCTATGAACGCCTCCTGCGGCAGACCGGCGGCGGAGTACATGATGAGGTTCGATATGACGTTCGCGCCCGTCGCTGGATCGACGCCGCTCACGTACTGCCAGCCGCTGAAGTATTCGTTGCGGCTGTTCTTGAGCGCGGCGGAGACGTCGTTCACCCGGATGTGCGCGATGCCCGTCTCGTCGTTGATGGCGATGATCTTGCGGTCGACGATGTGCGCGGCGGCATCCTGGTCCGCCATCTCGTTTTCGTTGAACTGCAGATAGCGCGCATGCTCGAACAAGGGCGCCACGTAGTAGTCCCAATCCGCGCTCTCCGTCACCGTCACCGCGTTGGTGAACGAGAGGCGGTTGTCCGTGACGCCCGTAGGCCACACGAACACGAAAGGCTCGCTCATGGAATCGAGCTTGCTTTCGGCGGCGCCGGACGGCCGCGGACCTGCCTGGACCACGTACCAGCCCTCGAACACGCTCTCGATGTTGCCGAACTCGTCGAACGTCTCCTCCGGCACGGGCGGCTCCTTCAGCTCGTCGCCGGACTTCACGATCTGGACGTTGACGACGTCGTTCGAGGCGTCGGTGTACCTGTACGGAAACGCCTGCACGGCGTTCGAGCCGGCGATATCGGCTGGATGGTCGTAGAAATGGTAGAAGCGGCGTGGGGTGACGAGGACGCCGGAATTGTCGATGATGGAGTAGATGGAAAAGCCCGTGGCCGAGAACCAGAACGCCGTCACGGCCGTCTTGTCGGCGTTGTACGTGAAGCCGTAGCGGGAGGAATCCAGCTCCTCCACCTCGCCGTCGTCGGCCAGATGCACGACGCCGAGGCTTGACGCGGCGGTCACCTGCACCGGCTCGTCGAGTTCCATCTCGACGCGCACCGGCTCGCCGGCCTTGGGCTGCCACTTGCGGCCGCCTTCGTCGATCGAAACGTCGTACATCGCAAGCACACGCGGCGACGGAGCCTTGGCATGCCTTTTGCCGCCGTGCCGGGCGCGCCACTTCTTCGCAAGACCGTCAACCACCTTGCCGCGCGCCTTTTCCGAGCGCGTACGCGCGAACGAGATCTTCGCGTTGCCCGGAAAATGCCTTCCGCACGCCTTCACGGCAATCTTGCCGTGTACGCTCCGCCTGCTCAGCCTCTCGACTTGAGCGTGTTCCGCCGTGGCAGAGGAATGTGTAGCCGCCAGCGCCCCGACCGCAACAAGGCCGAGCGCCAAGCAAATGGCTATCTTTCTCATATTTTCCATAGCACCTCCAGATTCATAGACATACACCCCCGTCGCACGCAAAACGCGCGAAAAGGAGGCGAACACCTAATCCACCTGTTAGAATTGGCAAATTATACCATATCCGGAGGTATGGAACAACCCATTTTGTGCAAAAAAAAGCACAAATCGACGTCGCGGCGGCGGCCATGCCGCATCCATGCCCAGCATGACGTCACGATGGGGCTTGATGAACGTGGTCACCACAAGCCCGATCACATGGCAGTCGCCTACGCGCCGGCGTGACATGCGATGGTCACCTGACGCGCTTTATCGCGCCGAACCTGCACACCTGCGAGCACTGTCTGCACCCGGCGCACTGCGTGGGGTCGATCTTCATCTGGAAGCGCCCGGGGGCGACCTCCCTGCCGCGCGTCATCGCCGGGCAGCCCATCTTGAAGCACGCGCCGCAGGCCTTGCACTTTGCTTCGTCCACGGCGCAGAGCCCTTCCTTGGTGAGTCGCGCGGCTATGCGGCAGGGGGCATGGGCTATCACCACCGCGCCCTCGTCGCCGTCCATCGCGTCCTTGAGCACCTTCTCCAGCTCCGCAAGATCGTCGGCGGGCACCTTCACCACCTTCTTGTAGCCCATCGCCCTTGCGACATCCGCTATCTCCGTCACGGGCGCAGGGTCGCCGGCAAGCGTCCGGCCGGTGCCGGGGTTGTCCTGGTGGCCGGTCATCGCGGTGATGCGGTTGTCCAGCACCACCGTCGTGACGGGCGTGCCGTTGTAGAGGGCCGAGAGTATCCCGGTGAGGCCTGAATGGAAGAACGTCGAATCGCCGAGCACCGCGCAGATGCGTCCCTTGCGGCCGGCCTTCCTCATGCCTGCGGCGTTACCGATCGAGGCGCCCATGCAGATCGTGGAATCCATCGCGTTGAGGGGCGGGAATGCGCCCAGCGTGTAGCAGCCGATGTCGCCCGTGACGGTCGCCCCGAGCTTCGCGAGCGTGTAGAACACGCTCCGGTGTCCGCAGCCCGCGCACAGCACGGGCGGCCGGGTGGGAAGCGTGGCGTCGACGCGATGCGTCTTGCTGCGCGGCACGTCCTTGAGGAGCTCGTGGCGGAGGTTCTGCAGGCGGTCGGGGTTCAGCTCGAGCATGTTCAGCTCCGTCTTGTGCCCCTGCACCTTGATGCCGAGCGCACGGATCTGCTCCTCCAGGAACGGATCCAGCTCCTCTATCACCACGAGGTGCCGCACGGACTTCGCGAACTTGCGGATGAGGCCCGCCGGCAGCGGATTCGTCCAGCCGAGCTTCAGGACCGTGAACTCCGGGAACACCTCCTTGACGTACTGGTACGCCACCCCGCTCGTGACGATGCCGATCTGCCGCTTGCCAGGCTCTATGCGGTTGAAGCGCGACCTGTCGGCGGCCTTGGACATCTCCATCGTGCGCTTCTGCGCCGCCAGCCGCTGGCCGCGCGCGAACGCCGGCACGGGGATCGTGTGCGTGATGTCCTTGACGTACGGGATCGCCGGGTGCGGCGCGGGACTGAACTCGCCCAGGTTCACGAGCGAGCTGGAGTGCGACGTGCGCGTGGTCAGGCGGAGCATCGCCGGCACATGGTACTTCTCCGACACCTCGAACGCCGCCTGCACCATGTCGTACGCCTCCTGCGAGTCGGACGGCTCGAACATCGGCATGCGCGCGAACTTCGCGATGTTGCGGTTGTCCTGCTCGTTCTGCGAGGAATGCATGCCGGGGTCGTCCGCCGAGACCACCACCATGCCGCCCGTGGCGCCCACGTAGGTGAACGTCATCAGCGGGTCCATCGCCACATTCAGGCCCACGTGCTTCATGGCCGTGAGCGAACGTGCGCCCACCATCGAGGCGCCGATTGCCGTCTCCATCGCGACCTTCTCGTTCACGGCCCATTCGCACTTGATGGTGTCCTTGAACCTCGCGATGTTCTCCAGTATCTCCGTGGAGGGCGTGCCCGGATACGCGCTCGCCACCACGCAGCCGGCCTGCGCCGCTCCGTACGCCACGGCCTCGTTGGCCGACAACAGTCTCTTTTCGCTCATCGTTCTGCCTTCTTCCTTATTCCCTGATGGGGGCATATATTATAGCATTGTGGTCGCCACTATGTCCACACCGGTTCCCGCTACATCGGGGATCACCACATCGCCTATCGCCACCGGCAGCTGCACCGTGGTCTGCGAAAGCGCGAACAGCACGTCCGGGATCTTCGCCTTCGGCACCGGTGCGCGCGTCTTCACAGGCAGGGGCTTGCGCATCCCCGCCACGCGCACCAGGCCCGTGACCATGCGCGTGGGGTTCACCGCCTCCGCCCTGCCGTACTCCTCGCCGCGCGGACACGTGTGGCCCGTCACGCGCACCTCGCCCGACGGCAGTATCTCCGCCTCCAGCTCGCATCCCTTCGGGCAGTTTATGCAGATCATCTTCTTCTTCATAGCATGCAACCTCCTGTCACGCGCCCGGCGTGACGAACTCCCTGGCGTACCTAGCCGCGTTCCTACCGGCAATGGCGGAATCGCGCGAGACCCAGTCCACCAGATCGTAGACGCGCACCACGTTGCCGCCCGCGAATATGCCGGGCGCGCTTGTGGACATGTCCGGCCCCACCTTCGGCCCGCGCGTCTGCGGGTCCATCTCCACGCCCGCCTTGCGCGTCAGCTCGTTCTCCGGTATGAGCCCGCAGGAAAGCACCAGCGTGTCGCAGTCGTAGTGCGTCTCGGTGCCGGGGATGGGCCTCAAGGCGTCGTCCACCTCGCTCACCTTCACGCCCGTGACATGCTCCACGCCCTCCACCTCCGTGACGGTGTGCCTGAGCAGCAGCGGGATGTCGTAGTCGTCCAGGCACTGCACCACGTTGCGCATCAGCCCCGAGCTCTTCTTCATGATCTCGATGCACGCGAGCACCTTCGCGCCGGAGAACGTGAGCCGGCGCGCCATTATCAGGCCGATGTCGCCGGAGCCGAGGATCACCACGCGCTTGCCCGGCATGATGCCGTCCATGTTCACGAGCCTCTGCACAGTTCCGGCGGTGTACACGCCCGCCGGACGCGTCCCGGGCGTCATCAGCGCGCCGCGCGGCCTTTCGCGGCAGCCCATGGCCAGCACCACCGCCTTCGCATGGTATATCCTGAGCCCGCCGCGCGGGCTCATCGCCGTCACCCGCGCTGGCGCCCCCTTCTCGATCTTGAGCACCATCGTGCCGCAGGCCACCAGCACGCCAAGCTCCTTCGCGCGGTCGACGTCCCGCTGCGCGTACTCCGGGCCCGTCAGCTCCTCCTTGAAGCGGTGAAGCCCGAAGCCGTTGTGTATGCACTGCTGCAGTATGCCGCCAGGCGCATCGTCGCGCTCCAGCACAAGCACCGTGCGCGCGCCCTCCTCCTTCGCGGCGCAGGCTGCCGCAAGGCCCGCCGGGCCGGCGCCCACTACCAGCACGTCCACTGTGCCGCCGTCCGGAATCGCGGTGGCACCCCCTTCGCCGGCGTCCCTCAGCGCCTTCGGGGCCGTCTTGCGCGAGGCGAGAAACGCCTCCGGCGGCAGTCCCAGCTCTGCGCCCAGCAGCTCTATGACTCGCGGCGTGCAGAATCCCCCCTGGCAGCGTCCCATGCCGGAGCGCGTGCGGCGCTTCACACCGTCCAGCGTGCGCGCGCCCACCCTGGCGCGCACGGCGGCGCGTATCTCGCCCTCGGTAACGGATTCGCAGCGGCACACCACGCGCCCGAACGCCGGCTCGCGCGCCACCAGCTCCGCAAGCTCCTCCGGCGGCAGGTCGCGCGTCTTCGGCCACCACGACACGTCCTTCGATATGAGCGCCGGGTTCCTGCGCGACGCCCCCATCCGCGCCGCCACGCCTTCCGCGAGAAATTCGCCCAGCGCGGGCGCGGACGTAAGCCCGGGCGATTCCACGCCCACCGCGTTGAAGAAGCACGGCGCATCCGGCGCCTCGCCGACTATGAAGTCGCCCACGGTCGTCTCGTGGGCGCGCAGCCCGCTGAACTCCGTTATCACCTTGCCAAGCGGCAGCCCGGGGTACGTGCGGCGCGCGCCGGCCACCACCTTCTCCAGCCCGGCGTATGTGGTGGCGCAGTCCTCCTTGCCGGGGATGTCCTCGGCCGTGGGACCCACTATCACCGTGCCGTCCACGGTCGGCGAAACGAGTATGCCCTTGCCCATCCTGGACGGCACCTGGAACATGGTCGCGGAGAACGTGCCGTCCTCGTCCTTGTCGAGCATCAGATATTCCCCGCGCCGCGCCTGGATGGAATACTTCACTTCGCTCACGAGGTTGTTCAGCTCGTCGGAGCGGATCCCGGCGCAGTTGACGACCGCCCGCGCCTCGAACATGCGCCCGTCCGCGCACCCAAGCACCCACTTCCTCTCATCCCCCTCAACCTTCTCAACCCTCTCAACCTTCTCCACCTTCGCATCAAAAGTGAATACGGCACCATTCGCAGCTGCATTCTCCGCCATGCGGAACGTGAGTTCATACGGGCAGCAGATGCCTCCTGTGGGCGCCCAGAGCGCCGCGGTCGCCTCGGGCGACACGTTCGGCTCGCGCGCCAGAAGCGCCTCGCGGGTGATCACCTCCACCGGCACGCCGTTCTGCGCGGCGCGCCCGGCAAGGTCCGCAAGCACCTTCTCGTCCTCCGCGCCGAACGCCAGCACCAGCGAGCCGTTGCGGCGGAACGGCACCCGAAGCTCCCGGCAGACATCCTCGAACATCCTGTTGCCCAGCACGTTGAACTTCGCCTTGTTCGTGCCCGGCTTCGCGTCGAACCCGGCGTGCACGATCGCGCTGTTGGCCTTGCTCGCGCCTTCGGCGACGTCGCTTCCGGCCTCGAGCACGCGTACGTTCAGGTTGAAGCGCGTCAGCGCGCGCGCGGTGGCGCATCCCACCACGCCGGCGCCCACAACTATGACATCGTCCATTCCATGCTCCATTTTAATTTAGCAATTTATCGGCATCCTTTTTACGAAGGTTGTGAAGGTTGTGTAGTTGCTGGTTGGTGGCTGATTAGTGACTTCTTGTTGCGAAGGTTGTGAGGGTTGTGAGGGTTGTGAGGGTTCTCAACCTTCCGAACCTTCACAACCTCCACCACCTTGCCAACCTTGTTCACTCCAGTCCAATCTAGTTCCACCTTCACAACCTTCACAACTTTGCCAACCTTGTTCATTCTAGTCCAAACTAGTTCCGCATCTTAAGCAGGATCCACACCATGCGGTGGTCCGACAGCGGCACCTCCGGCGAGAGCGTCGGCGCGTCCGCGCCGGCGAAGCCGCGGTGGAACACGTAGTCGAACGTGATGTCGGGATACTTCGTGTTCCCAGGATGCGTGCCGCGCCTTTCCAGCGGCAGGCCCTCGAAGCAGTTGACGAATCCGGCGTCGGTCAGCACGGCGAGCGTGCCGTCCGCCGAGAAGCGCCTGGATGTTGGATCGGTGTTGAAGTCGCCCGCCACCACCACCTTGTCGATCTTGCGTCCATCCACGGGCTTGAGCCTCTTCACGATCTCGGCGAGCTGCTTCACGGCGAGTTCGCGCTTCCTGATGTTCTGCTCGCGCACCTCGGCGCTGGTGGCGCCGTAGTTGCTCTTCAGATGCACGCAGAAGCAGGCGATGAGGCCGTCGCCCCCGGCGTCGAGCACGGCGTAGGCGTAGCCGCGCGGCAGGAAGAGCTTCATGCCGGAACGCCGCCAGTACGACCACGACGACTCCACCACCGGCAGCGTGGTGGCTATGCCGCACTGCTGCCAGAGCAGCCGCCTGTCCCAGTCGCGGAAGGCCGATACGCTGGCCAGCGTCAGGTTGGTCGCGCCGACCGCCGCCAGCAGGTTGGAGCAGGCCGCCTCGTCGCGTACCTCCTGGAAGAAGAGGATCACGTCCCTGCCGGACGGAATGGCCCTGGCCCTGGACGCACCCTTCAGCAGGCCCGCCGAGCGCAGCCCGCTGCGTACCACGTCCGCCGCATCGGCGACGTTCGCCTTCTCCACGCGCTCCGAGGCACGATGCTCGGCGCGCCCGGAAGGGAACCACTTCAGGTTCCACGTGCCGCACAGCACGTCGCCGAAGGCCGTCTGCAGCAGCAGGGAAAGTACGGCATATTGCGCGAGGCGTCTCATTTCAGCTGTCGTTGACAGGATTCTCCATGGCGCATATTGTACCACATTTCCGTGGCCTGTGGCGGGATTAATCTGATCCTGCCATTATCGGGGCGCATCTGCGTAATTCACCGCAGAGCCTTCTGATGTTTGGAAACAACTATTTGAAACAACTTGCCTTTGGCGCACGGGCTAACTCGCCCGTGCCCGTTTGCCGACTTTGGAACGGATTCCCATCTGAGGTGAGGATC
>JAFXTB010000126.1 GCA_017525225.1 Kiritimatiellia bacterium
ATGACGGTCGTCAGCCGGCTTCTGTACGCGATGGCCGCCGACGGCGTGCTTCCGGCCGGCCTGGGCGCGAAGGGGACCGACGGCACGCCGACCGGGGCCGTCGTCTTCGTCGCCGGCGTGTCGCTGCTGATTCCGTTCCTCGGTCGGACGGCGATAGGCTTCATCGTGGATGTCGCGACCATCGGCGCCGCAATCGCCTACGCCTACACGTCCGCCGCCGCGTTCCGGCGCGCGCGCACCGTCGGCAACCGCTTCGGCATGGCCATGGGGACCTGCGGACTGCTGCTTTCGGGGGCGATCTGCGTGCTCTTCATCCTGCCAAACTACTTTTCGGGCAGCATGATGGCGACCGAATCCTATCTCATCCTCGTGTTGTGGTGCATCTTCGGATTCGTCTTCTACCGGTTCCTGTTCGGCCGCGACCAGGAACAGCGCTTCGGGCACTCGACGGTCGTGTGGATCGCCCTCCTTGTGATGATCTTCTTCATGTCCCACATGTGGATGCGCCAGGCATCGGTTGACGCCACGAAGCGTTCGTTCTCCGAGATCCGCCTTTTCCATGACCGGAACTGCGCGGTCGGCACGCGCGCCGGCGCGCCCGACAGCTGGCGCGACAACATGACGCGCCAGCTGGACGCCGTGAACAGCTCGCTCGTGCACGTGGGCCTCGTGCAGGCCGGCCTCATGGCCGTGTCCCTTGTGATCATGTTCAGCCTCTACGCCATGCTGCGCCGGCGCGAACGGCGGCTGGAGCAGGAGAATACCTTGGCAAAGAGCTATTTCTTCTCCACCGTCAGCCACGACATCCGCACGCCGCTCAACGCCATCATCGGCTTTTCGGAAATGCTCAAGACGGGCTTCAAGACCGATGCCGAGCGCGAACAGGCGCTTGATTCGATCCTGGTGAGCGGCCGGACGCTCCTGGGGCTCATCAACGACGTCCTGGACCTTTCGAAGCTTGAATCCGGCCGGATGGAGATATCCCCGGAGCCGACGGACTGTTCGCGGCTCCTGCACGTCGTGATGGACGCCTTTCGCGTCTCTGGCGACAAGCCCGGCATGGAGCTGCGCTGCGAGATCGGGGAGATGCCCATGCTGATGCTCGACCCGCAGCGTCTGAGGCAGATCGTGTTCAACCTCGTCGGCAACGCCGTCAAGTTCACCGAGAAGGGGCATGTCGAGCTGAAGGCCGACTACGAACGGACGGAGGGATCCGAGGTGGGCGTATTCCGCCTGTCGGTCGAAGATACCGGCTGCGGCATCCGGGAAGAGGACCTCAAGCGCATCTGTTCGGCCTACGTCCAGGTGGGCGCGAAGCTCGCGCGCAACGGCGGCACCGGGCTGGGACTGGCCATCTCCCGCCAGCTGGTGAAGGCCATGGGCGGCGAACTGAAGGTGAAGTCCGAACTCGGGCAAGGCTCCACTTTCTCGATCACGATTCCCGACGTGCGGTCGATCGGAACGAACGAGACGGAAGAGACGAAGGGGACGGATGGGACAAATGGGACGCCGGAGGCATCTGCACCCCCGGACGTGGCGCAATCGCCGGGCACGCCGCCGCGTTCGATTCGCCGCATCCTCATCGTTGACGACTCGAAGATGAACCTGATGGTCCTCAAGGCCCACCTGAAAAGGCTAGGCGACTACGAAACCGTACTGGCCGCAGACGGCCAAGAGGCGCTTGCCAAGCTGGAAGCGCCGGGCGAAACGCCGATCGACCTTGTCCTCACGGACATGTGGATGCCGAACCTGGACGGCGAAGGGCTCGTGAAGGCCATCCGCGCCAATCCGGCGCTGTCCTCTTTGCGCGTGCTCGTGGTGACGGCCGACGTGGAGATGCGCGAAAAGGCCGCCGAAATGAAATTCGACGGCATCCTCCTGAAGCCCGTCACGACTGCGGTGCTGGAACAGGCCCTGCGGCGGAACGGAGGGAGCGCGATATGAACGGTAGCTCCGCCAAATCGCCGATGCGGCACCTCTCGATGCTGGGCGCGTGGGCGCTCGCCTTCGGCTGCGCCATTGGTTCCGACGCCTTCGTAATGCCCTGGACCGAGTTTCTGCCAAAGGCCGGGCCGCTCGGCACGGTTCTTGGCGTCTTCATCGGCGGGCTGGTCATGGCCGTCGTCGCGTGGAACTTCCATTACATGATCAACCGCTGGCCGGGGCCCGGCGGCGCGTATGCCTACGCGTCGAAGGCGTTTGGCCACGACCATGGATTCCTCTGCGGCTTTCTGCTTGGCTTCGCCTACCTGGCAATCGTCTGGCTGGACGTGACGGCGCTGGTGGTCGTGGCGCACTACACGCTGGGAGACGCCTTCCGCTTCGGGTTCCACTACACGATCCAGAACAGCGACATCTACTTTGGCGACATCCTGCTCTCCTTCTTCGCCATCGCCGTCGCCTCCGCAATCTGCTGCCGATGCCGTCTTTCGGGCATTGTCCAGACGGTGCTGGCGGTCATGCTTGCCGCCGGAATCTTCGTCTGTTTCGCGGCGGCCGCGCTGAACCACGAGGGCGGGCTGGAGACGATCCGCCCGTTCTTCGCCCCTGACCGCGGCAACGGCCTTTTCCAGATTCTGAACATCCTCGCCATCGCGCCGTGGCTCTTCGTCGGCTTCGAGGCCATTTCGAATTCATCTGCGGAATTCCGCTTCCCCGCGCGGAAGGCCTTCGGCGTCATGCTCGCCACGCTCGCCACGGCCGTGGTCGCATACGCGTTTCTCACGGCCATTCCGGTGTTCACGCTCGGCGACGCCTCTTCCTCGGACTGGACCGGCGCCGTGGCCAGCTTGGCCAGCTCGGGGGGCGAGCCGGACTTCCACGCATTCGACGTGGCCAGCCGCTACTTCGGCAAGGCGGGCATGTTCCTCATCGGCCTGACGCTCATCGGCGCCATCTTCACGAACCTCGTCGGCAACACCGTCGCGGTGAGCCGCCTGGCGGCGGCGATGGCGGACGACGGCGCGCTGCCGTCGTTCCTGGGGGGAAGGAACGCCGACGGCGCCCCGCGCAACGCCGTGCTCGCCATCGCGGCGCTGGCGGCTCTCGTGGTGCCGCTCGGGCGGGCGGTCATCGGCGTCGTCGTGGACATCTCCATCCTCGGCGCGGCGGTGGCCTACGCCTACACCTCGGCGGCGGCGTTCAAGACGGCGCGCCGGCACGGCGACCGGGGCACGCAGGCGACGGGCATCCTTGGACTTGTGATTTCGATCGTGGTGGTCTTCCTCTTCGTCATGCCGTTCGTCTCGCTCGACACCACCGTGATCGCGACGGAGTCCTACCTCGTGCTGATCGTCTGGTGCCTTGCCGCCCTCGCAACCTTCATCGCCGTCTTCAGCCGCGACCGCATGCATCGATTCGGCCAATCGCCCGTCGCATGGATATCCCTGTTCGTCATCATCATGATCCTGTCGGTGGTGTGGATACGGCAGACGACCCGCGAGACGACGGAAAAGGCCTTGGCGGACATCATCAACCGGCATGCCGAGAGCTGCGCGGCCGCTGCGCCGGACCGTGCCGGCCACGGGCATGACGACGGCGACTGGCGCGTTCTCCTGCGCAAGGACCTGTCCCGGGCGAACAGGTCGATCTTCCGCAACAACCTTGTCCAGGGGGGGCTGAACTTCCTGGCCCTCGCGCTCATGTTCGGCTTCTATGTCATCCTTCGCCGCCGCGAGCGCGAGATGGAGCTGGAAAAGGCCAAGGCGAAGAGCTACTTCTTTTCCACCGTCAGCCACGACATCCGCACGCCGCTCAACGCCATCATCGGCTACTCGACGATGCTCGCGTCCGGCTTCAAGACCGAGGCGGAGCGCCAGGAGGCGATCGATTCCATTCTCGTGAGCGGCAAGACCCTGTTGGGGCTCGTGAACGACGTGCTGGATCTCTCAAAGCTGGAATCCGGCAAGATGGAAATACATCCCGAGCCGACGGACTGCTCCCGCCTCATGCATGCGGTGATGGAGGCGTTTCGCGTCTCCAGCGGCAAGTCGGGCCTCGAGCTGCGGTGCCGCGCAGGGGACATGCCGCTTCTGCTGCTCGATCCGCAGCGCCTGAGGCAGATTGCGTTCAACCTCGTCGGCAACGCCGTCAAGTTCACCAAGAAGGGACACGTGGAGCTCCGCGTCGGGTTTGACCGGCG
>JAFXTB010000127.1 GCA_017525225.1 Kiritimatiellia bacterium
CATTCAGATCCTCCCCTGACGGGGTCGAATGTTGCCAATGTGGAAATGTTGCCAATTCCAATGTTGCCAGTTACCAATCAATTGGAATTGGACATTGGAACTGGATACTGGCAACACTGGCAACATTCAGATCCTCCCCTGTACGCGCCGGGATAAGAAAGGGGGCATCTGCGTTTTTCACCCATCACGGAGAGACAGCCATCTCGAACACAAGTTCGTGGGTTTGGCCAGGGGATAGCGTGATGGCGCCTTCCTTTGCGCGGCAGGCCGGACCGAGGCCAATGAACCGTTCTGTGTCGCCTGGGGCGAGATTGCGGTTGTGCGGCTCGACCGAACCCGGCGACCAGACAATCAGGCTGGTGTTTCCCTTGGCGGTGGCGGAAATCTTTCTTCCGGTTGAGGCGTCCGTCAGGGCAAAGGCATCGCCTCGCCTGGGGAATGCGGCATCCATTCCGTCCACGGCCGCGAAATCCATATCCTTCACGCCATGCAGGGTAACGGCCTTGTAGCTGCCTACGGCAAAATACGGCTGGAAGCCACCGGAGAAGGCGAACGATTCCTTCCCAGTGTTCAACGTACGCATCGTTGCGGTCAACCGATCGGTCAGGGTGAATACCAGCTCAAGGCTGGCGGCATAGGGGAAGGTCGACTCCTCGCCTGCGGCCAGATCCAGTCCCAGCGTTACGGACGAGCCGGCTGCAGAAGTGCGCCGAGATTTCAGCACGAACGTCTTGTTGCGGGCGAAACCATGTATGGAGCTGGCAGCGGATCCCTTTTTGCCGAACCAGGGCCAGCAGATCGAGATGCCGCCGTGCGACCAGTCGCCATCAGGCGATTGCGGATTCGACGGCATGAAGAAAACCTCCTTGCCAGTCACGCGCCAGGAAAGGATTCTTGCGCCGAGAAGGTCGATTTCGACTCTTCCAGAACGATTCTCTAAGGTGACAACCCGACTGTCGCCTGAGTTTTTTGCACCAGTACAGCCGAACATGCCAAGGGTGGAGGCGATCATCGCCAATGCTGCCGGAATCAGTTTCTTTTTCATACACATGCCTTTCTTTCTTTGGTGTGCCTCAATAATACCAAACCGCGCGTGAATAGACAACCGTAAACGGTCACTCAAGTACGGGCGGAAGGATTTCTATGGCGGATGGCCAGGATTTTTGGTACAATCCTCCATACCATTTCGGCATGGTGTATTCCACAATTCTTCAAAACGGGAGAAAGTCATGATCAAGTCGGTGCAAAAGTGCAAACTCCAGAAAGGGTGCATGAAGCTTGGCACGCTGCTCTTTGCCGCCTTGATGGCATTGTCGACAGCTTTCGGTGACACGCGCACCCGTGCGCTGGTGACGAACTGCGACAACAACATTATGCACTGCTTCATCCTGCTCTACGAAGTGAATTCCACGCAATGGCGGTTCGTCCGTACCGTCGTCTATCCCTTCGACGGACATAGCCGTGTACCCGTTTCCGGTGCATATCTCAATGGTGTCGTATATGTCGTTGAGTGGAGCGGTATAGACGATCGCAGCCTGCCCGAGGAAGAGCGTTCCTCCGCAAGGATCCTGAAGTACGACCTTGAAGGCAACTATCTCGGCGTCTTTGTCGACGACATCCGCGATACGAGCGGCAAGAAGGTCTGCCGCCTGGAGCACCTGACCATCTCCCACGACGGCCAGTACATCTATACCGCACAGTCGTTCCTAGCCAAATCCCCCGCCAACTGCTGCGTCTTTCGCTTCAAGGTGTCGGACGGTTCCGGCGGCGCCATCGCGAACGGATACAGTTGCGTCCGCGGGCCTGTGTTCGAGACAAGCGACGGGAAGACGATCTTCGTCACGGATCGCAACAAGACGACATCCGGCAACGTGTTCATGTACGATGTCGATGGCGACACTTTCACCCGGCGTACGAAGAAATACTACCACGAAATGGCCAATGTCGCCTTTCTCGACGAGGACACGCAGCGTCTGTATGTCGGAGGCTACAATGCCGGCATCAGCGTGTTCGACTATTCGAGCACCAGCACCGATCCTATCGGACGGATGAAGAAAAGCGCGACCGAGCTCAATGTCACCAACACCGCCAACTGCACCAAGATCAGTAAGATCGGCGGTGAGTTCTACATGGCGTCTTTCGATGGCCGCCAGATACTCAAGATCGGCAATCCGGAGTCGGCGGATCTGTATTCGGGCGCGCTTGCCCTTCAGGGACCAAACCAGTTCGACATAGCGGCGGGCAACCACAAGATGTTCGTGTTCTATGAATTCACCGAGACCGATCCCGGCGTCACCGAGATAGCCCATTACAAATTCGACGAACCCGCCAACTCCGTGGTATTCACGAATTCAATATCCCCCAAGTGGCCGATACGTGCAATGAAGGTCCAGAGCGGCGCCAGCGGCGTCTCTGGCGGGGCCGTCTACTTCCATCAGTCGTATGCACACGGCGAGCTGGAGGACTCCGGGCAGCTTCTTTCCGGATCGTCGGACTACGGCATCTTCATGTGGATGGGCACGACGGGTGCGCCGACATCGGAATCCTACCTGCTGTCGAACCGCATGAGCGGCAACAACAGAGGCCGTTTCCTGCTGTCCTTCTTGGACGGCAGGCTCAAGTTCTTCAATTCATTTTCAGGACAGGAGCTGACCGTGAAGAACGACAGCTCCGCCGCGTTGAACGACGGCAAGTGGCATCATGTCGGCGTTGTGAAGAAGGGGGGCGATATTTCAATCTGGCAGGACGGCGTAAAGATAGCTACATCCACCAACAACAATAAGCTCGGGATGGACCAGTTCGTCAATTTCACGCTGGGATGTTCTGCGGAGAAGCGTGTCGGCCACCTGCCGGCTGGCTCCTTCATCGACGAGCTGCGCATTTTCGACGGCGCACCATCGGACGCGGATGTTGCCGCGATATACAACGAGTATGCCGCTACCGCCGCCGGTCTCTCCGCTCCATCGCGTCCTGCGGTGCCTACGCACGACAACTCCATCGCCTCCGGCTACGGCACTCCGATTCTGCATTCCTTCTCGTACGAGCCGCCTCGCGTGGGGCTGGCCGTCAAGGTAAGGACGAATGGCGACTGGTATGTGCTTGCGGGCTTGAGGGACCGCCCTATAGGCAGGTTTGCACGTGACGAGACCTGGTGTCTGAAGAAGGGCAGTAGCAGCTGGAACGGCAGTTTCCAGCCCTACACCTGCATGGGTTCGCTGTTTGAATGTCCCGCCGACAGCACCCTCTACTCCTTCGGCCGCACATCGCACGACAAGGGGCTGCTCGGGACCTCGGTCGAATACTCGAATCCTACGAACGGATGCGATGGAAGGGTGGGCTACTGCATCAATTCGTATTCTACCAAGGGGCGGACGCTGTTCCTGACGAACGATGTGAACAGGGCCATCCTGCGAATCGGCAACTACGAGGAGGCCGATCTCATATCGGAGCAGACGCTTACGCCCGGAACGGAGCTGGTCACGGGTGGACGCTACGTGCAGTCGTATTTCCAGAAGGGCAAGGCGGACCGGCCCGGGAGGGTGGGGCTTCTCTCCGGCGCGATCACCGCGTCGGTGGGAATCTCGGACTTCCAGGCATCGCCCGCTACGGTGGAGGCCCAGGGATTCG
Organism: Kiritimatiellia bacterium; assembly: GCA_017525225.1. Taxonomy (GTDB): domain Bacteria; phylum Verrucomicrobiota; class Kiritimatiellia; order RFP12; family UBA1067; genus RGIG6720. Next base: position 3,628 of record JAFXTB010000127.1, read on the forward strand.
CGGGTCCGGTGTTCACCAATGCATCCGGGATCGTGGCTACGCTCGTGCCGGCCGGCACCAACGCCCAGGGCGTGGCGCTCGTGAATCTCGCGTCGCGTGCGGCAGTGGGCGACAGCCTCGCCGTGGACGTGTACGGCATAGAGCTGCCCGGTGCGGACCGTCCGTTCGCCGTGAGGCTCGATGAAAAGCGCGGTGTGTGGTGGGCGGCCACCACGCCCGGCGGCACGGCGCTTTGTTTCTATGCCTCGCGCAACCTTACGGACTGGACGCTCGCGACGACGGTATTCACGGTGTCGAACACGTCCACCACGCGCGTCGGCAATCCGTCGTTCGCCATCGATGGCAGCAACATCGCGCTGGCGTTCAACCTTGCATGCCCGGATGGAGGCCCGGAGCTGCGTTCGCTCGACGACTTCAACTACGTCATTGTGCGCAAGGTCGCCAACTTCCGCCAGTACTCGCCGTGGCCGCTCGGAACGGTTCTCCTGTTTAGGTGATTAGTGGTTAGTGGTTAGTGGCTAGTGGTTGGTGGCTAGTGGTTGGTGGTTAGTCGTTAGTTGTTGGTTGTTAGGAAAAAGGAGAGGAGAAGATGAGAGTAGGAATGATGGCTACGGCATTTGCCTTTGTGGCGCTTGCCGCCGTGGCGGGGCCTCTGTACGAGATCCGCACACCCGAAGCCGCGCAGCCCTGGGAGAAGAGGGCGGCGAAGGAGCTGGGCGACTATCTCGCGCGCCGCGTGGCCGGGCAGTTCGCCGTGGACGGCAGGGGCGGAGTGGTGCTGCACGTGGGCGACACGCCGTTCGCCGTGTCCAAGGGCTACATCTCGTCGCGCATGCCCGATGAGCAGTGGCTCGTGAGGTCGTACGGCAGCGACATCCTTCTCAACGGCGGCGGCACCCGTGGCGCGCTCTACGCGGTGTTCCACTTCCTCGAGGATGTGTGCGGAGTGCGCTGGTGGTCGCCGCAGGAGGAGTTCGTGCCGCCTGCCTCGCCGCTCGTCCTCGACAGGCTCAACCTCTCCGGCCGTCCCGCGTTCCGCATGCGCACGCTCCACCGCGGCATGCGCGAGCCCAACGCAGGCGACGTGGCGGCCCGCCTGCGCCTGAACGGCTTCGCCCGCGCCGGGCTTGGATTCGGCTATCGCTACGGTTCGCCGAACGGCTGCCACACGTTCGACCACTACCTGCCGGCAGACAAGTATCTGAAGGACCATCCGGAATGGTACTCGTGCGAAGCCAAAACCGGCAAGCGCCGTGGCGGGCAGCACGGCGGCCAGCTGTGCCTTACCAACCCGGAGGTCCGCGAGCAGATGAAGAAGCGCCTGCGGGAGTTCATCGAGAAGGACCGCGCGGACGCGAAGAAGCGCGGCATCCATCCGCCCACGATCTACGACATCTCCGAGAACGACAACTGGACCTACTGCGCCTGCACCAACTGCGTCGCCGCGCAGGAGCGCTGGAACCTGAGCGGGCTCATGGTCGACTTCATCAACGACATCGCCTCATCGGTACGCGACGACTATCCCGACGTGATCGTAAACACCTTCGCCTACCACGGCACCGAGGAGCCGCCCAAGGGCGGGATCGTCGGCGCGGACAACGTGATGGTGCGCCTCTGCGACACGCAGTCCAACATGGCCGCCGGCATGTTCGAGCCGGGCAACACCCGCTTCCGCGACTTCCTCGAGGCATGGTCGAAGGCGGTGCGCCACCTTTCCATCTGGGACTACGCGATAACCTACACGCGCGAGCTCACCGGCCTTCCCTTCCCCAGCGAGTTCCACTACGCCGACTACTTCCGCGAATGCAGCGTACGCGGCGTGTTCGGGTTCTTCTGGGAGCACGAGAGCCCGCACAAGGCCGACATGTGGGAGCTGAAGTACTTCCTCGAGACGAAGCTGATGGAAGACCCCATGCTCGATTCCGACGAGCTCATCGCCACGTTCATGCGCGAGTACTACGGCCCGGCCGGGGACCACGTGCTCGCATACCGCCGCCGGCTCGACGCCGCCCGGCGCGCGCACAACGGGAAGGTGACCTGGTTCCCGTCGCTCTCCGAATTTGACTGGATCCAGCCCGAGGACGTGGCGGCATGCCAGGATATCCTCGTGGCGGCCGAGCGCGCCACCGGCGGCAGGGAGCCGTTCCTTTCCCGCGTAAAGCGCGTGCGAGTGGGGATGGACCGCCTCGTGTGCCTGCGCGCCCGCTCGTCCGGCGGTACGGACGCTCCCGAGGCCAGGGATGCCGCCGAGCGGCTCAAGGCCTTCTGGCCCGTCTGGATGGAACGCTACCCCAAGTCCGGACGGCGGCGCGCGTCGGACGAGCTGGTGGCCGCCATCGGCATTCCGCCGCCCAAGCGTTTCGCCGGCATGCGCATCCACGACTTCCCGGCGCAGCTGATCAACCCCGGTTCCGGCGTGGAGAAGACGGTACGGATAGTCGATGACCCCGAGAGCGAGGCCGGGCGCGCCATACAGGTGGATGCCGATGGCAGCCACCACTACAACCTGCCGTACACCATCGGCCTCTATGACGGCGGCGCGAGCCGCACCGTCATCAAGAAGACATTCCCCAAGCCGCTCTCGGAAAGCGGATACGCATGGTATGAGATCGGCAAGGCAAAGATACCGGATTCGAAGAAGTCGTACATCTGGCTCACGGGCACATGGCAGACGTCGCTCTCGCTCAAGGACAAGGTGGAGCTGTTCGGGCGCACGTTCACCATCTATGCGTCGGTGAAGTTCACCGGCAGGAAGTACCGTCCAGGCAGCGACGAGCCGAGCCGCATCTGGATAGACCGTGTGGTGCTGGTGGAGGAGTAGGGCCGTGGACGAACTGCAGAAGGGTGGCAGGCTGGAATCGCTCGACGCGCTACGCGGCGCCGACATGTTCTTCATCATGGGCGGTTCCGGGGTGTTCAGGGCGCTGGGCGTGCTGGCGGGCTGCGACAGCGCCGGTCCGTTCGTGCAGCAGTTCAGCCACGTGCTGTGGAACGGGCTGCATTTCCAGGACATGATCTTCCCGACGTTCCTCTTCATCGCGGGAGTCTCCTTCCCGTTCTCCTGCGCGAAGCAGATCGAGCGCGGCAGGGATAGGTGCTCGATCGCGCTCAGGTGCGTCAGGCGGGCGGCGCTCCTGTTCCTTCTGGGCCTTGTCTACAACAACGCGCTGCAGTTCAAGTTCGATTCGTTGGTGTGGGGCTCCGTGCTCGGGCGCATCGGCATCGCATGGCTCTGCGCGGCGCTGCTCTTCCTGTTCGTGAAGGGATGGCGCGCGCGCGCGGCCGTGGCGGCGGCGCTCCTCCTCGGATACTGGGCCGTGATGCTGTTCATCGAGGCGCCTGACTGGCGGGAGATCGTGCTGCCGGCCAACCTGGCGCCGTATGCCGACGGGCCTTTCTCGCCAGCGCGGAACATCAGCGCGTATCTCGACCGCCACCTGCTACCCGGCCAGATCACGGTGCCGGGGGTGTTCTCGAACCAGGGAACGCTTTCTACGCTTCCGGCGATCGTCACCGCGATGATCGGCATGTTCGCGGGTGAGTTCCTGCGCGGCCGCGGCAAGGAGCTTTCGGGCGGCGCGCGCACATGCCGCATGCTCGCCGCCGCCGCCTGCCTCGCCGCCGCCGGGCTGTTCGTGGCGTTCGGCTGCGGCCCCTGGTCGTTCCCGCTCAACAAGATACTCTGGTCCCCGAGTTTCACGCTCGTGGTGGGCGGCATATCGCTCGCTGCGCTGGCGGTGTTCCACTACCTCGTGGACGTGAAGGGGCAGGGCCGCTGGTTCGGGTTCTTCCGCGTGATAGGCCTGAACTCGATAGCGATCTACGTGCTGCAGCGGTTCATCGGCTTCCAGCAGGCGAACAAGTTCTTCTTCGGCGGGCTGGCGTCGCTGTTCCCGCAGGACGTGGGGAACGTGGTGCTGGCGCTAGGCTATGTGGCCGTGTGCTGGCTGGTGCTCTTCTTCTTCCACCGCCACAGGATCTACTGGAAGGTCTAGCCGCGCGCACGGAAGAATCCGCGCATCGCCGAGAAGCGGTCGGTGAAGATGAAGTCGTGGCCTTCGGCCGAGATCTCGCGCATCGTCCTTTCGTCGTTCGCGACGAAGTAGGTGGTGCGGATGTTCAGGTCGTGCAGGAATCGCATCTGCTCGGGCGTGCAGTGGCTGTTGGGCAGTATCTGCACGAAGTCCACGCCGATGCTGGCCGCGTCGCGCAGCTTCCGCCAGGCCTCCTCCTCGGTCCAGGGCTTGCTCCAGCCGGCGTCGGTGTTCATCACCAGCCCGGTCTTCACCCAGGGGCACTTCTCCTTCAGCGACACCAGCGCGTCGCGCCGGTCCATCATCAGGATCGAGCCGGCGAGCCGGCCCGTGCGCCTGAGCATCTCGGCGACCTCTGGCGCGGCGGACCCCGTCTTGCAGTGGATGTTGAGGTAGATGCCGGTCTTGGGGAACACGGCAAGCGCCTCCTCGAGCGTGGGCACGCGCTCGCCCGCGAAGCGGGGCGACTTGCGCGAGCCGGCGTCCAGCGCCTTTATCTGGGCCAGGGTCAGTTCCGATATGCGTCCCTTGCCGTTGGTGGTGCGGTCCACGGCGCCGTCGTGCACCACCACCAGCTCGCCCGTCTTGCAGCGCCACTCGTCCAGCTCCACCATCTCCGCGCCTTTCTCCACGGCGGCGCGGAACGCGAGGAGAGTGTTCTCCGGGTATTCGGCGCAGTCGCCGCGGTGCGCGATGACGCCGCATTCCGGGAATTCGCCCTTCGCCCCGCACGACTGGGCGCGGCGCCATCCCGTGACGGTGAACGCGCCTGAGGGATAGATCGCCGCCTCGGCGAAGCTGTTGGCACCTTCGCCCGAGTCGCACACGAGCGCCCGCAGCGAATAGTAGGGTATGCCGTTCAGCACTCGGTACGCGCCGCGGTGCTGGTGGCCCGTGATGACGGCCTTCACCTTGCCGCTCGCCTCGATGAGGGCGCGGACGACGTTGGCGTTCCTCACCAGGTGGCGTGGTTCCGCGGAATCCTCGAGCCTCTGGTGGCAGAACACGATCACGGGGCCGCGGGCCGCCGCCAGCTCGCCCTTGAACCAGTCAAGCTCCTCTGGCGGCACGTTCGCGTCGTCCCACGGGTTGCAGCGGCAGTACGGGCGCATCTGCGAGTCGTGGCAGGCGTTCAGCACGATGAAGGTGACGCCGTTGCGCACGAACGAATAGTAGCCGCGCGGGCATGTCTTCCCGTCGTTCGGCACGCGCGAGAAGAACTCCTCCGGCGAAAGGCAGTCGAAGTCGTGGTTGCCGGCCACGTGGTAGCGCGGGCCCTTGAAGCGCGCGAAGCAGGATTCTATGGCGTCGAGGCACTTGAGCGTGCCCTCGCGGTCGCGGGTGAAGTCCTTGAAGTCGCCCAGCTCTATCGCGAAATCGACCTTGCGCGAGTTGAACACCTCCACGGCCTCGCCCAGCTTGCGCAGCGATTCGCGGTAGAAGCGCCGCCCCACCACGCCGAGCGGCTTCGGGTCGTGGTCGATGTCCGCATAGTGCAGATCCGTGACCATGCCGAAGCGCACAAGCGGCTCGGCCCCGGGGTCGGCCTGGCCGAAGAGATGCCGCCCTGCGAATACGCCGGCGGCCGTTGCAACGATGAATGTCCTGCGTGTCGTGTCCATGGCCGCAATTATACCATAACCCCGCGTCGGGCGCATCCGCAAATCGTACAGACGGTTGAATTGGGGCGCATCTGCGTAATTCACCGCAGAGCCTTCTGATGTTTGGAAACAACTATTTGAAACAACTTGCCTTTGGCGCACGGGCTAACTCGCCCGTGCCCGTTTGCCGACTTTGGAACGGATTCCCATCTGAGGTGAGGATC